>NZ_BAAIHC010000030.1:0-47301 GCF_054652575.1 Silvimonas sp. JCM 19000 | reverse complement strand
TTTGCTCGGGGCTGTTTTCTTTTCAGGCTTTCGTTGGGCGAGGCGCTACGCTGTCGCCTTCGCGGCTGTTGGGCGAGGCGCTGCGCGGGCGCCTTCTGCCTTCATCGGCGGCATTGTTCCAGGACATTTTATTTAGCGAGTTTTCTTATCCTCTGTTTTTCGAGCATTCCTTATGCTGGACTGTTGCTGAGAGGCACGCATCGGCGAATTTGCCTGGGTTTGCAAAGGAGTGTGTATGACTGAGTTGATCGACCAGAGCGCACAGAAAGCGCGTGATGTGCGCAAGCGTATGGAGAGTGCGCGGCGGGCGTTTTCGTATCGAGACCCGGATGCGGGACCATTTGATTTTGAGGCTTACAAGCAAGCGTGTGCACACCGTCACGGACCGCCCCGGCCCTTTATCGACGTTCTGTTTGCCATGCCCAATGTGGGTCTGGACGAGGATTTCGCGCGTGATAATGGCGGCGGCAGAGATATGCGCGATGGCCTGTTTGATTGATACCAACGTATTGAGCGAGCAGCATAAGGGCTCCTCCGCAGATCCAGGCGTTCAGCGCTTCGCGCTCCGCTGCGAGGAGGAAGGCGATCAACCGCAGATCTCGGCAATCAGTCTGGGTGAAATCAGATACGGCATCGAAAAATTGCGGCATCGCGGCGATCAGCCGCAAGCGGACGGATTGGAAAACTGGTTTGCCGAAGTACTGCTTGAATATCAAAACCGCGTTTTGCCGGTCGATGCCGAAGTGGCGCAGTTATGGGGTCATTTGAGAGTGCCACATCAGCAAGATCCGGTGGATAAACTGATTGCTGCGACAGCAATCGTGCATGGCTTGACCATGGTTACGCGCAACGTCCGGCACTTTCAGCAAACCAGCCTTGATACTGTGAATCCGTTTTCAAATTGATCCGCCAGGCTGACGCGCAGCGCTCAAAAGCTACCCAAAACAAAAACGCCCGACACAAAGTGCCGGGCGTCTTGGGCAAGCGGGTTCAGCGTTTAGCTGAACAGCGCCAGGGTCTTCTTGACGGTCTGGAACACGCCCCACACCAGCGGTGCGAGCACGGCGATCCAGAGGATGATGCCTTTGACTTTGTCGTCCATGTTGCTTAAGCCTCTTTGGTCAGGAAGCGGGCATGTACCGGCTTCACGAGAGAGTTGCAGATAAAGCCAACGATCAGCAGGCCAGCCATCACGTACATGGTGGTGCTATAGGCTTCGGCCTTGGCCACGCCGTGGGCGATCTGGTTTTCACGCATGTAGTTCACGATTACCGGGCCAGCAACACCAGCCACCGACCATGCGGTGAGCAGACGGCCGTGGATGGCGCCAACATAGCGTGTGCCAAACTTGTCCGACAGATAGGCCGGGATGGTGGCAAAGCCGCCGCCGTACATCGACAGGATGACTGCGTACAGGGCCACGAACAGCGCAACGCTACCGGCGCCTACGGTCGGCACCAGTGCATACAGCACCGCGCCCAGCAGCAGGAACACCAGGTAAGTGCCTTTACGACCCAGCACGTCCGACACGCTGGACCAGAAGAAGCGGCCGCCCATGTTAAACAGACTCAGCAAGCCCACGAAGCCCGCAGCCGCAGCCGGGGTGACGGAGCCTTTAAATACTTCCTGGATCATCAGCGAAGCCTGGCCCAGAACACCGATACCCGCGGTCACGTTCAGGCACAGCACGGCCCAGAGCAACCAGAATTGCGGTGTCTTGTGGGCGACATCAACGTGCACGTATTCGGTCGACGCCAGCTTGTCGGTGGAGACTTTTTCGACAAAGCCTTCCGGTTTCCAGCCCGCAGCCGGCAAACGCACGGTAAACGCACCTACCAGCATGTACAGTGTGTAGATCACGCCCATCACGACGAAGGTTTCGGCGATACCCGGGGTATCAGTGCCCTTGAAATGGTCCATCAGCGACACAGCCAGCGGCGCGCCGATCATGGCGCCACCGCCAAAGCCCATGATGGCCATGCCGGTTGCCATACCGCGGCGATCCGGGAACCACTTGATCAGCGTCGACACCGGCGACACATAACCCAGGCCCAGGCCGATACCACCCAGCACGCCGTAGCCGGCATACAGCAGCCACAGCTGCTGCAGCTTGATGCCCAGCGCTGAAATCAGAAAGCCGCCGCCAAAGCACAGTGCGGAGGTAAACATCGTGGCGCGCGGGCCCACGCGTTCCAGCCATTTGCCGCCGAAAGCAGCCGACAGGCCCAGGAACACGATGGCCAGCGAAAAGATCCAGCCCAGTGCCGGAATGCTCCAGCCGAAGGCTTTATTCAGCGGGGCATTGAACACGGAAAATGCGTAGGCCTGACCTATGCACAAGTGGATTGCGAGCGCGGCCGGCGGAATCAACCAGCGGTTGAAACCCGGTTTGGCAACGCTGTGTTGCTTATCGAGTAGCGATAACAGACTCATGAGAGCTTCCCTGTTTATAGTGCGGCCGGTTAACGGCTCGGCGTTTGAGTACGGGCGCCCTCTGCGGGGACCGCGTATCACCATACAAAAAACTGCGCTCTGATCCCCATCAAGGTTTCAGGCTGGGTGCATGATAATCCGCTTATATTCGTTTTGGGATAGTGCTGAGGCGCTTAAGCACAAACGGTGCGACTGGCCCGCTCTGCGGAGCGGCTAGTGAGAATCGGCCTACGTAATCAAGAAAAATCGTAAGCCTTTGATCTGACTACAAGAAAAGCGGCAGAAAGCGACGTTGTCAGACTGCAGGCGCGGCACGTGTCGCAGAGCACATTTCAGTGGGGTTACAGCAAAGCTGTTGCGTGATTGCAAAGTTTGCAATAAATGCCGAAGCAATTCGCTAAAAAAACAAAAGCCGTGCCTCTGATCAGAGACACGGCTTAAGAATGCGTACTCATAGGGTGGGACTCGGCGTCCCCGTCTAGACCCACCACCCAAAGTAGCGAAAGAGAAACGCACGTCGGCGCCTTTATCGCTGGCTTTGGAGGGTGGGTCTAGACGGGGGCGCCGAGTCCTACCCCATGCATTTAGAGGGCCTGCATTACGCCAGCGCCGGCGCTGGGATGGCACACATACGTGATCGCCTTTTCGCCAGCAGCATTCCGGTAATGCGCTTCGACCGCGGCAACGGCGGTATCGACCAGCGCGTGCGGCAGCAACGCCACCACGCAGCCGCCAAAGCCGCCACCGGTCATGCGCACGCCGCCCTGCTCGCCCACGGCGGCTTTGACGATCTCGACCAGTTCATCAATCAGCGGCACCGTAATCTCGAAATCGTCGCGCATGGAGTTATGCGACTGTTCCATCAGCACCGCCATGTGCTCGATATCGCCCTTGGTCAGCGCCTGGGTGGCCTCGAGCACACGCGCGTTCTCGGTGATGATGTGGCGGGCGCGGCGGAATACCACCGGGTCCAGCTTGCTTTCTTCGGCCAGCAACTGGCTCAGCGTCACATCGCGCAGTTTGCCGACGTGGAAATGCGCCGCAGCGGCTTCGCATTGTTCGCGGCGCGTGTTGTATTCGCTGCCGACCAGGCCACGCTGGATACGCGAATTGATGATCAGCACCGACAGCGTTTCCGGCATGGCCACGGCCAGCGTTTCCAGCGAACGGCAATCAATCAGCAGTGCATGGCCGACGCGACCGCACGCCGAAATCAGTTGGTCCATGATGCCGCAGCGCGTGCCAACAAATTCGTTTTCAGCATGTTGCGCGTTCAGCGCGTTGGCTTGCGCCGTCAGCACCAGACCGCAGGTGGTCTTGACCGCCTGGCCTACCGCCACCAGCAAAGACGCCGATGAACTCAGGCCAGTGCCTTGCGGGATATCGCCGCTGATCACCATATCAAGGCCGTCAAAGGTATGACCGGCGCCGAGCAGATCCTTGATCGCGCCACGTACATAGGTCGACCACAGTTGCGTCGGGTGATGCACGATGGACTCGTCCAGACTGAAGCTGTCTTCTTCTCCAGCGTAATCGGCGGCAATAACGCGTACGGTGCGATCCGCGCGCGGGCTGCAGGCAATGGCCGTGTGGAAATCGATGGCGCACGGCAGCACAAAACCATCGTTGTAATCAGTATGTTCACCGATCAGATTGACGCGGCCGGGTGCCTGGATAACGTGGCGCGGCGCTTGGCCAAAGGCCTGGGTGAACTGGGCAATGACACGGGCTTGAGGTTCAGACATCGTTATTGCTCCGCCATTAGCTGGCTGCGGGTTCGTTCGCCGAAGCGAGATAGTGTTGAGTGGCGCTGACCTGGCGCAGTTGCGCGGCAGCCTGCTCCGGGGTGATATCGCGTTGTGTCTCGGCCATCATTTCATAGCCGACCATAAATTTCTTGACCGAGGCCGAACGCAACAGCGGCGGATAAAAATGCGCGTGCAATTGCCAGTGTGGCTGAGCTTCGTCGGTGTGGGTGGCGCGGCCATGCCAGCCCATCGAATACGGAAACGAGCACTGGAACAGATTGTCGTAGCGCGTGGTCAGTTGCTTGATTGCAATGGCCAGATCGGCACGTTGCGCCGCACTCAACTGGTCCAGATGCGACACCTGCGCTTTGGGCAGCAGCAGGGTTTCAAACGGCCATGCCGCCCAGTACGGCACCACGGCAATCCAGTGTTCGGTATCCACCACCACGCGTTCGGTACCGGCTTCGCGCTGGGCATAATCCACCAGCAGCGCACGGCCGTGCTGCGCGTAGTAAGCGCGCTGATGTTCGTCTTCGGCTTCGACTTCGGTCGGCAGAAAATTGCTGGCCCAGAGCTGGCCGTGCGGGTGCGGATTGGAACACCCCATCACCGCGCCTTTGTTTTCAAAGACCTGGACCCAGCGGTATTTCTGCCCCAGCTCGGCCACCTGTTCTACCCAGACATCCACCACGCGCTCCAGCGCATCCAGCGGCAGCTCGGGCAGGGTTTTGGCGTGGTCGGGCGAAAAGCAGATCACGCGCGCTTCACCCTGGGCTTGCGAGGCCTGGAATAGCGGATCGTCATTAGCGGGCGGCGCCGGAGTGTCTTCCAACAGCGCGGCAAAGTCATTGGCAAACACAAAGGTATGCGTATAAGCCGGGTTGACCGCGCCATTGGCACGCGTATTACCGGCGCATAAGTAGCAGGTGGCATCGTGAGATGGACGGATCGCGCGTTCCGGCGCGTCTTGCTGGCCTTGCCATGGACGACGGGCACGATGCGGTGAAACCAGTACCCAACGTCCAACCAGCGGGTTGTAACGGCGGTGTGGGTGATCGGCGGGGTTGAACATCCGGGATTCCTTTGCGGCGTTGATGCTACGTATTAGCTGCTGCGAGCGGGTGAGCCGTATTATTACTAATAATTAGCGATAACTCCAGCGGGCTTTGTATCCGGGCGCCCACCATCCCACAGCGTGTTGCTGCCGCATATGGACAAAACGCGTGGGAATATGAATTCGCCACGCGTTTTGTCGGGATCAGCTCAGGAATGGGTGTGATGCATATGGCTGTGTCGGGCGGCGCAACTGCCGCCCTGTTGCTGGCAGGCACCGCAGAGCGCCTTGACCTCAAGATACGGCGGCGCTTCGCCAAAATCGTTATCCGCCAATAGCTTGCGAAAGAAAAAACCACTGTCGTCCGACTTGGCCTCGGCCACTTTGCCGCAGCATGGGCATATCAGAAACAGGGTTTGCGCATCGTGATCGTGCTGCTGGCAGGCCACGTAGCCGTTAACCACATCAAGCCGATGCACCAGGCCTTCGGTTTCCAGAAATTCGAGCGCGCGATAAATGGTGGGCGCGGTCAGCGAGGCAATCTCGGGCCGCAATTGCTCCAGCAGGTCATACGCTTTGCAATATCCGGGCTGGTCCGCCACGCGCTGCAGAACCTGGCGCCGGATGGGCGTCAGCCGCGTACCGTGCTCGCGACAGCGTTGGGCGGCGTAATCAAGAAATTGCTCGGTATTCATGGTGGCTTCCAGCGGGCGGTGGCGACGATTCTACAAGCCACCGCCACCCCCGCATAGACGCCGGCTAGCCCTGCACCAGATGGGCGAGCGGGCGCTGCTTATAGATCGTCCGATAGAAATCAAGCCGGTGCGCCAACACATCGGCGCGTGCGGTTTGCGGCAGATACTCAGCGCGCACCGGCGGCTTGCGGCAAATCTCGGCTTCATCTCCGCCGCTGCACAACCAGCCCAGCCGCGCCGCGCCCAGCGCCCCGCCCGACTCGCCGCCTTGATGCGTGACGATGCGGGTATTCAGCACATCGGCAATCAATTGCGCCCAATACGGACTGCGCGCGCCGCCGCCCATTAACGACAGGGTATCGACGCGGGTACCGGCGGCACTGAGCGCATCCAGTCCATCCTTGAGCGCGAAGGCCACCCCTTCCAACACGGCATAGCCGAGCATGGCGCGGTCAGTGGCCAAGGTCATGCCGTGGAAAACGCCCTGCGCATACGGATCGTTATGCGGTGTGCGTTCGCCCGACAGATAAGGCAGGAATACCGGCGACTGGTCCAGCATGGTGGCCGACAGCGCCGCCACTTCGGGCAGCAAGGTTGCTTCATCGGTGCTGGTCAGCTTGCACAGCCAGCGCAAGCAACTGGCGGCGGACAGCACCACGCTCATCTGGTGCCAGCGTCCGGGCAAGGCGTGGCAAAAGGCGTGGACGGCGCTGGCCGGATTGGGGCGGAATTGATCGTTCACCACAAACATCACGCCCGATGTACCCAGCGAAATAAAGCCATCACCGGGCACCGTCGCGCCGATGCCAACCGCGCTGGCGGCGTTATCGCCGCCCCCACCAGCCACGACCACATTGGCCGACAAGCCCCACTGCTGCGCCAGGGCGGGCAACAAGGTGCCCGAGACCGCATCGCCTTCCACCAGCCGCGGCATATGGCTGCGGTTGAGGCCGGTGGCGGCCAGCAGCTCATCCGACCAGTCGCGTTTGGCCACATCCAGCCACAAGGTGCCGGCGGCGTCGGACGGTTCACTGGCTTTTTCACCCGTCAGTTGCAGGCGCAACCAGTCCTTGGGCAGCAGCACGGTGCGGATGGCTTTAAAGACATTGGGTTCATGTTTTTGCAGCCACAGCAGCTTGGGCGCAGTAAAGCCGGGCATGGCCAGATTGCCGGCGATGCTATGCAGATCGGGTGCACGTTCGGTCAGCTCGGCGCATTCGTCGGCGCTACGCATGTCGTTCCACAGGATGGCCGGGCGTAATACGCGATCCGCCGCATCCAGCACTACCGCGCCATGCATCTGGCCGCTTAAACCAATCGCGCGCACCTCGGCAAATTGCGCCGGATGCCCCGCACGCAATTGTTCGATCGCTTGTTGCGTGGCGCTCCACCACATCGCCGGATCTTGCTCGGACCAGCGCGGATGCGGGCGGCTGACGGTGAGCGCGGTGCCTGCCGTGGCCACCAGATGATTGCGGTTGTCGAGCAGCACAACCTTGACTTCAGACGTGCCCAGATCGATGCCCAGATACATTGCGAGATGTCCTTGTGGTGTTTATGCCGCGGCCAGCCAGGCGTCGACTTTGCCCAGCGCTTCACGCAGCACGTTTTCCAGTTCTGGCGTACCGGCGCTCTTGCCCCACAGCATCGGGTCGGCGGCGTAACGTTTGACCGGATCCGCGTCGGCCAGCATGGCGCGGGTGGCGGCCTCGTCCAGAATGCCGTCCTGATACTGATACGGCAACTCACCCGCCGCCCAGCGCTGCAGAAAACGCAAGAACAGGGCGGGCAAGATGGCCGTGGCGTGCGGCGTCTTGCCACGGGCAAAACATTCGTTAATGGTCGGGGCAATAAAGCCGGGCAGCTTGCTGAAGCCATCGGCGGCCACGCGCTGGTTGCTGTCCTGGATATGCGGATTGCTAAAGCGGTCCAGCACCACATCGCGGTACTTGCCCAGGTCCAGCGGGCTGGGGCTCAGGCACGGGATGACGTCTTCGGTCACGTAGTCATACGCCATCTGCCGGATCGCCGGTACCACGGTGCCTTCGTGGATATAGTCCAGCCCGGTCAGCGTTCCGGCCCAGGCGATGCAACTGTGGGTGGCGTTCAGGATGCGGATTTTGGCTTCTTCGTACGGCAGAACTGATTCGACCATTTCAACGCCGACGTTTTCCAGCGCGGGGCGGCCCGCAATAAAGTGATCTTCGATCACCCACTGGATAAAGCTTTCGCCCATTACGGCGGCTTCGTCTGTAACGCCGGTGCTGGCCAGCACGCGCTCGGCCACGGCGGGCACCGGGCGCGGCGTAATGCGGTCCACCATGCAATTGGGGCTGGCGGTGTGGGTGGCGGCCCAGTCGCGCAGTTCTGTTTCACCGCGCAACGCCAGAAACTGCAGCAAGCCGTCGCGGAAACGCTCGCCGTTATGGCGCAGATTGTCGCAGTTCAGCAGCGTCACCGCGCCCGCGTCATTGGCCTGGCGCGCTTTCAGAATGGCGGTGATCGCGCCGTAGATGGTGCGCTTGCTGTCGCCTTTTAAATCTGCCGCCAGGTCCGGGTTGGACTGGTCCAGCTTGAAATGATGGTCGAGGTAATACCCGGCTTCCGTCACGGTAAACGAGATAATGCGGGTGGACGCTTCCGCCCCCGCCGCCGTCAGCGCAGCCAGATCGGCATCCCAATCCACAATGCGGCTTACCGATTTGATGCGCTCGTATTCACGCACGCCCGCCGGATCGACAGTTTCCAGCGTGTATTCGCCGTTCTGGCGTTGCAGCGCTTGCAGCAGCGGCGTCATATCGTCGCGGATATTACCCAGCGCCAGCGTCCAGCTATGGTCACCGCTTTGCAGCAGTCGATGCAGATACCAGGCTTGATGCGCGCGGTGAAACGAGCCGGCTCCAATATGCAGCCAGGTGGCTTGCGAACTATTCATGCTGCTTGCTCCTATATATATAAAGCGTTTGTTACGGCAAGCCGGGCCCCTGCTGGCGTCGCGGCGACGTCGGCCTGGCTTTCCGGCAAACCGGGGACGATGCAAGAACGGAGAGGATGCGCCCGGCGGTTGCCGCGCCGGGCCAGCGTCAAATCAGGCGGCCTGCAGCAATTTGATGCGGCGTGCCGCCTGGCCATTGGCGTCAAACAGATGGCAGCGTTCCGGATCTGCGCTCAGGGCAATCTGTGCGCCATGCGCGTATTCCTGTTCTTCTGGCACGCGCAAAATCAGGCCATCCGGTGCGGCGGCGCAGTCGGCGTAGACATATGCAAAATCGCCCAGCGATTCTTGCGCCGTTACCCGGGCGGCAAAGGCGCCGCTGGCGTTGACATGCAGATGTTCGGGGCGCACGCCCAACGTCACCTTGTCACCCACCTTGAGCGCGGCCGACTCCACCGCGGCCGCTTGTGCGCCGCCGCCCACCAGGCTTACGTGCACCAGCCCATCGGCAATGGCGCTGATCTGTCCGTCAAAGAAATTCATTTTGGGTGAGCCGATAAAGCCCGCCACAAAGCGGTTGGCCGGATGGTGATACAGCGTATGCGGCGAGCCGACTTGTTCCACGCGCCCGGCCGACAGCACCACAATCTTGTCGGCCAGCGTCATGGCTTCGACTTGATCGTGCGTCACGTAAATCATGGTGGTTTTCAGTTGATCGTGCAGGCGGCTGAATTCCAGGCGCATTTTGACGCGCAGCGCGGCGTCCAGGTTAGACAGCGGCTCGTCAAACAAAAACACTTTGGGCTCACGCGTGATGGCGCGGCCGATGGCCACCCGCTGGCGCTGGCCGCCCGAGAGGGCACGCGGCTTGCGGTCCAGCAAATGATCGATGTGCAATATCTTTGCGGCCTTTTGCACGGCCACATCAATTTCTTCTTTCGATTTGCCAGCCAGCTTCAGGCCAAACGCCATATTGGCGTACAGCGTCATATGCGGGTACAGCGCGTAGCTCTGAAACACCATGGCGATGCCGCGTTTGGCGGCCGGTACTTCATTCATGCGCGCGTCGCCGATTTTCAGCTCGCCTGCGGTGATTTCTTCCAGACCGGCAATCATGCGCAGCAAGGTCGATTTGCCGCAGCCGGACGGCCCGACAAACACCACAAATTCGCCGTCCTCGATGTCGAGGTTGATATCGCGCATGACTTCTACTTCGTCGTAGCGCTTTTGAATGTTACGCAGAGTCAATCCAGCCATTGCTTTTGTCCTTGAGTGCCTACGCGTGCAAGCCGCGTCGCGTGAGGGATAAAAAAGAACTGCGTTTTATCGCGTTGCTATCCATTTATTGACTGCCACCAGGTGGCCCGTAACGCCGACCTATCTAGCCATCAAGCGTGCTATCCATACAGCGACTAAACCTGCAAAAACATAGATTTAGTCGGCATCCCGGCCCGGCTTAGACTGCGGCCCATTGCGCCACGCGCGTGGGCAACTCAGTCATGTCATCAAACACGGCGTGGGCGCCAGCGGCCAACAAGCGACGGCTGGCGCCGATCTCGCCATGGCGCGCGCCGACAAACCCCAGCACGGCCAACCCGGCGGCCCGCGCCGCCGTCACGCCGGCCACGCTGTCTTCAATCACCAGCGTGCTGGCGGACTGGCCACCCAGACCATTACAGGCCGCACGGTATAAATCGGGCGCGGGTTTGGGTCGCAGCGCCACATCCGGCGTGTACACCTGGCCACCAAACAAATCGCGCAAGCCCGCACTACTGAGCCCGGCTTCAACGCGCGGGCGGCTGCTATTGCTGGCCACCGCCAACGGTCGTTGCAGTGCGGACAACGCTTGCAGCACGCCGGGGATGGCCTGCGCCTCGGCGATACAGCGCGCCTCGACTGCGGCTTCCAGCGCCAGCGTTTCGGTCATGCTGAGCCGTAGTTCCAGCTCGATCGCCATGTCAGCGGCGATGGCGGGCAATGTCATGCCCAGGCGCGGCCGCAAGAAGGCGTCGAGTACCGGGCGTGGCGCCCGGCCATCCAGCCCGTCAAGGATGGCGGCCAGCGCAACGCTTTCGCTATCGAGCAACACGCCGTCGCAATCACAGATGACATGGGTGATGCCTGTCATTTGACCGCCCCGAACGTCATGCCCCGCACCAGTTGCTTTTGTGCCAGCCAGCCCAGGACCAGGATGGGCGCCACCGCCAGCAAGGACGCCGCTGACAATTTGGCCCAGAACAAACCTTCCGGATTGCTGTACGAGGCGATAAACACGGTAAGCGGTGCGGCGTTGACGCTGGACAGGTTCAGGCTCCAGAACGCCTCGTTCCATGAAAAAATCACCAGCAACAGCGCCGTTGAGGCCAGGCCCGGCAGCGCGGTCGGCAGCAACAGATGCAGCATTTCCTGCCAGGCGTTGGCGCCATCGATGCGCGCGGCTTCAAGGATTTCTTTGGGCACTTCATTGAAGTAGGTGAATGCCATCCACACCGCAATCGGCAGATTGATCAGCGTGTAGATGATGATCAGCCCGGTAATGCTATCCAGCAGCAGCGTGGTCTTGGCCAGCAGATAGATCGGGATCAACACGCCCACGGCCGGCATCATCTTGGTAGACAGCATCCACAACAGGATTTTTTGCGCCCGCTTGCCCGGGAAGAACGCCAGCGAATACGCCGCGGGCACCGCCAACGCCAGGGACACGATGGTCGAGCCGATCGAGACATAGATCGAGTTGCTGACAAAGCCCAGGTAATGGCTGCGTTCAAATACTTCGTTAAAGCTTTGCAGCGTGGGCTTGAACAGCAGCGACAGCGAGTACGCGTCCTGTTCGGTCTTGAAGGCGGTGACGGCGATGATCAGGATGGGCAGAAAGATGACAAATGCCGTCCCCCACCCCAACACGCCCACCCACCATGGGGCTTTATCGTTCATTTTTCGTACTCCCCTTTCAGGTTCTTCGACAGCATGCGCACAAGGAAGAACGACACCACATTGGCCAGCACCACCGCGATCACGCCACCGGCCGAAGCGATGCCGATATCAAACTGTTGCAAGCCGATCGAATAAATCAGCCACGTTAGCGTGGTGGTTTCGGTGCCGGGGCCGCCGGCGGTGGAGGTAAAGATTTCGGCAAAGATCGACAGCAAAAAGATGGTCTCGATCATCACCACCACGGCAATGGCGCGCGACAGATGCGGCAGCGTGATGTAGATAAAGATGCGGATCGGGCCCGCGCCATCCAGCTGCGCGGCTTCTTTCTGTTCCTGGTCCAGCGATTGCAATGCGGTCAGCAAAATCAGAAACGCAAACGGCAGCCATTGCCACGACACCATCACAATCACCGACCACATCGGGTACTGCGCCAGCCAGTCAATCGGCTGCAGGCCCAGGGCGCGGAAGATGTTGGCCCACAGGCCATACACCGGGTGCAGGATCATGTTTTTCCAGATCAGCGCGCTGACCGTGGGCATTACAAAAAAGGGCGCGATAACGAGGAGTCGCGCGATACCCCGCCCTGCAAACGGTTGGTCAAACAGCACGCCCAGCAGCAAACCACCCACTACCGAAATCCCCAGCACCGAGCCGATCAGGGTCAGGGTGTGGCCAATGGCGGGCCAGAAGGCCGGGTCATCCAGCAGGTAGCGATAGTTATCAAGGCCGACAAAGCCGGTCTGGTCCGGGTTGAGCAGGTTGTAACGGATGGCGGAGAAATACAGCGTCATCAGCAACGGCACCAGCATCCACAAAAACAGCACCGCTACCGACGGCGTCAGCATCAGGCTGGCCAGCGGCAATTTGCTGCGCGGCTGCACGGCCGGGGTGAGGGTTTCACCGGGCGGCAGGGGGGCTACCGTCGCATTGAGAACTTGTTGAGTCATGGGGGACACCTGTGCGGGTCAGTCAGGGGACCACCGGAAACCGCCTGGCAGCGCGGCTTCCGGTGACGACGTACCAGCGCGGATTACTTGAGATAACCCGCTTGTTTCATGGCGCGCTCAGTCGAGGCTTGCGAGTTCTTCAGCGCCTGGTCGATGGTCAGCTTGCCGGTCAGCGCGCCTGCCACGTTCTGGCCCACCACGGTGCCGATGGACTGGAACTCAGGGATGGTGGCGAACTGCACGCCGATGTACGGCACTTTCTGCACGGTGGCATCGGTCGGGTTGGCGGTGTTGATGGCGCTCAGCACAAAGCTGGCAAACGGCGCGGCTTTTTGATATTCCGGATTGGCGTAAGTGGATTCACGCGTACCGGACGGCACCGAAGCCCAGCCCTTGTCTTTGGCGACCAGCGCGATGTATTCCTTCGAGGTAGCCCATGCCGCAAATTTCTGTGCGGCGGCCTGGTTCTTGGACGACTTCGGCACGGCCAGCGACCACATCCACAGCCAGTGCGCGCCCTTCGGCGAAGTACCTTGCGGTGCAGCGGCGAAGGCCACCTTATCGGCTACTTTGGATTCCTTGCCGTTGTACAACATGCCGGCGGCGACAGTGGCGTCGACCCACATGGCACACTTGCCGCTACCAAACAGCACCAGGTTTTCGTTAAAGCCATTGGCGCTGGCGCCCGGAGGGCCATATTTGCCGAGGATGTCGACGTAAGTGGTGACGGCCTTCTTCCATTCCGGCGTATCGATGGTCGGCTTCCAGCTTTGATCAAACCAGCGGCCGCCGTAGGTATTCACCATGGTGCCTACCAGTGCCATGTTTTCGCCCCAACCGGCCTGGCCGCGCAAGCAGATGCCGTAAACGCCGGCGGCTTTGTCGGTCAGTTTTTCAGCAAAACCCTGAATATCGGTCCAGGTCGGCTGATCCGGCATCTTCAGACCCTTGGCATCAAACAGGTCTTTGCGATAGTAGGTCATGGAGCTTTCGGCATAGAACGGCACCGCATACAGCTTGCCTTTGAGCGACAGGCCATCGCGTACGGTCTTGATCACATCGTTAAGGTCATAGCTGGCGGGCAGATCCAACGGGCTCAGCCAGTTTTTGCCCGCCCAGATCGGGGCCTCGTAAGCGCCGATGGTCATCAGGTCAAACTGGCCCGAACCGGTGGCGATATCTGTAGTAACACGTTGACGCAGTACGTTTTCTTCCAGCGTTACCCAACGCAACTGGATGTCCGGATTAGCTTGTTCAAACGTCTTGGAGAGCTTTTGCAGCTCGATCATGTCGGGGTTGTTGATGGTGGCAATGGTGACGGTGGCGGCGCTGGCTACACCAGCCAGTCCAACAAACGCGGCAGCGATTGCGGTAGTCAGGGTCTTGTTCACGTTGATCTCTCCATACTTTTCGTTGAGTGGCCGGTGCAGAGCAAACCCGGCTGTTACAGCCACGCAAGGGCGCGGCCTTTGTTATTGCGTTGGGTAAAACACGATCAGTGAGCGTAGCGACCAGGTGCTGCGGCACAACACGCGAAGCAACCCGGCGATCAGCACCCCAGCTCAAACTGTGGCACTATTTACGTAGTGAGCATTTATTCACTACGCGGGCAAATATTCGCTTCACGTTTGATCCTTGTCAAGCATTTGCTCGCGCGCTGAGCAAATGCACTGCAACATACCGGGCTGTCTTTTGCTGCCGCCCGGTGGTAAAACAGCCGCAAGCCGCAGGGGCACGGTTACAATCCGGCGCAGCCCCACGGCCGCTCAACCCAGGCGCTACGGGGCTTTACAGGAAAATCATGTCGAGACAACAAGAGAAACTGGACCAGGCTGCGCGCGCCGCGTGGATGTATTACGTGGCCAACAACACGCAACATGAAATCGCAGAGCATCTCGGCATCAGCCGACAGATGGCGCAGCGTCTGGTGGCGTACGCGGTAGAAGAAGGCCTGGTGCGCGTACGCATCGACCATGACGTCAGCGATTGCCTGGCGCTGGCCGAGGCGATGAAAACGCGCTTTGGCCTGAGCCTGTGTCGCGTGGTCCCGGCCGGCAACGCCGAAGGCGACGTGCTGCGCCGCATGTTGGCGGTAGCGGGCGCGCAGGTGATGGACCAGTTTTTGCAGTCAGATAAACCGCTGGTGGTGAATCTGGGTTCGGGCCGGACCCTGAAGGCGGTGATTGATGAACTGAGCGAAATCGAGCGGCCGCAGCATCGCATCGTCTCGATGGTGGGGGCGATTGCCAGCGATGGCGCCTCCAATCGCTACGACGTGGCGCTACGCACCGCCGAAAAGACGCGTAGCAAATACTTTATGCTGCCCGCGCCGCTGATTGCCGACAGCGCGGAAGACTGCCGCCAATGGTGTAGCCACCGCGTGTATCGCGTGGTGAGCGAGCTATCGGCGCATGCGGACGTCACTTTCCTCGGCATCGGTTCAATCGGACCGGGCTGCCCGCTGCAGGAAGACGGTTTTTTAAGCGCGGATGATATTTCGCAATTGATGGGCCTGGGCGCGGCGGGCGAGATGATAGGCCACGTACTCGATCACAACGGCCAGGCACTGGATTCGCCGCTGGCGCAGCGCGTCACCAGCTTGCGCCTGCCGATGTCCGCCGCGCAGCCTGTGATCGGCTTTGGCGGCGGCAAGGCGAAGTACACAGCGCTGAACGCCGCATTGCGCGGCCGCGCCCTCAGCGGGCTGGTGACCGATGAAGCCAGCGCACGGCAAGCGCTGGCGCAGGCGTAACAAACAGCAGCGGAAAGCGTCTCGGTAATGTGTTGCCCTGGAGAGGTTTTGTCCTGGCTGGGGGCAACGTGCATTTGGCTATGCCGTGGACGCGGGCTGGCCCCGAAATGTGCGTTGTCCCCGCAAGCGAGGACAAGTCCCCGCAAGCGAGGACAAGCCCGGGGGTAACGCATCCTACGTGAGCTTTTTGATCATCAAGCGGCCACGTTTCAGTTCGGCCTGGATCAGCTTGAACATATCCAGATCAAACGCCGGGCGTGGCGCGGACAGCAATTCGGCCAGTTGTTCATCATCGCGCGCCGAGCCCAGATAATTCCAGTTCTCCAGCACATGCAGCACCGCCGCATCGCCCTGCCCTTCAGCCAGCGCCACCGGCCCGGCATACGGCCACGCGGGCATTTTCAGCTTCGATAACGCCGCCAGAACGCGCGCGTTATGCAATCCGACCGGTTCTTTGCCCATGCAAGCGCCGCGGCATTTCTGCGCCAGATGGCTGCTGCACGGCGTGACCGTTTCGAAACCCAACAAAGTGCGGCACAGATTATGCGCGTCGGCCAGCCGGGTTAACGCCGTCTTCGCCTCGCGCTCGCTGCGGAACGGGCCAAACCAGAATTCATCTGGTCCGGCTTCAGCCAGGTTTTCCAGCGGCACCAGGGCAATTTCCAGCGGCGCGTCGGGCTGCGGCATTAAGCGCCATGCCACCAGTTCGCGCGTTTTACGCAGACGCGGGCTGTATTGCGGCGACAAACTGCGCAGCAGGCTGGCTTCGTGCAGCAACGAGCCAAACTCGCCCGCAGTCTCCGCCCAGTCCACGCGCTTGAGCAGTCCCAGCATCTGCGCCTCGCGCGCTTTTTTGCGGTCCTTCAGGTCAACCGAGAAATGCGTCAGCACGCGCTTGCGCACATTGCTGCTGCGGCCGATAAACAGCGGTTCGTCACCGTCGCCGTAAAACACATAGACGCCGTGGCTTTCCGGCAGATCGTCCACGATGGCGGGGTCGACACCGGCTGGCACCACCGGCTGGCGCGTCAGATCCTGAATCGCGGCGTGGATGGCGGTGACGGGATGATCGCGCTGGGCGGCATCCAGAAACTGCTGCAGCAACAGCGCATCGGTGAGCGCACGGTGGCGTTCGCCGGGCACGCTCAAGCCGTGGCGCGCCACCAGCGTATCCAGACTGTGTTTGTGTTCGTGCGGATAAAGCTTGCGCGACAGTTTGACCGTACACAGCACGCGCGCGCTAAAACGCAGCCCCAGCCGCTTGAATTCCTGCTTTAAAAAACCGTAGTCAAAGCGCGCGTTGTGCGCGACAAACACACGGCCTTCCAGCTTTTGCAGCAAGGTGGGCGCCAGTTCGGCAAAGGTGGGCGCGTCGGCCACCATGGCATCGTTAATGCCGGTCAGTTGCTGAATAAACGGGGGGATGGGTCGCTGCGGGTTGACCAGACTTTGCCAGCTGCGAATGCCGTCGGCGTCGATCTGCACCAGTCCGACTTCGGTAATGCGATCGGTGGCTGGCGTGGCGCCTGTGGTTTCCAGATCGATCAGCACCAGCGGCGCATCAAAGTACGGATTATTCATGGGGATTCCAGGGCGACGGCGGGCCGCCGCCCCTGTAACAACTACTCAATCAATAAACGCTCAAGCCGCCAGACGTTGGCGCACAAACGTCGCCGCATCGGCCAGACCGACTTTCTGCATTTCGCCACCGGCACGTGCCACGTATTCGACATTGCCTTCCGCCAGACCCTTGTCGCCGATGGTAATGCGGTGCGGAATGCCCAGCAGTTCCATATCGGCAAACATCGAGCCCGGCCGCTCGTTACGGTCGTCCAGCAGCGCATCGACACCGGCCGCGATCAGGCTGTTGTACAGCGCATCGGCGGCCGCCTTGACGGCTTCGGAGCGATGGTAGCCCACTGCCACCACGGCCACGGCAAACGGCGCCATCGCCGCACTGAAGATGATGCCGCGCTCGTCATGGTTCTGCTCGATGGCCGCAGCCACAATGCGCGACACGCCAATACCGTAGCAGCCCATTTCAAAGTGCTTCTGGCTGCCGTCTTCGGCCACATAAGTGGCGTTGAGCGCGGCGGAATACTTGGTGCGCAGCTGGAAGATATGGCCGACTTCGATACCGCGGCAGATATCCAGCGTGCCTTTGCCATCCGGTGCCTTGTCGCCCACCACCACGTTGCGGATATCGGCCACCACGGTCGGTTCCGGCAGATCGCGGCCAAAGTTGACGCCCGCGAGGTGGAACTTGGGCTTGTTGGCGCCGACCACAAAGTCGCTCATGGCATTCACCGTCAGATCGGCGATCACGGTGATATCGCTGGCGATACCGACCGGGCCAAGGAAGCCCGGCGGGCAGTTAAAGCGCGCGCGGATTTCTTCTTCGGTGGCAAAGCGGAATTCGCCCACGCCGGCCACTTTGCCCAGCTTCACTTCATTCAGCGAATGATCGCCACGCAACAGCGCAACGATAAACTGGCCTTCACCGCCCACCAGCGCGATCAGCTTGACCGTGCGATCAATGCCGATGCCCAGCAACTGCGCCACAGCTTCGCAGGTGGTTTGCTTGGGGGTATCCACATCACGCATTTGCTCAGCCGGGGCGGCGCGCGGGGTGTCCGGAGCAAAAGCCGGCGCCAGCTCAACGTTGGCGGCGTAATCCGAATCGGGGTTGTAGGCCAGCAGATCTTCACCGGCATCCGCCAGCACCTGGAATTCATGGCTGCCCGAACCGCCAATTGCGCCGGTGTCGGCGGCAACGGCGCGGAACTTCAGGCCCAGACGGGTACAGACATTGGAATACGCCGTGTACATCTTGCCGTAGGCCACTTCCAGACCGGCGAAGTCGGCATCAAACGAGTAGGAATCTTTCATCACGAATTCACGCGCGCGCATCACGCCAAAACGCGGGCGGATTTCGTCGCGGAACTTGGCCTGAATCTGATACCAGTTTTGCGGCAATTGCTTGTACGAACGCAGCTCGGAACGCGCGATGTCGGTAATGACTTCTTCGTGCGTGGGGCCATAACAGAAATCGCGATCATGCCGATCTTTGATCTTGAGCATTTGCGGGCCAAACACGGCCCAGCGGCCCGATTCCTGCCACAGCTCGGCGGGCTGGATGGTGGGCATCAGCATTTCTTGCGCGCCCGCCTTGTTCATCTCGTCGCGCACAATGGTTTCGATCTTGCGCAGCACGCGCAGACCCAATGGCATCCAGGTATACAAACCGGAACCCAGCTTTTTGATCAGCCCGGCCCGCACCATCAGCTTGTGCGAAATCAGCTCCGCTTCGGAGGGGGCTTCTTTGAGGGTATTCAGGAACAGCTCGGAGGTACGCATATTGGGGCGCTGCAATCTGGTATTTGGAATCCGCGATTGTAGCAAGGAAGCCCGTGCGTGGGGACGGCGCGGGGCGCGCGACCGCATCGGCGGCGCGCCCCGGCAAACTGCTTTACATTTCTTCGAGTACCGCAATGCCGAGCAGACCGAGGCCGGTCTTCAGCGTATTGGCGGTGGCGGCGCACAAGCGCAGACGGCTGGCGCGGGTGGCGGCATCGTCGGCCTTCAGCACCGGGCAGGCATCGTAGAAGCGCGAGAACTTCTGTGCCAGACCATACAGATAGGCGCACAAGAAATGCGGCGCAGTTTCCGCCGCCACTTGTTGCAGCAGATCGGGCAATTGCGCCAGCGCCAGCGCCAGCGCGTGTTCGGCTGGCTCCACCAGCAGCAGCGGCGCGTGTTCATCCACGGTGCCGGCTTGACGGAAGATGCTGGCGACGCGCGTATAGGCATATTGCAGATACGGCGCGGTGTTGCCTTCAAAGCTGAGCATGCTGTCCCAGTCAAACACGTAGTCGCTGGTGCGATGCTTGGCCAGATCGGCGTATTTGACGGCGCCGATACCCACCGCCTTGGCGATCTCGCGGCGTGTGGCTTCCGGCATATCGGGGTTCTTGCTGGTGACCAGATCAAACGCGCGCACTTCGGCTTCGTCGAGCAATTCCACCAGTTTGACAGTGCCACCGCTGCGCGTTTTGAACGGCTTGTTGTCCTTGCCCATCATGGTGCCAAAGGCCACGTGTTCCAGCACCAGCTCGGGCCGCACAAAACCCGCCTTGCGCGAGACGGCAAATACTTGCTGGAAGTGCAGACCCTGGCGCGCATCCACCACATACAGCACGCGGTCGGCGTGCAGGGTGTGGTCGCGATAACGCGCGCAGGCCAGATCGGTGGTGCTGTACAGATAGCCACCGTCCTGTTTTTGCACGATATAGGCTGCGGCCTCGCCTTCTTTATTGCGGAATTCGTCGAGGAACACCACCTGCGCGCCCTGGCTTTCCACCAGCAGGCCCTGGGCTTTCAGGTCGGCCACGACCTTGGGCAGATCGTCGTTATAAGCCGATTCGCCCATCACATCGTCCGGGGTCAGCTTGACGCCCAGTTGCGCGTACACGGCGTGGCAATGCGCCAGCGAAATTTCGCGGAAGCGTTCCCACAGCGCCAGGACCCGGGTATCACCGGCTTGCAAACGCACCACGTAATCACGCGCGGTATCGGCAAAAGCCGGGTCGGCGTCAAAGCGCGCTTTGGCGGCACGGTAGAACTCTTCCAGATCGTGCAGCGCCAGCTCGGCCGGTTGGGTGGATTCTTGCTCAAACAGATAGGCCGTCAGCATGCCGAACTGGGTGCCCCAGTCGCCAACGTGGTTCTGCCGGATGACCTTGTGGCCAATAAATTCAAAGACGCGCGCCAGGGCGTCGCCAATGATGGTGGAGCGCAAATGGCCCACGTGCATTTCTTTGGCCAGGTTGGGCGACGAGATATCAATGACCACGGTTTCCACGTGGCCGGTGCCCGCGCCCAGGCGCACATCGTCTTGTTGCTGCAGCACGCGGCTGGCCAGAAATTCATCGCTGAGCGTGACGTTGATAAAGCCGGGGCCGGCGATTTCCAGCTTGCTGGCGATGCCATCCAGTTCCAGATCGGCCAGCACGCGCGTGGCCAGTTCACGCGGATTGGTTTTGAGCGCTTTGGCTGCGCCCATCACGCCGTTGATTTGATAGTCGCCAAATTCCGCCTTGGAAGCGGCCTGGACCAGCGGGGCAGCGTCGGGCGCACCGGCTTTGGCAAAGGCGGCGGCGGCGCGTTGGGTGAGCAGTTGCAACAGAGTCATGTGCGGATAGCCAGAAAAACAGTTTCGCGAAGGGGGCCATTGTAAAGCAAAGCGCCGGGCAAAGCCTGCGGCCCGGGTAAGCGTCCTCTTGCAGCGTCAGCAGGGATTGTCCTGCGCCAGCGGCAATGGCCCCGGGCGCGTTTGGCTGACGCGCGTTGCCGGGCCTGACTGATGTTGATGAACACGGCTGCGGCAGAAGATGGGATCACACCATTAAACCAACAACGGAGAGACTCTGATGAAACCCATCGTAACCCTGCTTCTGGCCGCCGCGCTGAGCGCCGGCGGCGTCGCCATGGCTGCGGACAGCACCACCGCCCCGCCTGACACCAACACCGACAATATGACCAAACACGTCAAGCCCGATGATTCGACCCAACCCAAGGTGACAAAAGACGCCACCAAAAAGAAGGCCAGCAATCATAGCCAGGGCAAAGACCAGGGCGGCACCAAGACTGATCGCGGCACCGGTGGCGATGCCACCGGCGGCACCACCGCGCCCGGCGGTACTGGCGGCAGCGGCGGTTAATCCGCACGCTGGATTAGCCCGATAAAAAACACCGTCCGCTCACCCTAGCGGCGGTGTTTTTATAGGGTGGGACTAGTCCCACCGACCAAAGCTAATAGACACAGCAGGGAACCTGGCATACCGCCTCGGACCGTGGTCCGTTGCGAAACTTCAAAGCCGCATGTCAGGTGCGGTGCGCTTGACACATCACTTTACACGGTGGGTCCAGACCCACCCTATGGGACTCTGGTGATCGGCAGCGTGAAGTTAAAGCACACGCCGCCGGTGTCCAGATTGCTGGCGTGGATGATGCCGCCGTGGGCGGTGATGATTTCACGGCAGATCGCCAGCCCCAGCCCCGATCCGCCTGCAGGCGAGGTCGCCGTGCCTTGCACAAAGCTCTCGAAAATACGCGCCAGTTCATCATCAGGGATGGCCGGGCCGTCGTTGCACACCCCTACATGCAGCATTGCGCCGTCGCTGTGCATCAGCACGCGGATTTCACCCGGTGACGGGCTGAACTTGAGCGAGTTGGACAGCAGATTGCGGATCACCTGAGCAATGCGGAAGCTGTCGCAATGCACGGTGTCGCTGTCGCAGCCGCGTACCGTCATCGTCACATGCCGCCGTGCCGCCAGCGGCTCCAGTTCTTCTACCACCGTGTTGACGATGTGGCACAGCTGGGTATCGACAAAGTGATAATCCATCTTGCCCGCTTCCAGCTTGGCGATATCCAGCAAATCATTCACCGTGGCCAGCATGCGTTCGCCCGATTTGGCGATGTTTTCAAAATAGCGGCGCAGTTTGTCCGGTTCGGCCTGTGCCGCCTTTTCGATGCCGATGCGGGCAAAGCTGAGGATGGCGTGCATCGGCGTGCGCAATTCATGCGAAATATTCGAGACAAATTGCGTCTTGGCCCGGTTTGCCGCATCGGCCTTGTCCCGTGCCGCGCGTAGATCGGCGGTTTGTGCCGCCACAATGTCCTGCAGATGGTCGCGCGCCAGCCGGGTTTCTTCGGCAGCTTGCTTCAGCTCGGTGATATCGCGCACCAACCACAGCACGCTCCAGTGATAGGTGGACGAACTGGGCAGCGGCATTAACCGTGCCTCAAACCAGCGTGCCGGCAAGGGCGTATTCACCGGATAAACCAGCCGGTGCGGCGCGCCGCGCATCAAGGCATCTTGCAATGCCGTGCGGGCCAGATCGTGATAGTCCTCCGGCAGCGTGCTGAACACATTCTGTGCCACCGGGTTGCCCGCAAACAAAGCAGCCGTCTTGCCAAAGGCCTCGCGCACCACGCCATGCTGATCAATCAGAAACACCGGGTCCGGTAGGATTTGCGACAGCGCCTCCAGCCGCGCTGCGGTTTGCCCTGCCAGCTCGGCCTCGCGCGCCAGTTGCTTGGCCGCATGCAGCAACTGCCCATCGCGCTCGCCCACCCGCTCGGCCATCCCGGCGAGGGCACGCGCCAGTTCGCCCAACTCATCGTCCAGCCGCGCGCTTTTGAGGTCGAGCGCATATTCGCCATCGCGGATGCGCTCAGCGGCAATCACCATTTCCTGTAAGGGCTCGGCCACATGCCGTTGCAACACCAGCCACATAATCAGCAATTCCAGCAGCAACGAAGCCGCGCCCAGCAACAGCACATAGCTGGCATTGGCCCGCGCGATGCTGGCCAGCAGGCTGCCCGGATACACCACCACCAACTTCCATTGCGGCCCGGCGATGGTGGACACCGCCACCAGATAGTCACCGCGCGGCGTGGTGGCAGAACCATGGCCGTCCGGCACACTGAGCGCGGCTTGCACGATGTTTTCCAGGGTTTTGTCGTGCAACTGGCGTACGTCCAGATTGCCGCCGGCTTTGGCAATTTCTTTGGCCAGCGTGGGATGCGCAATCAACTGGCCGTCGCTGCGCACAATCAGGTTCCATGTGCCGGGCAAGTGCGTGTTCTGCGTGCGCCGCACCAGATCGTCTATCGCAATATCCTGCCCCAGGCTGCCCACCCAACGCCCGTCCAGATCGGCCAGCGACACGTGCGAAATCATCCATTTGCGTGCGCCCTCGTCAAAATAAACCGAGGTCCAGAACGACTTGCGCGCCGGATTGGCTTTGGGCGCCGAGCGCCATACGGTTTCATATTCAAAGATATTGGTGCTGGGTGTGGCACTCAGACTCCAGTCCACAAATGGCGCGTAATTGATCGACAGCTGCTCCGGCATATTCATGAAGCTATCGAGAAAACGATTGGTGGTCAGCGGCCCCCATTCGCTCAGCAACTGGTAGCCGGTGAGCACGCGACGGCGCAGATCGGGGGTAATGGGCACGTCATTGCGGATAAACAGCGTGGCTTTGTGTCGGAAGTCGCTGATCTCGGGCCGCACCCGGATCAGCCCGTCAGGCGAGCGGCCAAAGTGCGCGTCGAATTCGGCTTGCGGATCAGTCTGGCCCAGCGCCTTCAGGCGGCGCAGATATTCGTCGGCCAGCATGCGGGTCTGCGTTTGCGCCAGCAGAAAATCTTGCGATTCGTGATTGGCGCGCGCCTCGGCGTAATTGGCCAGGCCGGTGGTCAGCATGTGTTGCAGACTGTTGTACAGATGCCAGTAGCTGCCCAGCGTGACCAACACAATAACGACGGCCACGCGCAGCCCCATGCGTGTGAGCGCGCGGCGTGTCAGCGTTAGACGAGGGCGTGGCAACACCGGCATCAGAAGGTCCTGCGGATTCGCGTTTATGGGGCAAGCGGCTTACGGCGTAGCGACACGATTGCGCCATCCCTGAAAGATAGGTGTTTAAGCGCGCGCCCGCCATACGCTCATCTTTCCGGCCTGGCCTTTTTGAAGAGCGCCAACGCCCGATCGCGCTGCGTGCCATGGTCCACCACGGGTTCGGGGTAATCATGCCCCAGCCGGATACCGGCTTTTTCCAGCACACCGGGTTTGGCCAGCCACGGCGCATGCAAGGCTTTGCCGCTCAGGCCCGTCAGCTCCGGACAATAACGCAAAATAAAGCGGCCCTCCGCGTCGAATTTTTCTGACTGCATTACGGGATTAAAGATACGGAAATACGGTTGCGCATCGCAGCCGGTGCTGGCCGCCCATTGCCAGCCGCCGTTGTTGGACGCCAGATCAAAATCAATCAGCTTCTCGGCAAAATAGCGCTCACCCCAGCGCCAGTCGACCAGCAGATCCTTGACCAGAAAACTGGCCGTCACCATGCGCAACCGGTTGTGCATATAACCGGTCTGATTGAGCTGGCGCATGGCGGCATCCACCAGCGGGTAGCCGGTGCGGCCTTCACACCAGGCGACAAACAAGGTCTCGTCATTAGCAAAAGCCAGGTGCTGGTATTCCGGCTTGAAGGCCTGCTCAGCCACGTCGGGCCGATGCCACAGGATTTGCGCATAAAAATCACGCCATACCAGTTCGCTCAGCCAGGTATTGGCGCCCTCGCCGCCGCGATGATGCGCATAAGCGGCCAGTTCGCGTAGCGACACCGTGCCAAAGCGCAGATGTACCGATAGATAAGACGGGCCTTTAATCGCCGGAAAATCGCGCGTTTCGTGATAGCGGTTGATCCGGTGCTTGAAGTCTTCAAACAACGCCTCGCCCCCCTCCACGCCCGGCGTCACGCGCAAGCCGTCCAGCGCGTCGGCGGCAAAACCCAGTTGCTTCAGCGTTGGTATGACTTGCGGCGGCAGCGGCGCCAGTTGCGCCAGGTATTGCCGCACCGGATAGGCTTTCAGATAAAAGGCATTCAGCTTTTGCATCCACGCCCGCTTGTACGGCGTAAACACACTGAACATGCCACCCGCCTGAGTGAGCACTTCGTCGCGCTCAAAGATCACCTGATCCTTGAAGGTCAGCAATTCGACGCCAGTTTGTTCCAGTGCATGGCGCACCTGTTCATCGCGCGCACGGGCGGCGGGTTCATAGTCGTGGTTGGTATACACCGCAGTCAGGTCATGTTGCCGGGCCAGGTTGACGATGGCAGCGACGGCGTGATCGTGTACTGTGATCAGGTCGCTGCCCGCCTTGCGCAGTTCGGCTTGCAGTGCATGCATGCTGGCGTGGATAAACGCCACCCGCCGGTCGGACTGCGGCAAACCGTCCAGAATATCGCGGTCGAAGACAAACACGGGCACTACCTCGGCGCCCGATTTAAGCGCATGGTACAGAGCGGCGTTGTCATGCAGACGCAGGTCGCGCCGAAACCAGAACAACGCTTTCTGCTTTACTGAAGTTTTAGCCATTGTGAATCTGGGTCATCGATGGGCGTTCAGTATACGAAGGGAACGCCCCGGTTGAGTTAACCGCGCACCGCAGTGCTTGTGCAATAATTGGACCCATGGATATGAATCTGACGCGACAATTTCTGATCGCAATGCCGAATCTGGTAGACCCGATCTTTGAACGCACCCTGGCCTATATCTGCGATCACAACGAGCGCGGTGCCATGGGCGTGATTGTTAACCGCCCGCTCGGGATGGCGCTGTCATCGCTGTTCGAGCAGATCGACGTTGAGTTGCATCGACCCGATGTGGTTGATTTGCCGGTGCATTTTGGCGGCCCGGTGCAAACCGATCGCGGCTTTGTGCTGCATCAGCCCCTGGGCGAATGGCAATCGACCCTGGCAGTCAGCGAAGAAATCGGCCTGACCACGTCCAAAGATATTCTGCTGGCGGTCGGCGAAGGCGCGGGCCCCGAGCATCTGTTTGTGACGCTGGGCTACGCCGGTTGGGAAGCCGGCCAGCTGGAAAACGAAATCGCGCAGAACGCGTGGATCTCGGTCGATGCCGATCCGGACATTATTTTCAGCCTGCCGCCCGAAGGCCGTTACGAAGCCGCCCTCGCGCTGATGGGCATCGATATGGCCATGTTGTCTAAAGAAGCTGGCCATGCCTGATGTGCCGCGCGCTAACCCCGCAAAGTCGCCCCCCTGCTGGTCAGGGGGGTGTTTGTATCCGCAGCCGTCGCGGCTGAATTCTGGTGGCGCATGAGTACCCTTCTTGCATTTGATTTTGGCGAAGCACGCATCGGTGTGGCGGTTGGCTCCACCGAGCTGGGCATCCCACACCCGGTCTGCACCATTGCCGCCATCGACAATGACACGCGCTTTGCCCGTATCACCGCGCTGATCGCCGAATGGCAACCGCAACAACTGGTGGTGGGCATGCCGCTGTCGCTGGACGGCGAACCCACCGCCATGAGCAAGCTGGCGCGCAAATTTGGGCAGCGTCTGTACGGCCGCTTTAATCTGCCGGTCGATTATGTGGATGAACGCCTTAGCTCCGCCGCCGCCAGCAATGCGCTTGATGAAAGCGGCGTGCGCGGCCGCAAACAGAAAACCGCGCTCGACCAGGTGGCGGCCATGCAGATCCTGCAAGGCTGGTTTGATGGCGCCATCATGAGTGCGCCGCCCGATTGATGCTACGCCGCAGCCCGCCCTACCCCGATTCGTAAGACTCTGCTGGAAACCCATATGAAAAATCCACAACTGGATGCCAACAAGGCGCTTATCCATCTGTTGAGCACCGAAGGCCTGCCGCGCACGGTGCTGGAACAGATCCTGGACCGCGCCGCCGAATACGTGACCGAGATGGAACAGGGCCACAAGAAATTTCCGGTGCTCACCGGCAAGTCGGTCTTCAACCTGTTTTTTGAGAACTCGACCCGCACCCGCACCACCTTCGAGATTGCCGCCAAGCGTCTTAGCGCCGATGTCATCAACCTGAACATCAACGCATCGTCCACCGCCAAGGGCGAAACGCTGCTCGACACCATCCACAATCTGGAAGCGATGGGCGCTGATCTGTTTGTGGTGCGGCATGCGCAATCGGGCGCGGCGCATCTGATTTCGCAACACGTCAAACCCGGCATTGCCGTGGTTAACGCTGGCGATGGCCGCCACGCGCATCCCACGCAGGCACTGCTGGACATGTACACCATCCGCCATTTCAAAGGCGATTTCACCGGTCTGCGTGTGGCTATCGTCGGCGATATTCTGCATTCCCGCGTGGCCCGTTCGCAGATTCATGCGCTCAGCACGCTGGGCTGCCCGGAAATCCGTGTGATCGCGCCCAAGACCTTGCTGCCGATCGGGGTCGAGCAACTGGGCGTGCATGTTTATCACGATATGGCCGCAGGTCTGAAAGACGTCGATGTGGTGGCGATGCTGCGCCTGCAGAACGAGCGCATGAGCGGCGCCTATCTGCCGTCCACTCAGGAATTCTTTAAATACTACGGCCTGACCGCGGAAAAACTGGCGCTGGCCCGGCCCGATGCCATCGTGATGCACCCCGGCCCGATGAACCGTGGCGTCGAAATCGACTCCGCCGTGGCCGATGGCCACCAGGCCGTGATCCTGCCACAAGTGACGTTCGGCATCGCCGTGCGCATGGCAGTGATGGCACTCGTCGCAGAAAACCAGGCCCACGCCCTGGCCCACCACAAAGGTCACGCCGCATGAAACCCACTGTAATCCGCAACGGCCGGCTGCTGTGCCCGGCGCATGGGCTGGACCAGATCGCCGATCTGTACCTGGCCGAAGGCAATATCGTGGCCATAGGCGCTGCGCCCGACGGCTTTGTGTCTGAACGCGACATCGACGCAACTGGCTTGTTGGTGCTACCGGGACTGGTGGATTTGTCCGCGCGCCTGCGCGAGCCCGGCTTTGAATACAAAGCAACGCTGGCCTCCGAAATGGCCGCCGCCGTCGCCGGCGGCGTTACCAGCGTGGTCTGCCCCCCCGACACCGATCCGCCGCTGGACGAGCCCGGTCTGGTCACCATGCTGCGCCAACGCGCGCGCAATCTGGATCTGGCCCGCGTCTATCCGGTCGGCGCCTTGACGCGCGGTCTGAACGGCGAAGATCTGACCGAGTTGGCCGAATTGCGCGACGCCGGGTGTGTGGCCTTCAGCCAGGCCAATCATCCGATCCAGAATCTGCAAGTGCTGTACCGCGCCATGCAATACGCCGCCACCTTTGATATCGAGCTGCGCCTGCGCGCGCAAGAGCCCACGCTGGCGGGCGATGGCGTGGCGCACGATGGCGAATACGCCTCGCGCCTGGGTTTGACCGGTATTCCGGTGATTGCTGAAACGGTGGCCATCAATACCATCACCGAACTGATGCGTGCTACGGGCGCCCGCGTGCATCTGCGTCTGGTTTCCAGTGCGGCCGGGCTGGCGCTGGTACGCCAGGCCAAACGCGACGGCTTGCCGCTAACCTGCGATGTATCGATCAATCATCTGCATCTGGCCGATATTGATATTGGCTACTTCGACAGCCTGTTCCGTTTTGACCCACCGCTGCGCAGCGTGCGCGACCGCGATGCCATCCATACCGCCTTGCTTGATGGCACCATCGATGCCATCTGCTCGGACCACACGCCGGTGGATGACGATGCCAAGCTGGTGCCGTTTGCCGAGGCTGAGGCAGGCGCCACCGGGCTGGAATTGCTGCTGCCGCTCACCCTGGCCTGGGCCGAACAATACAAAGTGCCGCTGCCGCTGGCACTCGGCCGCATCACCAGCGCGCCGGCCGCCATGCTCGGCTTTGAAGCCAGCCTGCGCCCCGGTTGCCGCGCCGACCTGACGCTGGTCGACCTTGATGATTACTGGATGGTCACGCCGCAGGCCCTTAAAAGCCAGGGCAAGAACACGCCATTCAACGGCCGCGAAGTGCGTGGCAAGGTCAAATACACGCTGGTCAAAGGCAAAGTCGTCTACAGCGCATGAACCAGGGTGCGTTACCCCCAGGCGGGGTAACGCACCCCACCCGGCATCCGCCTCTCCGCGTTATTTCTGGCGATTTCAGCCGGCCTCTTCGCCCCGGCCTTCTTGTAAACACCACCTGATGGTGCGACTGCATATTGCCGTTTCTTCCCCCCGCGGCCCCACCTAAGCTAAGGCCCGACTTCTGTGGGGGACATCGAAATGCGCTACCAGACCAATCTACTGCTTTGTTTAACCACGCTTGCACTAGGTGGTTGCGTCGGGCTTGCTGACGACGCCACGCGGCCGCCAACCGCGCCGCAGCAACACTGGCCCACCTTGATCGCGCATCGCGCAGGCACCGCCGATGCACCCGAGAACACACTCCCCGCCATCGCCACCGCCTTGTCGAACGGGGCAGAGGCAATCTGGCTGACGGTGCAACTGAGTCGCGACGGCGTGCCGGTGCTGTATCGCCCGGCGGACCTCAGCGCGCTGACCAACGGCCAGGGCAAAGTGGCCGAGCACACGCTGGCCGAATTGCAGCAGCTCAACGCCGGTTGGCAGTTCAAGCAAACCGCTGGCGTAACAACCTATCCGTGGCGGACCCGCAGTGTGCCGGTGCCCACCTTGCTGGATGCGCTCAATGCCATCCCGCCCGAGATCCCGGTCATTCTGGATATGAAAGCCCTGCCCGCCGCGCCGCAAGCTGCCGCAGTGGCGCAGGTGCTCGATGGCGCACGCGCGTGGCAACGGGTGACCTTGTATTCGACCGAGGCCGACTATCAACAAGCGTTTGCGCCGTATCGCCAGGCGCAGATGTATGAGAGCCGCGATGCCACGCGTTTGCGGCTGGCGCAGGTCGATCTGGCCGGGCAGTGCCTGCCCCCGGAAGCGGGGACGCGGGCGGCATTTGAAATCAGCCGCAAAGTCGATCTGGTGGAGACGTTTACCTTGGGCGAAGGCCGCAGCAGCGTCAACGCGCGCTTGTGGACGCCGGCAGCAGTGCAGTGTTTCCGCCAACGCGGCCCGGCCTGGCTGACGGCAATTGCCGTCAACAGCGCGGACGACCTGAAGGCCGCCACGTGCCTGGGCATGAATGCGGTATTGGTTGATTCGCCAGCAAAAATGCGGGCGCTACGCAGCGGGCTGAAGCTGCCTTTGGCATGCCCGTAAAGCGGTCGATACACGTCTGATTATTTCGGGGTATTGCGCGGTGTTCCGCTTTGCAGCAACACCGCGCAAACCCGCGCCAATACTGACGTTTTGCGGCATGTCCGCCCAAAAAGGTCAGTGTCGCGGCAAGGCATTTTTCTACGTTTTTTGCGACGTTTGTCTGCGCATTTCTGCCTTCAGTACCGCTCTGTATCAATCACGCTTGTGCGCTGGCTCACAGCAGTGCAATTCTCGCCCCGGTTCTGTTTTACCCCCTCAGATCAATACGCCGCCGCGACCATCCCGCGGACGGCGACACAGACACCGGACAGGCTATGACTACAAGCGCAAAGCGATTAACTGGGCTGCTGTTGACTTCGAGTTTGATATTGGCGGCCTGTGGCGGCGGCGGAAGCGGCGGCGACAACGCCGCGCAAATCAATCCCACCCCTACGCCCACCCCCAGCAGCACTCCCACCGCCACCCCCACGCCGGTGCCCGCACCGACCGCCAGTGGCGACGCCTATACCCCGCTCAGCTTTGACGAGCAGCAACCAGCCACGCAATACACCCTGGCCGACGGCACGCTGGTGACCCAAATCGGTGGCCGCACGCGCGACCGGCATGCGCGTGAGCAAAGCGATCCGCCCGGCAGTGGCGATCTTTATGGTTTGTTTGCCGCGCATTATTTTGAGCGCCGTACGCACCAGCTCACCATTTACGAAAACGTGTCACCCACCGACCCGACCGCACGCGTGCTGACCATCGTGATGCAGCCGCAGTGGTGGTTGTATGGCACCAACTTTCGCGAAGGCTATATCGGCCGCCGCGACGGCGACGATCCCGGCCCGACCGCCGTCGCCTTGTATGCCGACAATGGCGGCATGAAGCTGCTGCCGGGCGGGGTGGTAAGCAAAACCCCGATCGCCAATTACGCGGCGCTGGGGCAAGACCCAACCAGCAATAACATCAATCAGGATTTGAATGTGCCGCCCAAGCCGGGCGAATTTGTGCTGGTCAAGCAGATCGACCGCAACGCGGTCAAAGGCCGGGCGCTCAAGCCGGGTGATCTGGTGGAATTTGAGCTGGGCATCTTCTTGTCCGGCGATGACCAGATCATGGGCCGCTTTAATTACTACTCGGATGTGCTGGTGTACAAGGTGGGCACGCCGGGCGTACAGCCGTGGTATCGCGGGCCGAGCACCGCTGCCATTCCGTGGGACACGCAACTGCTACCGGCCACGGCGCTGAGCGGCGGCAGCATGACGCTGCAGGAAGACACCTCAGGCCAGCCGGAAATGAGTCTGCAGCAGGCGGGCACCAATATCGCCGGCATCAATATGCAGCCCTGGATCGAAGGCCGCCGTTTGTTCCACACCTCATTCCTGACCGGCCAACACAGCGAGACCGGCAATCCGGACTTCACCGCGCAGGCGGGCAAAGCCGGACCGATGTTCCAGCAATCGTCATGTATCGCCTGCCATACCGCCAACGGCAAAAGCTCGCCCAGCCTGAACAGTGCGCTGAGCAATATGGTGGTCATGACGGGCGCGCTGGATGCCAATGGCAAGAACATCGTGGACAGCCGCTTTGGCCCGCGCATGTCCATGGGTCTGGTGACGGAGAACGGCAAGACCTTTGATGGCCGCCAGGCGATCCTGAAAATTGATAGCTACACGCAAACCAGCGGCAGTTATCCCGATGGCACGGCATACACCTTGCAACAGCCGCATTACGCGCTGACCGACACCAGTGGCAAAGCGCTGAGTTTGCCAACGCGCTTTTCGGTGCGCGCTGCACCGCATCTGGCCGGGATGGGCCTGCTGGAGGCGGTGCCGGAAACCGAACTGGCCGCACTGGCCAGCGCCAGCCAGAGCGATGCAGATGGTGCGGTCGGTCGTTTGCAGATTGTGGCGGACGCGCTTAACCCGGCCACCAGACGGGTCGGCCGGTTTGGCTGGCGCGGTAGCTCGGCCACGGTGTTGCAGCAAACGGCCGCAGCGCTGAACGCCGATATGGGCGTCACCACTTCGGTGTTGCCAACACGCTATTGCGGCCTGGCCGATAACGGTACGGCGTGTCGGGCAGCGGATGTCAGCGCGCCGAAGCTGAGCGATAGCGATCTGGATTTGCTGGTGCGCTATACCAGTTTGCTGGCGGTGCCTGCGCAGCGTCACTTTGCCGGTGAAGCGCCGCTGGGCATCAGCGCCACCACGCTGGTGGCCCAGGCGGTGGCCAATTCGCCGCTGACGCAGCAACAGATCGACGCGGAAAATGCCACGCAAACCCGTATCGCGCGTGGGGCTGGTCTGTTTGCCGCCGCCCGTTGCACCGCGTGCCATGTGGCGACCTTGACCACGGGTGCCAACCATCGCTTTGCCGAATTACGCAATCAAACCATCCGGCCCTATTCCGATTTGCTACTGCACGATATGGGCGCAGCGCTGGCGGATAGCTATGCCGAAGGCGTGGCCAGCAATCAGGAATGGCGCACCGCGCCGTTGTGGGGTCTGGGGTTGCAAGTGTCGATCAATCCGAATGTGCGCTATCTGCACGACGGCCGCGCCCGCACGGTGGAGGAAGCGATTTTGTGGCACGGCGGCCAAGGCACGGCAGCGCGGGATCGCTTCAAGAAACTGCCCGCCGCGGACCGGGCGCAGCTGATCGAGTTTGTGAACTCGCTGTAAATGCATAGGGTGGGACTCGGCGTCCCCGTCAGACCCACCATCCAAAGCCGTATTTTGATGCTGCAATGTGCGCATCATCGGCTTTGAGTGGTGGGTCTGACGGGGACGCCGAGTCCCACCCTATGTTTGCTTAGCCTAGCTTTTGCTTGAGGATTTCGTTCACTACCGCCGGGTTGGCTTTGCCCTTGCTGGCCTTCATGCATTGGCCTACCAGCGCATTGAAGGCTTTTTCCTTACCGGCGCGGAATTCCTCAACCATGCCCGCATTGGCAGCCAACACGCCATCGATGATGGCTTCGATGGCGCCGGTGTCGGTTTCCTGCTTCAGGCCGTCGCGTTCGATGATGGCATCGGCGGCATCGCCGGTTTCCCACATCTTGCGCAGCACGTCTTTGGCCGTCTTGTTGTTGATGGTGTTGTCCTGCACCCGCTTGATCAGCGCCGCCAGCGCAACTGCCGAAACCGGGCACGCGCTGATGTCTTTTTCCTCGCGGTTCAGCGTGGCCGACACGTCACCCATAATCCAGTTGGCGCTGAGCTTGGCGTCGGCACCGGCCGCAACGGTGGCTTCATAGTAAGCGGCCAGCGCCTTGCTGGCGGTCAGCGTGCCGGCGTCATAGGCCGGAATGCTGTACTGGCTCTCGAAGCGCGCTTTCATGGCGCCCGGCAGCTCCGGCAGTTCGCTGCGCACACGCTCGATCCATTCTTCGCTGATCACCAACGGTGGCAAATCCGGATCGGGGAAATAACGGTAATCGTGCGCGTCTTCCTTGCTGCGCATCATGCGGGTCTCGCCAGTGTCCGGGTCGAACAGCACGGTGGCTTGCTGGATGGTGCCGCCGTCTTCAATGGTTTCGATCTGCCAGCGCACTTCCGATTTCACCGCTTGTTCAATAAAGCGGAAGCTGTTCAGGTTCTTGATTTCGCGCCGCGTGCCAAATTCTTTCTGGCCTTCCGGGCGCACCGACACGTTGACGTCGCAGCGGAAGCTGCCTTCCTGCATATTGCCGTCGCAAATGCCGATCCACGTTACCAGCGAATACAGCGCCTTGGCATAGGCCACGGCCTCGGCGGCGGAACGCATTTCGGGCTCGGAGACAATCTCCAGCAGCGGCGTACCCGCGCGGTTCAGGTCGATGCCGGTCATGCCGACCATGCCTTCGTGCACCGATTTGCCAGCATCTTCTTCCAGATGCGCGCGCGTCAGATTGATGGTTTTTTCCACGCCATCGACGTTGATGGTAATGGCGCCGCCTTCCACCACCGGCAGCTCAAACTGGCTGATCTGGTAGCCCTTGGGCAGATCGGGATAAAAGTAATTCTTGCGCGCAAAGACCGAACGGCGCCGCACATTGGCGCCAATGGCCAGGCCAAACTGGATGGCTTTATCCACCACCGCTTTGTTCATGACCGGCAAAGCGCCCGGCAAGGCGATATCAACCACGGCGGTTTGCGTGTTGGGGGCCGCGCCAAAGGCGGTGCTGGCGGGCGAAAAAATCTTCGACTTCGTCGTGAGCTGGGTATGTACTTCCAGCCCGATTACCACTTCCCATTTCATGGTCAGTCTCTCTTCTGTGAACGCCAGAGCGTGGCTTAGAGCCGAACGCGCTTCCGGCGATACCAATAGCGATATTGCTCGGTGAATCCGAAATCTTCGTAAAGCTGGATGGCGGGCTCGTTATCCGCCACCACCTGCAGCAAGGCCAGCACAGTGCCGCCTTCCTGGCCCCAGCGCAGCAAAGTGCTGACCACGCGCCGGGCATAGCCTTTACGCCGATGCTCCGGGTGGGTGCAGATATCAAACAGCACCAGATGGTCCATGATGGCCACCGCCATCCCCACCGCCACCACGGTGCGTCCTTCTTTCAGCACTGCAAATGCGGCGGGGCCGGGCATGCTGGCAAACATGTCTTCGATCAACGGCTTTTTGCTGTAGCTGACTTTGCTGAAGCGGCAGAACGCGTTCAGCCATTCCTCGGTCGGGCCGCCGTACAAATGCACGTCGGTGTCGTAGAAATGCAGAAAACTGGCCAGCTCCACCATCTGCACGCTGGATAAATCCAGCTTTTCGTAACCACGCAATGCCAGCACGGCGTCGAGCTCTTCGTGGGCTGAGGTCAGCTTGAAGATGCTCGGCAAATCGTGCATGGCATACGTGCGTTCGCAGATCGCCAGCTTGTGCTCCAGATGCATGATGCCGTCGTTGAGCGGCGTCACTGAATTGGCGCGCTTGGTGTAACCCTCGGCCATGCGCAACCACCAGCCATCAATCATCAGCGACTGCAGCGCAGGCCAGGCACTTTGTGCCAGGCCTTCCAGCAAGGCGATCTGCGGCTCACCGATCATGGGCTTACAATGCCGGCGCGCGGGTGTGCCAGTCGGTCACTTGCTGGTACTGGTGGGCCGCATTCAGCAAGCGCGCTTCGGCAAAGTAATTACCAATCAGCTGCATGCCGATCGGGCGGCCGTTGCCGGCAAAACCGATCGGATGGCTCAGGCCGGGCAAGCCCGCCAGGTTGACGCCCAGCGTGTAGATGTCGGCCAGGTACATGGCCATGGGGTCATCGGCTTTTTCGCCGATATTCCACGCCGCCGTCGGCGCAACCGGCGCAGCGATCACGTCGCATTGCGCCAGGCCTGCCGCAAAGTCATTAGCCAGCAACTGGCGTACGCGCTGCGCTTGCAGGTAGTAGGCGTCGTAATAGCCGTGGCTGAGCACATAGGTGCCGGTCAGAATGCGGCGTTTGACTTCCCAACCGAACCCTTCAGCACGCGTCTTTTCGTACATCTCGGTCAGGCCGTCGTATTGCGCGGCGCGATGACCGTAACGCACGCCATCAAAGCGGCTAAGGTTGCTCGACGCTTCGGCCGGTGCAATCACGTAATAAGACGGGATGGCCATACGCGTGTTGGGCAGCGAAATCTCGACGATGGTCGCACCCAGCTTTTTGTATTCTTCGATAGCGGCGTCAATTGCACGCGCCACTTCGGCATCGAGGCCTTCCGCAAAATATTCTTTGGGCAGACCAATGCGCAGGCCAGACAGCGGTTGCGCCAGATCACGCGTGTAATCTTCGGTGGCGCGTTCCACGCTGGTGGCGTCGCGCTCATCAAAGCCCGCCATCACATTGAGCAGCAGCGCGCAGTCTTCCGCGCTTTTGCCAATCGGGCCGCCCTGATCCAGCGAGCTGGCAAACGCGATCATGCCAAAGCGGCTGACCACGCCATAGGTGGGTTTGATGCCGGTGACGCCACAAAACGCCGCAGGCTGGCGAATCGAACCGCCAGTGTCGGTGGCGGTAGCCACCGGGGCCAGGCGCGCGGCAACGGCTGCGGCCGAACCGCCCGAGGAACCACCCGGCACCGCGTTCAGATCCCACGGGTTTTTAACCGCGCCAAAATAGCTGTTTTCGTTGGACGAACCCATGGCGAACTCGTCCATATTGGTTCGGCCCAGCGTGACCATACCGGCGCGGGCGATGTTCTCCACCACGTGTGCCGAGTAGGGCGACACAAAGTTTTCCAGCATCTTTGAGCCGCAGGTGGTGCGCCAGCCTTCCTGGCAAAAGATATCTTTATGCGCCAGCGGCACGCCGGTCAGCGCGCCCGCGTTGCCCGCAGCACGGGTGGCGTCGGCTGCGCGTGCTTGCGCCAGCGTCAGGTCTTCATTGAGCGTGATATATGCATTGAGCTGGCCATTGAGGGCCTTGGCACGTTGCAGGTATTCGGTGGCCAGTTCTACGGCCGAAAACTCCGCTGCCGCCAACCCGGCGGACAATTGCTTGATGCTTTTTTCGAACATGCCGGTCATTCCTTCTCATCGACGTAGCCGAGGCCACGTTCGATCAGGTCGATCAGGGTATGAATGATCTTGATATGGATTTCTTGCGTGCGATCGGCATAGCCGAAATGCGGCACGATGATCTCGACATCGGCGGCATCCTTGAGCTTGCCGCCGTCTTTGCCCATCAACAGGATCACGCGCATATTGCGTTTGCGCGCTTCTTCCACCGCGCGGATCACATTGGCCGAATTGCCACTGGTGGTAATGCCCAGCAGCACATCGCCGGGCTGACCGAACGCGGCGACGGCACGGGCAAAAATCTCGTTAAAGCCGTAATCGTTGGCCACACACGTAATGTGCGAGGGGTCAGATACCGCCATCGCCGGCAGGGCCGGACGATCGCCGCGATACCGGCCGGACAGTTCCTCGGCAAAGTGCATGGCGTCGCAATGCGAGCCGCCGTTGCCGCAAGACAATGCCTTGTGGCCGGAACGGAAGGCATCCACCAGCAAATCGGCAGCGGCGTCGATGGAACTTAACAGCGCATGATCGGCCAGTACTTTGGCCAGCACCTGGGCTGCTTCTTCAAAATGCGCTTGTACGCGTTGCACGCTCATTCGATCACCTTGGGCACCAGATAAAGACCGTCCTGTACAGCCGGGGCCACGGCCTGAAAAGCGTCGCGACGGTCGGGTGCAGTGGCCGCGTCTTCACGCAGGCGCAACTGGCTGGCGCTGACGTGCGCCATGGGCTCGATACCTTTGGTATCAATGGATTGCATCTCTTCGATGAGGCCGAACAGCCCGTTCAACTGGGCCTGGCTGGCCGCCACTTCCTCATCGGTGACGGCAATGCGCGCGAGGCGCGCGATGCGCTTCACATCATCAAGCGAAAGGGACATGGTTTTGCCTTCATTAACATCAACGGGATAGGGTATCATACCGCCCTTGATTCGCCGAAGCCCCGGCGGCATCCGCAACAGATGCCGACGACAGCCACGGCGGGCCCGGCGGGCCTTGTACGCCATGCCAGTCCCACTGGGTATCTGCGGTGTTTCTACAGGACCAGATTGCGGATTTGCATCATTCATTTCGAGGCACAGGCCCGCTGCCTGTGCCGTTTTGTCAGAACCCGAATCCGACTGTGAGTAAACGATGTTTGGTCTTCTCTCCGGCTATTTTGCCAACGACATTGCCATCGATCTTGGCACTGCCAACACCCTGATCTACATGCAAGGCAAAGGTATTGTGCTGGATGAACCTTCGGTGGTTGCCATTCAACAAGAAGGCGGACCGTCCGGCAAAAAGACCATCCTGGCCGTAGGTGCCGAAGCCAAGAAAATGCTGGGCCGCACGCCGGGCAGCATTACCGCCATCCGCCCGATGAAAGACGGCGTGATTGCCGATTTCACCATCACCGAACAGATGCTCAAGCAGTTCATCAAAAAGGTGAACCCCAGCCGTTTGTTCAGCAGCCCGCCGCGCATCGTGATTTGCGTGCCGTGTGGCTCTACCCAGGTAGAACGCCGCGCCATCAAGGAATCCGCCCTCGGCGCCGGTGCGCGCAAGGTCGAGCTGATCGAAGAACCAATGGCCGCGGCCATTGGTGCGGACTTGCCGGTAGAAGAAGCCACTGGCTCGATGGTGGTGGATATCGGTGGCGGCACCACCGAAGTGGGCGTGATTTCGCTGGGCGGCATTGTGTATGCCAGCAGCGTGCGCGTGGGCGGCGACAAGTTTGACGAATCCATCATCAACTACATCCGGCGTAACTACGGCATGTTGATTGGTGAAACCACCGCTGAAGAAATCAAGAAGCGCATCGGCTCGGCGTTTCCGGGCGCTGAAGTGCGCGAGATGGAAGTCAAAGGCCGCAACCTGGCCGAAGGCATTCCGCGTTCGTTCACCATTTCTTCCAACGAAATCCTGGAAGCACTGACCGAACCGCTGAACCAGATCGTGTCCGCGGTTAAACAAGCACTGGAACAAACGCCGCCGGAACTGGGCGCCGACATTGCCGAAAAAGGCATGGTCCTGACCGGTGGCGGCGCGCTGCTGCGCGATCTGGACCGTCTGCTGATGGAAGAAACCGGCCTGCCCGTCATCGTGGCCGAAGACCCGTTGACCTGCGTGGTACGCGGTTCGGGCAAGGCGCTCGAAAAGCTGGACAAGGGCGGCGTGGCGATTTTCACCAACGACTGATCTCCGGCGCCATCCGCCATGGTGCGCGTGCTTTGCACCGTCTTGCAGCCTGTAACCGGCCGCCCGCTGTGGCGGCCGTCTAGCTGTCAGTTTGCGGCACGTCCTATAGCGCGGATCGGTTAACAGTGGCGTCCACAGCCCCAGGTGAACCATGCAAGCGACGCAACCCGCCTTTTTCAGGCAAGGCCCCAAGCCGCTGACGCGGCTTTTGATATTTTCAGTGATCTCGCTGGCGATGATCGTGGGCGACGCACATTTCAAGATGCTCGACCGGGTGCGCGAGAAAGTCTCGGTGGTGCTGTACCCGCTGCAATGGCTGGCCACCGAACCGTTCGAGATTGCCCGTACCACCACCCAGTTCTTTAGCCGCCAAGCCGATCTGCTGGCCGAAAACCGACGTCTGAACGATGCGCAACTGGTGGCCCAGGCGCAAGCGATGAAGATGAAGGCGCTAGAAGCCGAAAACCTGCGTCTGCGTCAGCTCGACGCACGCCAGGCTTCGTTTGGCTCGCCTTCGCAACTGGTTGAAATCCTCTACAACGGGCGTGATCCGTTTACCGCGCGTTTGATCGTTGATCGGGGCGAACGCGCCGGCATCGCGCCGGGCCAGGCCGTTATCGACACCGTGGGCGTAGTGGGCCAGATCATCCGCATCCAGCCGCTGACGTCCGAAGTCCGCATGATTACCGACCGCGACCAGATGGTGCCGGTGATGGTAGAGCGCAATCAGTTGCGCACCGTCATTTATGGCATGGGCCGCAACCAGCCGCTGGAAGTGCGCAATATGGCGCCCAATGTCGATATCAAAGAAGGCGATCGTCTGGTCACCTCCGGCATAGACGGCATTTACCCGGCGGGTCTGGCGGTGGCGCGCGTGCTACGCATCGATCGTTCCGCCAGCAGCGCCTTTGCCCGCATTATTTGTGCGCCGCTTGCTGATGTGGATCAGCACCGCTTTCTGCTGGTGTTAAACACCGCACGCGAGCTGCCGCCCTACCCTGTTACCCCGACGCCCATCCCCGACAAGAAGAAACGAGGCCGTTAATGCCGGTATCCAGCCAGCTACTGCGTCCCGTTGGGGGCGCGTTTATCACATTTACTTTTATTGTCGCGCTGGTGATCAACCTGCTGCCGTGGCAAGCCGAAGTCGCCAACTTCACGCCTGACTTTGTTGCGCTGTTTATCGTGTACTGGACGCTCAACCAGCCGCGACGGGTGGGCGTAGGTGTGGCCTTCATGCTGGGCGTGCTGATGGATGTGGGCGACGGCAACGTGCTGGGCCAACATGCCTTTGCCTATGCCGTGATCGCCTATCTGACGCTGTCGCGGCAACGCCTGCTCAATGTGTTTCCGTTCTGGCAACAGGCCCTGGTGGCACTGGGCATGCTGTGGCTGTCGCAGGCGCTGATGGTCATCATCCGTCTGCTGCTGGGCGCCTCTTTTGTCGGCTGGGGCTATTTTGCTGGCAGCGTATTGGCCGCCATCATCTGGACGCCGCTTTCCAATTTGTTGCTGATGTACCAGCGCAAGCCGAAATCTGAAGCGCTATGAGTCGTAACGAGCTTAAAAATCAACAATCTGAGCGCTATGCGTTCCAGATCCGTATCGCCGCAGCCGCCTTGCTGGTGCTGGTGTTGTTTGGCTTGCTGGCCGCGCGCTTTAGCTGGCTGCAGGTGATGCAGCACGACAAATACCAGACCATGGCCGAGCAGAACCGCATCTCGCTGGTTCCGATCGCGCCACCGCGCGGCATTATCTATGACCGTAACGGCGTGGTGCTGGCGCATAACTTTTCGGCTTATACGCTGGAAATCACGCCGTCGCGCGTGGGCGTGCTGGAAGACTGTATTGATCGGCTCAACAAGATTATCGAGATCACGCCCAAGGATCGCCGTCGCTTTAAAAAGCTGATGGAAGATACCAAGGACTTTGAATCGCTGCCGATCAAAACCCGGCTGACCGATGAAGAAGTCGCCCGATTTGCCGCCAACAGTTATCAATTTCCTGGCGTCGAAGTCAAAGCACGTTTATTCCGCCAATATCCACTGGGCGAAGTCGCGTCCCATCTGATTGGTTATATCGGCCGCATCAACGAAAAAGATCTGGATGATCTGGACGATAAAGGCGAGCTGGCCAATTACCGTGGCACCGACCATATCGGTAAGGTCGGTATTGAAGAAAGTTACGAACAATATCTGCACGGCACCACCGGGTTTGAAGAAGTCGAAATCGATGCCGGTGGTCGCGCCATTCGTACTTTGCGCCGCACGCCGCCGCAGCCGGGTAAAAACCTGATTCTGTCGGTCGATATCAAGCTGCAGCAAATTGCGGAAAACGCATTTGGTGATCGCAAAGGCGCTTTGGTGGCCATAGACCCCAAGAATGGCGGGGTATTGGCGTTTGTGTCCAAACCCGGTTTTGATCCGAATCTGTTTGTCGATGGCATTGATCCGCAAAGCTGGAATGATCTGAATACCAGCCCGGATAAACCGCTGAATAACCGGGCCTTGCGCGGCACGTATCCGCCGGGTTCCACCTTCAAGCCGTTTATGGCCCTGGGCGCGCTGGAAGGTAATTTCCGCTCGCCCAATCAGGTGATTGCCGATACCGGGGTGTTCAATTTTGGCGGCCATACCTTCCACGACGACAAGGTGGGCGGCCACGGCATGGTGGATATGTATCGTTCCATCGTGGTGTCTTGCGACGTGTATTACTACTCGCTGGCCAATGTGATGGGTATCGATGCAATCTCGCGCTTTATGGGCAGCATGGATTTCGGCAAGCCCACCGGCGTGGATATCAATGGCGAGCAGCCCGGCGTACTGCCGTCGCAAGAATGGAAGAAAAAACGCTTCCGCAATCCGGCGCAGCAAAAATGGTTTGCTGGCGAAACCATCTCCATCGGCATTGGCCAGGGCTACAACGCCTATACCCCGCTGCAAATGGCGCATGCTACCGCCACGCTGGCCAATGACGGCAGAGAATATCGTCCGCATATGGTGGCCTATTTGGTCGACGGTAAAACCGGCGCCCGCACGGTGGTGGAACCCACACCCGAAAAGATCATGAACTGGAAGCAATCCAATGTGGACGTGGTCAAGCGGGCAATGGCGGGGGTAATCCGCGAGGGCACCGGCGCCAAAGCCTTTGCTGGCGCCACGTACACCGCGGCGGGCAAAACCGGTACCGCCCAGGTTTATAGCCTGAAAGGCGCCAAATACAGCGAAAGCGGCACCAAAGCGCATTTGCGCGACCACGCCTGGTTTATTGCCTATGCCCCGGCGGAAGACCCGAAAATTGCGCTGGCCGTATTGGTTGAAAACGGCGGTTGGGGTGCGGCGGCAGCGGCGCCGATTGCGCGGCAGGTGCTGGATTATTATCTGACCGGCAAAGAACCCGCCCAACCGGCTTCTGAGGTGGAGAGCAGCGACAGTGATTAAAGTGCTCTGGGATCGCTTTGTGCGGCCAATTGATCCGTGGCTGCTGCTGTTTTTGTTCTTGCTGTTTATTTTGTCGTCGATTGTGCTGTTTTCCGCATCCAACCAGGATATGGGCAAGCTCAACGATAAATTCACCTTTATGGGCGTGGCTTTGTGCGTGCTGTGGGTGATGGCGAATATGCCGCAGCAAGTCTTGATGCGGCTGGCCCTGCCGGTTTATGTGGTCGGCGTGGTGCTGTTGATTTGCGTGGCGTTATTTGGCTCGGTCAGCCATGGCGCACGGCGTTGGCTCAATATCGGCGTCACCATTCAGCCGTCTGAATTAATGAAGCTGGGCTTGCCGATGATGCTGGCCTGGTATTTTCATCATTACGAAGCCACGCTCAACTGGAAGCACTTTCTGGTGGCGATGATCTTGCTGGTTATTCCGATGGGGCTGATTCTTAAACAGCCTGATCTGGGTACGGCCTTGCTGATTGCCTCATCTGGTTTTTATGTGATGTTTTTTGCCGGGCTCTCCTGGTATCTGATAGGCGCTTTGGTCGTGGCGGGCGGCGGCCTGGCGTATGTGGTAACGCACTGGAACTTGTGTATTCATATCCTGCGCGAATACCAATGCCAACGCGTCGCCACCATGCTTGATCCGATGCAGGATCCGCTCGGCGCTGGCTATCACATTATTCAGGGCACCATTGCCATCGGCTCCGGCGGGCCATTTGGCAAAGGCTGGCTGAACGGCACCCAGACTCACCTCGACTTTATTCCGGAACGCACCACCGACTTTATCTTTGCCGTATTCGGCGAGGAATTCGGCCTGGCCGGCAATATCGTGTTGTTGTTGCTGTATTTGATGTTGATTGGCCGTGGACTGCATATCGCCAATAACGGCTCGACCTTGTTTGGCCGCTTGCTGGCTGGCGCGTTGACGCTGACTTTCTTTACCTATGCCTTCGTCAATATGGGCATGGTGTCCGGCATTCTGCCGGTGGTGGGCGTGCCGTTGCCGCTGGTGTCTTATGGCGGCACCTCGATGGTGTCGTTGATGGCGGCGTTCGGCATTCTGATGAGCGTGCAGAAAGATCGCAAACTGATGAAGAACTGAAAAAGAGGGCGAGTGGGCGTGGCGAAGACATGGACTGAGATCATCACCTGGCGCCGCTGCGCCAGCGTTGCATTGACCACGCTGCTGGTCGCCTGCGGTAGCGCGCCGCGCCAGCCCGTCCCTGCCACCCCCGCCTCACCCGCCACCGGCGCCCCGCCCACGCAAGGGCTGAATCAGCCACCCACGACGCTGGCCAATAGCCCGTCGCCGTATCACTGCGCTTATACCGCAGGCGCCAAAGGCACCGGCAACTTCTACCTGGATGATGGTCCGCAAGACAACTTGCCGGAATGGTTGGACTTTGTGCCCGAGCCGACGCCCAAGGCCGAGCCGCTGCATCGCTTTGCCAATAATCCCTACACCGTACTCGGGCAGAATTTCACTCCGCTGCGCAGCGCGGGCAAGCTGAACCAACAAGGCATGGCGTCATGGTATGGCCGCAAGTTCAACGGCCAGAAAACCTCGACCGGCGAAATTTACGACATGTACACCATGACCGCCGCCTCACCCATCCTGCCGCTGCCCAGCTACGCCCGTGTCACCAACGTCAAAAACGGCCGCAGTGTGATTGTGCGTGTGAATGATCGCGGCCCGTTCAAGCGTGGCCGGGTGATGGATTTGTCGTTTCTGGCCGCCTGCCGCCTTGGTTACGCCATGAATGGCAGCGCCGAAGTCGTGGTGGAAAGCCTGGCCCCGGGCGAAATTCCGCCGCCGGTGGATGTCGCCCAGGCCGCCGCTCACCCCTTGCCGCCTGATGCCCCGGTCGCCACTTTGCCCGTCAGTAGCAGCGGCGTTATCGCCGCTGTGCCCGGCGCCACCGCTGCCCCCGCGGCCGACAGCAAACCCGAACGCGTGCCGGTTTCGGTGGCCAGCAGCGGCAGCGTTTATCTGCAACTGGGCGCATTTGGCTCGCTCACTAACGCCGAAAACTTCCGCGACCATATGGCGCGCGATCTGAACGGCGATGGCGCAGCGGTGACCATCCAGTCCAGCGGCAATCTGCATCGGGTCAAACTGGGGCCGTTTGCCGATCGCAAAGCGGCGCTGGCTGCGGCAGAGCGCATCAGCGGCAGCCACAATATGCAAGTGGTGGTCGCGCAATAAGCCGGGACGGCGCCGGTCGACGGTTGGCGCGCTGATACATTAAAAGCCCGATGCATTTGCACACGTGTTCACTGCATAATCCTGCAACTCAACTGCTATGGATGACCGCGCACCATGAACCCGCAATTTGTCGTATTTGGCGAAGCCCTGACTGACTTTATTGCCGAAGGCGACGGCTTGTGGCGCGCGGTGCCCGGCGGCTCGTGCTGGAGCGTGGCGCGCGTGGCCTCCAGGCTGGGCCTGCCCACCGGCTACGCCGGGGCGGTCAGTACCGACAATTTCGGCAACGACCTGGCCCGGCTGGCACTGGAAGCCGGATTGGACGAACGCTTTCTGCAGCGCGTGGATAAAGCACCCTTCCTGGCCATGGTGCCGTCGAAAAATCCGCCGCAGTATTTCTTTATTGGTGACGACAGCGCCGACCTGCATTTTGATCACACCCAACTGCCCGCAGGCTGGATGGACGATGTGCAGATCGCCCACTTCGGGTGTATCAGCCTGGTGCGCGAGCCGCTGGCCAGCCGCCTGGTCGCGCTGGCCGGGCAGATCAAGGCTGCGGGCAAACGCATCTGTTTTGACCCCAACTACCGCAAGATCATGGCCGACCCGGCCTATGCCGCCACGCTGCAACGCATGAGCGAGCTGGCTGATTTCATCAAGGTATCGGACGAAGACCTCACCCATCTCTTCCCCGGCCAGACGCTGGAACAAGGCATTGCCATCCTGCGCGGCTGGGCGCCCAGCGCCGATATTCTGCTGACGCAGGGCGGTGCCGGTATGACCTTGATGACGCCGACTGAAACGCTGCATCGGCCGGTGTTCAAGGTAGAAGTGGCCGATACCGTGGGCGCGGGCGACGCCAGCATGGGCGGCTGGATGTGTTCGGTGCTGACCCAGCCCGCAGCCGGTCTGCAAGCGCATCTGGACTTTGCCTGCGCCGCCGCAGCAACGGTGTGCCGCCAGCATGGTGCCTACGCCCCCACCACCGCCGAAGTGCGCGCCCTGATGGCAGGCGCGGCTTAAGCGCGTTTTTCCACCCAGTCTGCAATGGCGGCGGCCAGTTGCCGCCGATGGGCAATCCGGGCAAAGACGTGGTCAGCCCCCGCAAAGCCGCGATAACGTCCGCCCGGAATCTGCGCCGCCACAGCCTCGCCGATTCGCGCGGGCACCACCACGTCGTCCATCCCATGCAGCACCAGCGTGGGCAAGCGCAATTGACTGGCCGCAGCGCCCAGATCAAAGGTTTCGGCTTCTTTCAATAATGCGTCGCTGATGGTCAGCCCCAGATAGTCGTAGCCCCCCGCCACGGGCGGCTGCAACGCCAGCGCTTTGAGCACGCTATCGATATTGCCGGCAGGCGCCAACAGCATCAGCGAGGCCAGTTCCGGCCGCATCGGCGCCACCAGCGTCGCCGCCAACGCGCCCATGCTGAAACCCAACACGTGCCACTGCAGCTCCGGGTAATTCGCCTGAACCTGATCAAGCATGGCTGCGGTTTGTGCCGCCTGGTCGGCCATCGAGAGCTCGGCAAAGTCACCGTCACTTTCGCCACACCCGGCAAAATCAAAGCGGAATACCGCAATGCCACGCGCCGTCAGCAAGCGCGCCAGATGCACAAACAAATAAGTGAATTCGGTACGCGAGCCAGTAAAGCCATGCAGCAGCAACAGCCCGGCGCGCGCCGGGCCGACGGGCAAGTCGGCGCTGCCGATAAGATGGCGACCGCGATGCTGCACAGTCAGTTGAACGGGCATGGGTTTTTCCTCTGCGTAGACGCACAAGCGTTCACGATAACCCGATCGCGATACGCAAGGTTTTGCCACGATTGCGCAACCTGAGGGGCTTGACGAGCCTGCTACACTATCGGGCATTCACGGTTTCAGAAGGTTGGCCCCCATGTACGACGTTGCCCGCACCCATTTCACCACTCTGCGCGACTGCTTGCGCTTTGCCGTCACCCGCTTTGACGACGCCAAACTGTTTTACGGCCACGGCACCGACAACGCCTATGACGAGGCGGTGTATCTGATGCTGGCCACGCTGGGCCTGCCACGCGACCGGCTGGAGCCGTTTCTGGATGCGACCTTGCTGCCTGCCGAAATCGACAAGGTGCTGACGGTGATCCAGCGCCGCGCCGAAGAACGGATTCCGGCGGCGTATCTGACCAAAGAAGCCTTCCTGGGCGAATACCGGTTTTATGTGGATGAGCGCACCATCGTGCCGCGTTCGTTTATCGCCGAACTGCTGCGCGAAGACGCGTTGGAACCGTGGATCGAGCATCCGGAACTGGTGCATCGGGCGCTGGATTTGTGTACCGGTAGCGGCTGCCTGGCGATTTTGATGGCGGATTATTTTCCTGATGCCGAGATTGATGCGGTTGATTTGTCGTCCGATGCGCTGGATGTGGCTGAAATCAACGTGCTGGAATACGACCTCGGCGGGCGTATCCATCTGATCGATTCCGATCTGTTTACCGAACTGGCGGGCGAAACTTATGACTTGATCATCTCGAACCCGCCGTATGTGGATGCGCACTCGATGGAAGAGCTGCCGCATGAATATACGCATGAGCCCGAGATGGCGCTGGGGAGCGGCGAAGATGGTCTGGATATCACGCGGCGCATTATCGAAGCCGGCACGACCATGCTGACCTCGCATGGCGTGATGGTGGTGGAGATTGGCCACAATCGCGATGTGCTGGAAGAGGCCTATCCGGAGCTGCCCTTTGTGTGGCTGGATACCAGCAGCGGCGATGGGTTTGTGTTTTTGCTGACGCGGCAGATGTTGGTGGATGCGGGGTATTGAGGGAGACGGCTTGCGGGGCTGGTGCGGATTGAGGGATTGCTGGACGTGAACGCATTTGCTTGCGGCGCATTTTTGATGTTCGCTTGCGCTGAACAAACCCTTAACTGCTGA
>NZ_BAAIHC010000029.1:0-49869 GCF_054652575.1 Silvimonas sp. JCM 19000 | reverse complement strand
GTGGGTCGTGACCCACCCTATAGGTATCTGCTGATATCTACCGCGTCGACTTGTTCGGGGCGCAGAAACACTTTGGCGTAGTGCAGGTACACGCCGCCGCGTAAAAACAGCTCGAACAACTCGGCATCGATATGCCCATCGCTGCGCATACGCGCCATGATCGCCAGCGCTTCGCTCAGCGTCTTGCCCTGCTTGTACGGCCGATCGACCGCCGTTAGCGCTTCAAAAATATCGGCAATCGCCATCATCCGTGCCAGCGGACTCATTTGCTCACGCGTCAGGCGCCTTGGGTAACCGGTGCCATCCATTTTTTCGTGATGCCCGGCGGCAATCTCCGGCACGTTGCGCAAATGGCGTGGAAACGGCAGTTTCTCCAGCATCACGATGGTCTGGATGATGTGCTCGTTGATTTTGTAACGTTCCTCCGCCGTCAGCGTGCCGCGGCCCAGACACAGGTTATGCAGTTCGCCGCGGTTATACAGGTCGTGCGGCACATCCATCACAAAGCCATGCCCTTGCGGCAATTGATCACGCGGACCGCGCTCAAAGATGTGCTCCGGTTTATCGGCCAGCAACGCTTCGGTGGCGGGCAAGCCGGCGGGCGCGGTGCTTTGCTTGCGCGCCAGTTCTTCGTGTGACAAGCCCAGGCGATCATCCAGCGTACGCTGCCAGGTCCGCTGCGCGATTTGCCGCAGCTGCGCCATATCGGCCTCGTCCATGCCCTCGCCTCCCTGATTGCTGCGTGCCACCAAAGCAAATTCCGCATCCAGCGTCGCCCATAGCTGATCGCGCATTACCCGCAATGCGGCCTCGTCGCCGCCCTGGGCCAGGCCCTGCCAGTAGGCCACCTCGGCATCGCGCTTCAGCACTTCAAAGCGAGTGCGGATTTCGTGGATACGGTCATACAAGGTCTCCAGCCGCGTGGCTTTATCGACCACATATTCCGGCGTGGTGACCTTGCCGCAATCGTGCAGCCACGCCGCAATATGCAGCGCCTGCCACTCGTCTTCGTTCATCGCAAAATCTGCATACGGGCCTTCGCGCGTTGCACAAGCGGCCTCGGCCAGCATGCGGGCCAGCTCGGGCACACGTTGGCAATGGCCGCCGGTATAGGCGCTCTTGGCGTCGATAGCGCCTGCCACCAGCTGGATAAATGACTCCAGCAACGCTTGCTGTTCCTGAATCAGCCGCTGTGTTTCCAGCGCGACGGCAGCCGTGCCCGAGACCGCCTCAAGCAAAGCCATCTGCGCCAGACCGGGCTCGACCTGGCCCTCAGGCAAAAACAGCAAAAGCACGCCCACGCTTTGCGCTTGCCGGTTACTCAGCGGAATCGCCACCAGCGTGCGCGGTTGGCCAAAGCGTTGCAGCGCGTGAAACCAGGTATCCAGCGGCCCCATTTCTACCTGCCCCACCCAGGTTTGCATGCTGCTTTGCGCCAGCAAGGCAGGGTGCAGCGGATCGCTGGCCGGGTTGAGCAGCGGCAGCGGCTGGCTGAGCAAAATGCATTGGTCCTGCTGACAGGCCTGGCGCGCGCGCAGGCTGCCGTCCGGCTCGGTCAGATAGACGATGCCGCTTTGCGCCTGTGCCATCAGCACGGTCTCGGTCAGGATGCGCGCCAGCAACTGATCAAAATCGCGCTCATCGGCCAGGGCATCGCCGATATCGCGAAACTGCCCGATGGTGGCCTGCATTTGCTGCATTGAATGCGCCAGCTCGTGGATTTCCAGTATCACCGAACGGGTTTCTACCGAAGTATCAAACCGCATGGCCTGGATGGCGCGCGCTTGCTCGATCAAGGCACGGATCGGCCGTGAAGCCAGCCGCGAAAACCACACCGCGATCGGCACCGCAATCGCCAACAGCGCCAGCGCAATCAAGGCGGTTTCCAGGCGCAACTGGCGTGCATCGGCCAGCAACTCGCGCTGCGGCGCGGCCATGGCCAGATGCAACAACTGGTCACCGGGGCCATCGACCACGATGCGCGCGACATAGCCGTACCAATCCTCGCCTTCGACGTGCAAGGGGGCGGCCTCATCGGCAAAGTGACTGCGGTCGCCCATCAACGCAGCGATTGCGGGCACGCCCAGCTCGGCGATGCCCACCAGCGACAAACTGCCGTCGGCTTCCGGGCGGACTATCTTGTCGGGCTCACGATAGGCCAGCACATTGCCATGCGGCCCGATCAGCGCGAGTTCGCTGTGTGCGGTGATGCTCTTTTGCCGCAGCAACTGGCTGACCTCGGCCAGCGTGACATCCACCCCTGCCACGGCGCCATCGTTGGCCTGGCGGGCAAAGGTGGCGCCGGGTTCGCGCGTGGTAAAAAACACGTAGGGCTCGGTGAAGATATGTTTGTCATGCAAGCGCGCGGCTTCATACCAGGCGCGGCGACGCGGGTCGTAGTGGTAGTCGGGTTGCAGCCGGTTTTCCAGCAAACGTAGCTGATCGTCGTAATACAGAAAGCGGCCCTCGCGTTGGCCGTTGACGGTTTCAATACTTTGCAACAACCAGCGCGCGGCCAGCGGCGGCGTGTAGGTCTGGCGAAATGCGGCATTGTTGGGCACGTGCCGCAGCAAAAAGAAATCACCGTTGGCATAGCCGGCATAGGCGGCAGTCAAAGACGGTTGGTTGCGCAACAACTGTTGCAGGTAGGGCAGACTGCGCAGCCGTTGTTCCAGCGTTTGCGCGCGCAGCAACTGCGTATTCGCCAGCAAATCCACCGCGGTTCCGGCATTGCGATACAGGTTATCCAGCCGTTCCGCCGTTTGCGCGCCAATCTGGTTAAACAAGGTGCGTGACGCGGTCAGCAGCATGCGGCTGGCCTGGCGGTCGTTATACCAGGTGTTGACTGCCGCAAACGCCACAATCAACAAGATAAACAGCCAGGCGATATGGATATGTAGCGGGTAGCGGCGGATCGGCTTATCGGAGGAACGCTTGGGCATTACGCTCTCTATCGGCGAGGGGATTGCTCTTGAGAATAGCCGAGCCAGCCGCGACGTACGCAGCGTTTACTTTTCTGTGGCATCAGATACAGCCGCAACTACAGCAGCGGCACGCGGCGCGCTAAACTCTCGGTTTTGTCACCGTGACCGCTTGAAGGATCTGCACCGTGCAACTGTCTAACCGCGTACTCGCCATCAAGGAATCCCCCACCCTCGCCATCACCGCCAAAGCCGGCAAGCTCAAGGCTGAAGGCCGCGACGTGATTGCACTGGCTGCGGGTGAGCCCGATTTCGATACCCCGGACCACATCAAGGCCGCCGCCATCGAGGCAATCAATAAAGGCTTTACCAAATACACACCGGTTTCGGGCACGCCAGGGCTGAAGAAAGCCATCATCGACAAATTCAAGCGTGATAACGGTGTGGATTACGCGGCTAATCAGATTCTGGTGTCGGTGGGCGGCAAGCAGAGCTTCTTCAATCTGTGCCAGGCCTATATCAATCCGGGTGACGAAGTCATCGTACCCGCGCCGTACTGGGTGTCTTACCCCGATATCGTGCTGATTGCCGAAGGCAAGCCGGTGATCGTGCAATGTGGCATCGAGCAAGGCTTTAAGCTGACCGCCGCCCAGCTCGAAGCCGCCATCACCCCGCGCACCCGTCTGGTGGTGTTGAACAGCCCGTCCAATCCAACCGGCGCGGTGTACACGCTGGAAGAACTGAAAGCACTGGGCGCAGTGCTGAAACAACATCCGGGCGTGCTGATTGCCTCGGACGACATGTACGAACACGTGATGCTGGGCGACACGCGCTTTTACAACATCCTGAACGCCTGCCCCGATCTGTACGAACAAACCATCCTGTTGAATGGCGTTTCCAAAGCCTATTCGATGACGGGCTGGCGTATTGGCTACGCGGCGGGCCCGGCCAAGCTGATCAAGGCGATGGAAAACATCCAGTCGCAATCCACCTCCAACCCGACTTCGATCTCGCAAGTGGCCGCCGAAGCCGCGCTAGTGGGCAGCCAGGATTGCATCAAGCCGATGCTGCAAGCGTTTAACCAGCGCCACGAATTTGTGGTGAACAAGTTCAACAGCATCCGCGGCCTCAAATGCCTGGTGGCAGGTGGCGCGTTCTACGCCTTTGTCGACGCGCGCGAGGCGATCAAACTGCTGGCCGCTGAAGGCAAAATCAGCGAAGCCACCGATCTGGCGCTGGGCGCTTATCTGCTTGATACGCAAGACGTGGCCGTGGTGCCGGGTTCGGCCTTTGGCGCGGAAGGCTACTTCCGCATTTCGTTTGCCACCAGCATGGGCAACCTGGAAAAAGCGTTGGGGCGGATTGAGAAGGCGTTGAGCTAAAGGGCCAATGAATCGAGGGGCGAGCGTCGCGGTGGCGCTTGCCCCTTTTTATTTGCGGCCACTTCAAGGCTCGCTGGCATCCGCAAAGTCGATATATTGCGGGGGCACCGCCAACGTGAGCCACACTCCGTTTTCCGACCGGTAGAAGACCTTGCCGTCGCGCTGCATGGCTGCGGTGTCTACCGTTAAAACCACTGCACGCCCATGGCGCGCCCCCACCGTAGTCGCCGTGGCAACATCCTGCGACAAATGCACATGCTGACGACTACCCGGCCGCAGCCCTTGCTCACGGATCGAATCCACAAAACGCGTTGCCGTGCCATGAAACAGCATGGCGGGAGGCTCCACGGGAGCCAGCGCCAGATCGATCGCCACCGAATGCCCCTGACTGGCGCGTATCCGTGACTGATCTTCATTCAGTGCAAAGCGCTTCTTGTCACTGGTGGCCACAATTTCCAATACCGTGGGTCGATCCAGTTGCGCACCGTACTGACGTGCCAGCTCAATTAGCTCATCAAGATCAGCCCAGCCGTTGGCGTCCAGAGTTAATCCAATCTGCTCGGGTTTGTGGCGTAAAACCAGACTTAGAAATTTGCTTTGCGATTCCAGACGCGACGACATTCAAGATTTCCAGAAATTGAACAAATAGCAAGACGTTGCCGCCAACTATACCAACCATGCCGCAGCCCAGCGTCATTCTAGTGACCTGATTAAGGCCGGCTTTACGCCACGCCCAACCTGCTGAATGTGGCTTTGGTATACGCCAGGCGGAACCCGGCACGTTCGGCATTGCGCGCGCTAACGTTGGCGGGGCGCACCGAGACGCTAGCCAGAGCGCAGCCCGCCTGGCGCGCGGCCGTTAACCGCGCCTGCAATAACGCGGTTTGCACCCCGCGCTGCCGCCATGCCGGTACGGTACTGGTAATCGATAGATACGCCACGGCGCCGCCCGGCGTCGGTAACAAGCTAAGCCCTGCGGTGCCTGCGATCTGGCCGTCGATGCGCGCGGCAAATAGTTGGGTGTCGGCGCGCAGCACCGCAATTTGCGCCAATGCGCGTAGCAAACTCACCGGCCGCGCGGTGGCCTGGACGGCGAAACCCGCAATGCAGTGCTCGATAAATACCTCATCCGCCAGCTGCGAGCCGCTAAGGATTTCAATATCGGGATAATCAGTGACCGCCGTATCCGCTTCGGACAGCGGCAGCACATAGCTATTGCTGAACGCGTTGACGTGATAACCGCGCGCCGCCAGCAGCGGCAGGATGGAGGCATCGGCATGCGGGCAGACGTCGATTTCGACGGGCAGGCCCAGCTCGGCGTAGCCCGCTTCCAGCTGCGCCAACGCGGCGGCGCTCACCGGCGCGCCCATGGCAATGCCGGTAACGTGGTTCAGCTTGCGGCCAAACTCGGGCAGCGTAAACGCCGCGATGCCATTGGCGATCTCTTGCGTGCGGACCGCGGTATTGCCGGACAGCTGCTGCAGCGCGGTGACTTGCTGGAATAGATGTTGGGCCTCGGCGTGTTCAAGGGTGGCGGCGAGTTCGGCGTGGGTAACGATCATGTCGGTCGAGTTTATGAATGAGGTGGGCGGCAGCTGAGATTGAAGCATGAAGTCGCCACTGTTTCATCCTGCATACCATAACGTCAGCCAGGATGTTAAATAGCGCCGCCTTAGCGCCCCTTCGGTGGGGTCAGTTCCTTGCCTTTGAAATCGCACACGTCATTGACCACACAGCGCCAGCATTCCGGACGGCGTGCCTTGCAGACGTAGCGGCCGTGCAGAATCAGCCAGTGGTGGGCATTGAGCAGAAATTCGGGCGGGGTGACTTTCAGCAGCTTGTCTTCGACCGCACGCACGTCCTTGCCTGGGGCCAGGCCGGTACGGTTGCCGACGCGAAAGATATGCGTGTCGACCGCCAGCGTGGGGTGGCCGAAAGCGGTATTCAACACCACGTTTGCGGTTTTGCGGCCGACGCCGGGCAGCGCTTCGAGTGCTTCGCGCTCTGCTGGCACTTCGCCACCGTGTTGTTCCAGCAGGATGCGACAGGTTTCCAGCAGGTGTTTGGCTTTGCTGCGATACAGGCCAATGCTCGAAATATAAGATTCCAGCCCCTCTTGCCCCAGCGCCAGGATGGCGGCCGGCGTATTGGCCACGGGAAACAAGCGGCGCGTCGCCTTGTTAACGCCCACATCGGTGGCTTGCGCCGACAACAGCACCGCAGTCAGCAGTTCAAATGGCGTGGTGTAGGCCAGTTCGGTGGTCGGGTTCGGGTCGAGTTCGGCCAGGCGCTGGTAAAAGATGCGGCGCGTTTCTTTGTTCATAACCGGTCCAGGCTCACCTGTTCGATGGCGCCCAGGTTGCGGCCCAGAAAGCGCTCGCCCACATTGCGGAAGTTGAGCGGTACGTCAGTCACAAAATAGCGGTAATCGGGCATGCAGCGTTGCGTGTTAGCCAGGCCTTGTTGTTGCAGCAATTCGGCGGTCTGGTCGGCGATGGCGATAGCGGAATCCACCAGTTTCAGGTCGCCGGTCATGCTGGACAGCATGGGCTTGAGCAGCGGGTAATGCGTGCAGCCCAGCACCAGCGTGTCGATCTGCTCAACAAACACCGGCTTCAGATATTCCTGCGCAGTCAGGCGCGTGACCGGGTGATCCAGCCAGCCTTCTTCCACCAGCGGCACAAACAGCGGGCAAGCTTGCGAATACACGCGGCAATCCGGGTCCATCTGGTGGATGGCGCGCGCATAGGCGTTGCTGTTGATGGTGGTGGGGGTGCCGATCACACCAATGCCGCCGGTTCTTGATTCAGCCACGGCGCACAGCGCGCCCGATTCGATGACGTCCAGCACCGGCAGAGGGCTGATTTCGCGCACTTTTTCAGCGGCGACAGCAGCCATGGTGTTACAGGCGATGATCAACATCTTGACGTTCTGCCGCTGCAAAAAGTCGACGATCTGCAGGGTGAAATGCTCGATGGTGCTGGTGGATTTAACGCCGTAGGGCACGCGGGCGGTATCGCCAAAGTAGACGATGTTTTCAAACGGCAAGCGGTCCATCAAAGCACGTACCACGGTCAGCCCGCCCACGCCGGAATCAAAAACGCCGATGGGATGCGAAGGAAGTGATGTGGCCATGATGCAAACGCTCGCTGCGAAAGAGCGCGATTCTACCATGCGGCATGCGCGCAGAAAGCGGGTTTGTAAGGCAGAACAGCGGCCGGATGTTAACGGCTGGCGACGGTGCCGGACTGGCCCCAGGCAAACAGGTTTTTCCAGGCGCCGTACACCATATTCGGATATTCCGGGCGGCCCAGGCTGCCGTTATAGCGCCCCAGCGCGCGGAACAGATCGCCGTTTTCGATATCCAGATAGTGGCGCAGGATGGTGCAGCCGTAGCGCAGATTGGTGTTCATATCAAACAGGTTTTGCTGCGGCGTGCCAATCTGGCGCTGCCAGAACGGCATAACCTGCATCAAGCCACGCGCGCCGACCGATGAGATTGCATAACGGTTGAAGCCGCTTTCGACATTGATCAGCCCGAGCACCATTTGCGGATCGAGCCCGGCACGGGTGGCTTCGTATTGCACCGAGGTCAGCAACTTGCGGCGCATGAATTCGTCGGGAATCTTGCGCGCCAGCCGATTTGACATATCGGTCAGCCAGACCTGGCCCATGGCCGCGTTATCGAACACCAGACGTGGCTGTACGCCGTCATCAATCGAACGGGCCATGGACGACTGCACCGAGGCCGACAGCGCTTCTTCTTCTTGCGCGCCTGCCCACACATGCGTCGATAACAGTGCAAATAAACAAGACGTTAAGACTTTTTTCACAACCAACCACAACCCTGCCAGAAGCGTCCAAATTTAAGGGCTGACGGCCACGCTGGTCAATGGCCTGCCAGCAGTCGCATCATGCCGCCGGGCGTTCAAAGCGGAAGCACTGATGAATGCGCTTGTTGCGGAAATCTTCAGGTATCGACTCAGCCGTGATATCGGTGCACAACGGTTCCAGTGCGGCATCCAGCTTGAACGTGCGCAAGTTATTGGAGAAATACAACACGCCGCCCGGATGCAACATATCCAGACACGTCTCCACCAGCCAGCGATGATCGCGCTGGATATCCAGCACGCCCTGCATCTTTTTGGAATTGGAAAACGAGGGCGGGTCCAGCACGATCAAATCGTACAGCCAGCCACCATCACGGCTTTCTTCCAGGTATTGCAGCACGTCGGTGCGCACGCGGCGATGTTGCGGGCCTTCAAAACCGTTAAGCGCCATATTGCGCGCGGTCCAGTCCAGATAAGTGTTCGATAGATCGACCGACGTGGTGGCCTTGGCCCCGCCCGCAGCGGCATAGACCGAGAAGGCGCCGGTGTAGCAGAACAGATTGAGCACGCGGCGACCGGCGCTTTCTTCGCGCACACGTTGGCGCGTATTGCGGTGATCCAGAAACAGCCCGGTATCCAGATAGCCTTCCAGGTTAACCAGAAACTTGAGGCCCTGCTCCATCACCACGTATTCGTGCGCGGTGTGGTCGTCATCGTCAAACTGGTTTTTCTCGTACTGGCTGTCACCCTTCTGGCGCTGGCGCGTCTTGATGGTGACGTTGTCCTCGGGAATGCCCAGCGCTTCGGCCGTGGCGTACCAGATATCGGCCAGCCACGCTTCGTGGTCTTCGTCGGTCTGCACCCAGCCTGTGTCGTATTCCTGCAGATTGGCGCGGCCGTCGTACCAGTCAACGATGACCGGAAATTCGGGCACGTCGCGGTCGTACACGCGAAAGCAGGACAATTCATTGCGCCGCGCCCATTTGCTCCAGTGTTTGAAGTTTTTGGCGAGACGATTACGGTAGCTGGTGATATCAGACATCAGAGTGCTTCTTTCAAATGCCACCGCCGCCCGGAGCAAAAGCGCGCGGGCGGCGGCGGTCGTAAATCAATCAAACAGATCCAGCCTGCGGCCGCGCTATCAGAACAGCTTAGCCGCCGCGGTTGGACATATGCCAGCTCACCAGACGCTCAAACACGGGCGCGGGCACATATTGCCCCACCACGTCTTTCCAGCCATCCGGCCCGACCAGGCCTTTTACCATCGTAGAACTGACTTCGGCGATTTCTCGCGGCGGCATCAAAAAGATGGTGTCGATATGCGGTGCCAGATCGGCATTCACATAACGCATTTTGCGTTCGAATTCATAATCTGCGGCTTCGCGGATGCCGCGAATAATGTAATCGGCATTGCGATCACGCGCGTAATCCACCAGAAACCGGTTCTCAAATATTTCTACGCGCAAATTGGGCAAATGCTGTGTGGCTTCACGCAGCATGGTCACGCGTTCTTCCACGCTAAAGGTATAACGTTTGTCCGGATTTTCACCGATGGCCACGATCATTTCGTCAAACAGGCGCACGCCGTGTTCGATCATCCACAAATGACCATTGGTGACTGGATCAAAGCTACCGGCATAAACGGCACGCCGCATGATGCATTTCCCCTCTGAACGCGAGCCGCCACTATACCATCAGCAGACATTAATCTAAGATCAGTCGCACAATTCTCAAAAAGTAATCCGGGGGCCCGTCATGTTGCGTAAGTCGCTGTTTGCATTGAGCTTGATCGCCACACCCGTAGTACATGCCGATATTGTCATCGGCGAATCGGTTCCCACCACTGGTATCGCTGCGGATACCGGCAAGGCCCTGGCACTGGGTGCCTCTATCTATTTTGGTCGGGTTAATGCGCAAGGCGGCATTAATGGTGAGCCAATCAACCTGATTACCAAAGACGACGGTTACAACCCCATCCGCACGCTGGCTAATACCCAGGCCTTGATCGACAACGATAAAGCCGTGGCATTGATTGGTTATTACGGCACCCAACCGATGCAGGAGTTGCTTAATTCAAAGCAACTGGAAACAGCGGGTATTCCGCTGGTGGGCGCATTTACCGGGGCCGAATCGGTGCGCAATCCGGGCAGCCCGTATTTCTTTCAGACGCGCGCCGGTTATACCCAGGAAATTGAAAAAATCGTCGCCCTGCTTAAAGACCATCTGGGCGTAAATCGCATTGCGGTGGTCGCGCAGAAAGATGGTTTTGGCCAGGCCGGTTATACCGCGCTCAAGGCCGAATTGGCCAAGCGCAATATGCAACTGGCGGGTGAAGCATGGTATGACCGCGTGACCGGCGATACCAGCGAAGCCGCCACCGCCATGACCAAGGTAAACGCCGATGCGGTGATCCTGATTGCGATTTCAAAACCGGCCGCTACGTTTTTAAAGAAATTCCGTGATCAAGGCGGCACCTCGCAGGTTTATGGTTTGTCCGCCATTCAATACGACGATGTGATTCGCGCCGTGGGCAAGAGCAGCGCCAGCGGTCTGGGTTTGTCGCAAGTGTTTCCTGCACCCACCAATGCGCAACTCAAAGTAATCCGCGACTTCCAGAAAGATGCAGAGCCGTTCCTTAAAGCGGATGAATATCCGACTTATGCGTTGCTGGAAGGTTATATGTCGGCCCGCATTCTGGTTGAAGCGCTCAAGCGCGCAGGCAAAAATCCCAATCGGGCCAGCGTTTTTACCGCGCTGAGCAATATGAAGAAGTTTGATCTGGGTGGTTATTCCGTTGATTTCAGCAATCCGCGCCGCAATGGCTCCAACTTTGTTGAACTGACGATGATTTCGCCCACCGGTACGCTCAGCCGCTAAGCTCAGCTCCGGCGCAAGCCATATCCGACAGCAAAACCGGCCTCTGGCCGGTTTTTTGTTGCCGGGTGGCCTGGCACACTGGCTCACGTTGGGCCGCATGTCTGATGACGCGGCGCCTATCCCCACCCGGGCATTCGATGTCCGCACAAGGAGCAAAGCATTATGAAAAAACGTAACCAGGTTCTGGCCGGCGGTTTGCTGGCGCTGTCACTGCTGGGTGCCCACGCATGGGCCGACGATATGGCCACCATGCAACCGCAAACCAGCGCCAATGGTGCTGAATATGTCAGCGGTGGCGTTGGCGATGAAGAAATGGCGCAGCTCAAATCAGTGGAAAAGGATTACAACATGCGCTTGCTGTTTACCGGGCGCGATGGTGAATATCAGTCCGGCGTAAAAGTGCAGGTCACTGATGCCAAAGGCAATGTAGCGCTGGATACCACCACCAGCGGGCCGTATCTGCTGGCCAAGCTGCCAGCAGGCCGCTACAAGGTGAACGCGCAGCTGGATGACGCGCAGCAAACCCGCACCACCGTAGTTAACGAGCGCGGGGCCAAGGAAGTGCACTTCGCTTGGTAATGGCGGATGCAAAATAGGGTGGGTCATGACCCACCATTCAAAGCCGTTGATGCGAACTCGGTAGCATCAAGACGCGGCATTGAGTGGTGGGGCATGACCCACCCTATTGTTAGTGCGGCAGATCTTCTGCGCGCAGCAGGCGGATATAGCCACCCGCCAGATCGATCAAGCCATCGTCGACCCAGGCGTTTAATTGTTTGTTGACCGATTCGCGGCTGGCGCCGACCAGATTGGCGACTTCTTGCTGCGTCAGTTTCAGATCAATCAACACGCCCCGATCAGTCTGATCGCCATGTTGCTCGCCCAGCGAACGCAGCATTTTGCCCAGTCGTTGCGGCAGATTCAAAAACAGCGTGTCTTGCAGCAGATCGTCCGCGCCACGCAGCCGTTGGCACAAGGCGGCGATCAATTGGCGCATCACTTTGGGATGCGATTCCAGATAGTCCATCACCGATTCGCGGCGCAGCACCAGCAGCTCACACGGTTCCAGCGCTTCGACGCTGGCAGAACGCATGCCGCCATCCAGCATCGCCAGCTCACCAAAGACCTCGCCCGCCTCCAGCAGACACAGCGTGGCTTCGCGACCGTCCTCAGTACTGCGCACCACCTTCAGCCGGCCATGCAGCACTGCAAACATCTCGTCGCCCGGCGTGCCCTGGGCCACCACCGTGGTCTTGGCGCGCACGGCGCGTAATTCCGCGTTCTGGCCCAAACCTTCGAGTTCGTCTGCAGTCAGCTCGCAAAACAGCGTGCTACCGGACAGGAGTTTTGCTTTATCCATATGAATACAAAGGGCTGCTGGTATGAAAACCCCGCCATTCTGCACCAAATCGGCCGGGCGTGTACGTTACGTTGCATTACGCTGGCAACACGGCAGGTACAAAGCGCGGGCGGCCTCAGGCGATCGTGACGATTACCGGCGTATGGTCCGACGGACGCTCGGCTTTGCGCGGTTCTTTATCGATTACGCAAGCGTTGAGTCGCTCTTTAAGTGCTTTGGAAATCAACAAATGATCGATACGCAAACCGGCATTGCGTTTAAAGGCAAACAGGCGGTAATCCCACCAGCTGAACGATTTTTCGGGCTGCTCAAATTCGCGGAATGAATCGATCAAACCCAGCGCCAGCAATTGGCGGAATGCCGCACGTTCCGGAGCCGACACCAGCACTTCGCCCACCCATTTGGCCGGATCATGCACATCGCGATCTTCCGGCGCGATGTTGTAATCCCCCGCCAGAATCAATTCAGGATATTGCTTGAGCTCGCTCGCCACGTAATCGGTCAGGGCCTTGATCCAGCGCAGCTTGTAAACGTATTTATCTGAAGCCAGCGCCTGGCCATTAACCACATAGGCGCAAATAAAGCGGATGCCATTGACGGTCGCGGCAATGACGCGGCGTTGTTCGTCATCAAAGCCGGGGATATTGACGACTACGTCTTCCAACGGCGCACGGGCAACGATGGCCACGCCGTTATAGGTTTTCTGGCCAATAAAGGCGACGTGATAACCGGCGGCTTCCAGCTCTGCTTTGGGGAAGGCGCTGTCTTCCAGCTTGGTTTCCTGCAGTGCCACCGCGGTTAATTCCGGATTGGCCGCCAGCCATTCCAGTAACTGCGGCAAACGCACTTTGAGGCTGTTGACGTTCCAGGTCGCAAATTGCATGGAGGAATTCCGCTCGGACAAAAAAGGCGATTCTACCGCGCGCCTATTGGCTGACGGTATTGATCAATACGGTGACGTCATCGATCTGCATAGTCAGCAACCAGTCACGACGACTCTGGCTGCAGAGCGGCAAGGCGGTCTCGGCAGTCCAGCGCTCGCCCTGACGGGCAAACCTGAACTGGTTCGGCCCCATCTCCATGCCATTCATTTGCCACGACGCCGTGGCCGCTTTGATGGCGCTGCCCTCCAGCACCAGATCGACTGGATGTGCGCCACTCAGAGGCTGCGTGGTGCTGACACGGTAGTGCGCGCCGTTGACCAGTATGCTGCAGCCGCGTTGCAGATCGGAACATCCCAGATGCAACGCGGGGGTAGCGGCAGGCTTGCCCAGGCTTAACCACCCCTGATTCCACGCCACAAACAGCAACACCACCACAATGCCCGCCAACGCGGCCCACGGCGCGCGCGGTTTCATTGCCACGCCCCGCTCAGTTGGCCGATGCCATGAGCACCGTGCTGCAACGCTGTCGGCAAATCAGTGGATGCCAGGCCGCCAAGCGCATACAGCGGAAACGGCCAGCCCACATGCATCAACGCCTCAAAGCCATCCCAACCCAGCGGCACATGATCGTGGCTGGCGGTGGGTAAAACATGACCCAGCATCGCGTAATCCACACCGATGTGCTGCGCATGCTGCAATTCAGTCGCGTTGTGCACGGAGGCCCCTACCCAATCCAGGCCGCGTGGCCGCGCCTGCAATGCGGACGCGCGCTGCACGCTCAGATGCACGCCATCAGCCTGCAACTCGCGCGCCAGATCGATATGGTTATGCAACAGAATGCGGCCGCCTGCGGCTTGCACCGGTGTGATCACGCGCTCAGCCAGCGTGGCAAAATCCGACGGCGCCAACTGCGGTTCGCGCAAGATCAGCCACAAAGGCGCCGCTTGCGTCAGGCGTTGCGCCAGCCGCTGCAGCCAGACCTGCTCACCCAGCCCGGCCACATTGGACAGCGCCAGCTGGGGCGGCAATTGCAGGCCGCGCATGATGGGGCCGTTGGCGGGCAGGATGGGCGATACGGTCAGATCACGCGGCGCTTGCCAGGCAAACTGCTGGCCTTCCCGCGCTTCAAACGCGCCGTCCCATGCGGTGACCCGAAAAAAATGCAGGCGCACGGTAGCGTGCGGATAGACAAAGCGCTGGGTCAGCCACGGCGTGGCCGCGGTCACAGTAATGCCCATTTCTTCGTGCAATTCGCGTTGCAGCGCTTGCAAAGCGGTTTCGCCGTCTTCAAGCTTGCCGCCCGGAAATTCCCAGTAGCCGGCATAGGGTTTGCCCGCTGGACGGCTGCCGAGCAAGAACTGACCATTGGCCCGCAACAGCACACCCACCGCCACGTCCACTACCTTGCGTGCGTCGCTCATGCTGTGACCACCTGGCGTGCCGTTAGAATTTGACAGTTTTCTTCGCGGTAAATAACAACTAACATCATCTTGCTTATCAACTTAGTAATAAAGCGGATCACGGCGGCTCATCGTGTCACAACAGGTTATTGAAATCCAGCCCGAAGCCGGCATGCGGCATTGGCAAAAAGTGCTTGTCCTGGCGGCCGACGCCAGCACGGTTTGCACCATCATTGCCCCTTCCCCCGCGCGCATCGAAGACGACGTGGCCTATGGTCTGGGCCTAAATGTCCTGATCGTGCGCGACGGCACACGCCATTTGCTGCGCGGCGCACCCATGCAGGATACCCGCCGCCTGGCGCGCTTGCTGCTCGACAGCGGTCGGCCCACGTTTTTTACCGAAGGCAAGATCAAACCGCTGGCTGACCTGAGCCCGGAAGACGCGGCCGATTACATGATCGCGGTGCCGCCGAGTTTATTGTGCGAACCCAATCTGCCGCGCTTTTATCAAGAATTCCAGCCGGCGCAGGGCGAGCGCATCGATCTGCTGCAAGCGCTAGCGCGCCCGCTCAGCCGCGCCAGTTAAGCCAGCTCGCCCCCCGCGCTGGCTTAATGTCTGCCCGCCCAGTCGCGCGCAAACTGCCATGCAATACGCCCGCTGCGGGCGCCGCGCCCCAAGGCCCATTGCAGCGCCTCGCGCTCCACTTCGTCGGTCCAGTCCGGCACGCCAAACTGCGCCAGCCAATGCCGCGCCGCAGTCAGATATTCCGGCTGGCTAAAGCCATAGAACGATAGCCACAGCCCAAACCGCTCAGACAAGGCGATCTTTTCTTCGATGGCCTCGGCAAAGTGGATTTCATCGCCCACATGGCGGGTTTGCTCGTTCTCGGCAAAGTATTCCGGCACCAGATGGCGGCGGTTTGAGGTGGCGTAAATCAGCACATTGGCGCTCGGTGCCGCAATCGAACCATCCAGCGCAGTCTTCAACGCCTGATAGCCGTAATCGCCTTCTTCAAAGGACAGATCGTCGCAGAACACCAGGTATTTTTCTGCACGCTCGGCCACCTGCGCCACGATATCGGGCAGATCGGTCAGATGCGCCTTGTCGACTTCGATCAAACGCAGGCCGGTATCGCTGTAGGCATTCCACGCCGCCTTGACCAGCGAGGATTTGCCACAGCCGCGCGAGCCGGTCAGCAGCACGTTGTTGGACAGTTTGCCCTGCACAAACTGACGCGTGTTTTCCACCAGCTTGTGTTTTTGCGGCTCGATATTCTGCAGATCCGCCAGATCAATCCGGTGGATATGTTTAACCGCTTGCAGATAACCGCGGCCATCGCGCTGGCGCCAGCGAAACGCACTGGCCGACCAGTCCACGGCCTCGGGCGGCGGCGGCAAGGTGGCATCCAGCCGCTGGATCAGCGCTTCAAGCTGGCCAGTCAGTTTCTCAAAATGTTCAGCAAGCGGGTGCGTCATGGCAGGCGGGTCCTGAGCGGGGATAAAAGTGAGGATGGAATCACGAAAGCATACATTTTTTACGCGCACCAGCCAGACGCATCACCGTGCACCGCTTTGAAAAATTTTCCAATATGCTGTTTTTATTACGATTTTATAAAGCCGTCGATTTGACCATGCACCAACGCGTCTGGTAAATTGCTCCACGCTGCACCGGCATAGGGCTGGTTGCAGACGTAGTTGTGTCAACAGGCCGGCACCGGCAGCGGTGTCCGCGCGGCAGGAGACGACACTCCTGCAACGAGGTGTCTGACAAGCAGACGCCACCTGCACATGACGTAGTTAGTGAACCCTTCTGATCAGGAGATCGCCATGCGATTCGACTTTTTTGAAGGCTTAGCGAGTACGGTCAACGATGCGTTGATTAGTTTATTCCGGGCCTTCAACCCCTCCCCCGTTCTGGATGACGCCGCAGCGAGGTCACTCGCTCTTGAGATCGCAGAACCGTTCCGGTAGCTATCGGAATGAAGCAAGGACGTTGAAGTAACAATAAGGGGCCCACGGGCCCCTTTTTTGCGTCTGGCGCCAAGCTACGGCTTATGGGGCTTTATGCCCGGCCATGCATTGCTGCAGGCTGATCGGATCTTTTTTTGCGCCCACTTCGAGCACGCAATTGCCGTTGCCGAATTTCAGATACTGCGGGCCCGAGGCCGCTGCGGTGCCGCCTTCGCCTGCTTTGGCCGCCAGCGCAGGCGCGCTGGCTTTGGTGACGGCTGCCAAGGCGGCCTGCGCCTCGGACGCCGCCGCCACTGCCGAAGCCAGTTGCGCCTGCACATCCTCGAGTTCTTTGGCGATTTCACTCTGGCTGGCCTTGGCTTCGTCCAGATGTTCCTTCAGCCCCTTGGCCGTTTCGCGGCTTTCATCCAGCGAGACATGCAGACCCACAATCTGCTTTTGCATTCCGACACGTTGCGCCGCACGCAAACCCAGTCCGATCAGCAAGCCCAGCACCAGCAACACCAGGCCGGTGGCGCCGATGCCGCCCATGATCAATTTCTTTTTATGCACCACCAAGGGCGACAGTTTGACCGGCGCGGCGGGTTCATCGGCCGCCAGTTCAGCCAGGGCCTCAGCCTTGATCTCGTCTTCGGACTTGGGTTCGCTCATGCATACACCGTTCTAGTTACGCAGTTGTTTGGGCAGCCATTGCTCTGCCGGCGGCAGTTCGCCGGACTTTTCGAAAGCGATGCCATCGGGGCGGATCGGCAGGAACAGCTTGCCCGCCAGTTTGTAGCTCGGGGCCTGGCCATTGCCCATATTGCGTACCTGGCGCAGCAACTGGGCCAGATTGCTGACCACATCGATATGCACCACCACATCGCCCAGCGCCGGGATAGTCACGGCTTCGTTGGAAACACCGGTCGCCATCTCTTCGCCATTGACCGACAAGGCCGCATTCAGCCCCGAAATGGGCACGCTGATGTTGTTGGGGTTCTGGATATCAAGCGCCAAGGTAAAGCGTTGCTGCAGCAGATTGGCATCTTTGAAATTGATGCCCGCCAGCGTGACGCGCGGTTTTTCCAGATCATGCGGAATGCCGCCGCACGCCGCCAGCAGCGCCAGCGCCAGCAATGCCGCCCACAAGCGTAGCTGCTTCATGCTGCTGCCGCCTGAGCCAGCGCATTGAACCGATCCGCCACTTCGCCGGTCATGGGCAAGGCCCCCGGCGTTTCCGGGTGGACCACTGCGATAGTGACTTCAGCCTCGGCCACCAGCTTGCCGTTGTCGGCGCGCACGATGCGTTGTGCCACGATGCAGGACCGTTCTTCCAGCCGCGCCATGCTGGTTTCCACCACAATGACATCGCCCATGGTGGCGGGACGGCGGTAATTAATATCAATGCGGCTGACTACCAAGGCGTAACGTTGCTGCATGAACCACTGCAGATCGCCGTGGCTTTCCATCATGCCCCAGCGTGCTTCTTCCAGAAATTCGAGGTAGCGCGCGTTGTTGACATGGCCATATAGATCAAGGTGATAACCACGCACCTTGATTTCAGTACGAAACGGCATGAGGACTCCAGTGAGTAGGCAATCGGTACACAAAAAACGCGGGCATCGCCACTGTGAAGCGGGCCACGCAGCAAGGGGGGCGACAGCGAGCACAGCGTACGATCTTTGAAAAAATCCCGTCTGTTCGGGATAATCCCTAGCTTCGGTAAACATACCACATAACAAACGGCACCCTCAGCACGTGGATTTGCGCCATTCCCGCCCCTTTCGACTGACCCTGTTACTGTTCGTGGCCCTGCTGGCACTGGCTGGCGTCGTCCCGTATTTTGTGCAGGCAGACTTTGCCCAGTCGGCGCTGGTGGCGCAGTTGCAGCGCGATAGCCACCGGACATTGACCGCCAGCCGTACCCGCGTGGTGCTGTTACCGCGCCCGGCCTTGCTGCTGCAAGACGTCAGCCTGAGCGACCCCGACAAGCCCGCCATCTTTGCCCAGGCGCAGCAAATGCGCATTCAGTTATCGATCTGGCCTTTGCTTAGCCACGGTCGCTTTGAAGTGCATCGCGTTGAATTCAAAAAGCCGGTCGTCAATATCGAGCATCGCCCCGACGGCAGCTATAACTTTGACGATTTGCTGGCGCAGCCGGACCAGGTGGGCAATGGCCTGCGCTTTAATCTGGATCGCGTCATCTTTAAAGGCGCTGATCTGCGTTACCGCGATAACGGCCTGAATGAATCGTTCCGCGTGGCTGGCCTTGATCTGTATATGGATAACCTGGGCGATCCCAAAACCGGCAGCCTGTATCTACAAGGCGAATTGCAGATCGGCCCGCAACAAGCGCCGCAATGGCGCGGCAAGATCACCGCCAATGCCGCCATGCGCTACCACGCGCAAGAACGCCGGCTGCTGGTCGCCGATCTCAAGACCTCCATTACACAACGTGGAGACAGCGCCCCGGCGCTCAAACTGGCCGATGTCAGCGTCACCGGCGTAGGCAATCTGGTGTATGGCTGGCAGCCACTGCGGCTCACCGGCGGTGATCTGCATTTGTCGGCTTCCGGCAAACGCGCAGAACAGAACTGGAATACCTCGCTGGATCTGCCCGAAATCAAGATCGTCGGCGATGTGTTGTCGCTGAACCGCCTCGCCCTGCAAGTTGATATGCACAGCCCCGGCAACAAGCTGTCAGCGCGCATGCAAGTGCCAACGCTGTCGGGCCAGCAAGGCGGCTTGCTGCGCGCCAATGCCGCACGCATTGATTTCAATATGTCCAGCCCGGGCCAGAAAATCGCGGCCAACTTCGCCAGTCCGCTCGAAATTCAGGATGGCACGCTCTATCGCCTGCCCGATTACATTCTGAATGGCAGCTACAGCAATTCGGCGCTGCCGCGCGGCGATATCAAGCTGGAATCGCGCGGCCATGCCATGCTGGATCTGCGCAGCGAAACCATGAGCATGTCCAGCCAGGGCCAGCTTGATCGCGAACCCATGTCAGCGGCGCTAACGGTCAACGATTTTGTCACGCCGGAATATCACTTCAATATCGACGTCAACAAACTCGACCTGACGCCCTATCTGCCCGCCGTGACCGATGGCGCAAAACAGATCGACCAAGGCCGCGATCTGGATATGGCATGGCTGGAACGCGCACGCGCCCAGGGTCAGGTCCGTATCAACGAGCTGGTGCTGAAGAACCTGCATATCGACGATCTATCGATGAATTTTGCCGCGCATGACGGCAAGCTCACGCTCGACCCACTGGCCGCCACCATCTACGAAGGCCGTTTGCAGGGCCGCATGGAAGTCGATGCCAGCGCGCCGGAACCGCAAATCCGCATCCAGCAACGCCTGAGCGACACCAATATCAATACGCTGCTGACTGATGTGCTGGATACCAGCCGCTTTGAAGGCCGCGGCCAGGTTGATCTGGATATCGCCGCGCAGGGTAGTTCGCTGGCCGATCTGCGCCGCACCGCCACCGGCAACGCGCATCTGCAACTGAAGCAAGGCGCCATCCGCGGCATCGACGTCGAGGCCTTGCTGCGCAATACCAGCAAGCAACTGGCGCTGCTCGGCACCGAAGTCACCCAGCCTGCTGATCAAGACGCCAAAACACGCTTTACCCAGTTGCAAGCCAGTCTGGAATTGAAAGACGGCGTGGCGCGCAATGATGATCTGGCGGTCGCCACCGGCGTGGTCAAACTGACCGGCGCGGGCGATATCGACCTGGGCATCGGCGTGATCGACTATCAGATGAAAGCCGTCACCAACTCACATGTGCCGGAGCTGGCTGGCCTGGCCGGTTTGTCTTTGCCCATCTCGCTGAGCGGCGGGTTGGCTTCGCCGGAATATCACGTCGATTATTCCGCGCTGAAAAACCAGTGGCTGGCGCGGCAGAAAGCGGCGGAAGAAAAAGCCGCGGCCGAACACGCGGCGCAACTCAAGGCGCAAGCCGCCGCCGACGCCGCCCGGCGTAAATCCAGCGGCAAGCCCACGCCGACGCCGTCGCCGGCACCCACCGCCCGCAAACACTAAGTTGGCCATGACCGCACCGTTTTCTCAACGCTTGCTGCGCTGGCACGCCACGCACGGCCGGCACGATCTGCCATGGCAAGTGCAGGACGCTTATCGCGTCTGGCTGTCCGAAATCATGTTGCAGCAGACCCAGGTCATTACCGTGATTCCGTATTACGCGCGTTTTCTGGCGCGGTTTCCGGATATCGCCAGCCTGGCCGCCGCACCACTGGATGATGTGCTGGCCCTTTGGAGCGGGCTCGGCTATTACAGCCGCGCGCGCAATCTGCACGCTGCAGCCGTGCAGGTGCGCGACCGCTTTGGCGGCATTTTTCCGCATGCGCCCGCCGATATCGCCAGCCTGCCCGGCGTTGGGCGCTCTACCGCTGCCGCCATCGCCGCCTTCAGCTACAACACCCAGGCAGCCATCCTGGATGGCAATGTCAAACGCGTGTTGTCGCGCTGGGCGGGCATCGAGGGCAACCTGGCCAGCAAGGCCATCGAAAACAGCATGTGGGCACTGGCCGAAACGCTGCTGCCTGCTGCGGCCGATATGCCCGCCTATACCCAGGCGCTGATGGACCTTGGCGCTACGGTGTGTACGCCCAAAAAGCCAGCCTGTCTGGCCTGTCCGATGCAGGACGACTGCGTGGCGCGGCGCGAAGGCCGCCAGCTTGAACTGCCGTGGCCCAAGCCGAAGAAAACCTTGCCCGAGCGCGAAACGGTGATGTTGCTGCTGCGCGGCGACGATGGCCGCTTGCTGCTGGAGCAACGTCCCCCCTCGGGCATCTGGGGCGGGCTATGGAGTTTGCCCGAGGTGCCGACCACGCTGGAGGCCGAAGCCGCCATGCAGACGCGCTTTGGTCTGCATATCGAAACCGACCCGGCGTGGCCTCCGCTGGTGCATACGTTTACCCACTTCCGCCTCACCATCACGCCTTTGCCCGCGCGCGTGGCTGGCGTGAGCGGCGTGGCAGAAAACGGCTTGCGCTGGTTTAGCCCGGCGCAGGCGCTGGCGGCGGGGATCCCCACGCCGTTGCGACGCTTGTTGATACAAGTAACTGATTTATCGTGAATTTGCCGCATTTTCTCAGAATTCGACCGACAAGCTTACGAAACAAGCTGACAAACAGCGGCCGCGCGCTCATCATTCCGGCCTAGTATTACCGTTCGCTGATCCAGACCCTGGATCGGCCAACCCTGGCCACAAGCCAACAGTCACCATCAGCACACTGTCTGCACCCCGGATTGCCGGGTTCCCCGGAGGGAAAATGTTGCGCGAGCAAGCCTACGATGTCGTCATTATCGGTGGCGGAATCACTGCGTTGAGCCACGCCTGGATGGCGCATCAACGCGGTTTGCGCGTGGCCCTGCTGCAGACAGGCGGTAGCATCGATCCCGGCCATACCGGCAGCATGCTGCAAGTGGGGCACGGGCCGGAGCAACAAGCGTTGGTGCAGGAAAGCCGCCGCTGGTGGCTGGATTGGGCTGGCAAGGCCGGCTTCGCCGTAGATACGCGCGGGCTGTGGCTGCTGTGCCGCGACATGCTGGAAACCCGCGTCGCCGAAGAATTCATGGACAGCACCCCGGCTGGCGCGCGCCGTGCCGACTGGCTTGATCCCACCCACCTTGACGCGGCCCTGCCGCACGCGGCCGGCGCGCTGTACTTTGCCGACGAAATCCAGCTCGATCCCAGCATCGCCTCCGAAGCCATGACGCGCTGGTTGTCGCGCGCCATCGATTATTTTCCGCATCGCCAGGTGCTGGCAGTGGAATCGGGCCGCGTGCATACGCCCACGGGCGTGCTCAAAGCGGATCGCATCTTTGTGGCGGCAGGTCAGCATCCATGGATGCCATCCAGCTGGAACACGCCATGGCAGCAATCCCGTTGCCGTTTGCACGTGCTCAATGTGCAAGCCGATGCGCCGCAACCGGCGCGTCCCACCGTGTTGAGCGGCCTGAGCCTGACCCACTATTCCGCCTTTGCCCAATGCCCCAGCGTGCAGACGCTGCGCGAGCAACAACAAGCTGTGGCGCCGCAACTGGCACGCCATGGCATGCATCTGATCATGGCCACCGGCGCGGACGGCAGCGACATCCTGATTGGCGATGCGCAGACCGCCAGCCCGGCCGAAACCTTGTTCGACGACCAGACCGTCGATGATGCGTTGGTCGATCTGGCCCAAGCCACGCTCGGCATCCAGCTGCAAGTGCGGCAGCGCTGGCAAGGCAGTTATCTGCGCACCGAACAAAGCAGCCTGCGCAGCGAGCCGGTGCGTGGTGTACATCTGGTCAGCATGGCCGGTGCCGCCGCCAGCCTGGCCCCCGCGCTGGCGAACGCCTCGTTTGCTTGAACGCAGCCTTGCCGCGTCTGACCTGGCGCGCATAGCCCGTCATTCCAGCGTCACCCGCTCTGCGGTATCCTTGGTTTTCTTTTTTGTGCCCCCTTAGGAAACCGCGTCATGCCCGTAAACCTGCCTGCCCTTGATCCTGCCGCCCTGTATCCCGTTAAAGGGATCGAACTCGGTATCGCTTCTGCCGGTGTCAAAACCGCGGGGCGCAAGGACGTCGTCGTCATGCGACTGGCCGCAGGCAGCCGCAGCGCAGGCGTGTTTACCCTGAACAAATTCTGTGCCGCGCCGGTGCGCCTGTGCCGCGAATACCTGGCCGCGGGCAACGACATTCGCGCGCTGGTGGTCAACACCGGCAATGCCAACGCCGGTACCGGTCTTGATGGCCTGCAACGCGCCAAAGACGTGTGCGTGGCGCTGGCGCAAGCACTGGATATTGCACCGACCCAGGTCTTGCCGTTCTCGACCGGCGTTATTCTGGAGCCGCTGCCGCAACAAAAAATCATCGCCGCACTGCCCGCCGCCGTGGCTGATCTGCAGCCAGCCAGCTGGGCCCAGGCCGCCAGTGCCATCATGACCACCGACATTGCCCCCAAAGCCGCCAGCCGCCAGATCACGCTGGGCGGCCAGACCGTGACCATCACCGGCATGTGCAAGGGCTCGGGCATGATTCATCCGAATATGGCGACCATGCTGGCCTATCTGACCACCGATGCGAGCATCGCTCAGCCGCTGCTGCAACCCCTGCTGCAATGGCTGTCGGATCGTTCGTTCAACAGCATTACCGTCGACGGCGATACCTCAACCAACGACAGCTTTATGCTGATCGCCACCGGCCAGTCCGGTGCGGCCGAAATCGACAGCGAACAACATCCGGACTACGCTGCCCTGCGTGACGCGCTGCTGGCGGTATCGCAACAACTGGCGCAGGCCGTCGTGCGCGATGGCGAAGGCGCCACCAAGTTCATCACCATCAACGTCGAAGGCGGCACCACGCGCGAAGAATGCCGCGCTGTGGCCTATGCCATCGCCCACTCGCCGCTGATCAAAACCGCCTTCTTTGCCAGCGACCCCAACCTGGGCCGGATTCTGTGCGCGATTGGTTATTCGGCCGTGGCTGATCTGGACACGGACCAACTCGAAGTCTGGCTGGGCGACGTGCTGGTGGCCAAGGACGGCGGCCGCGCCGCCAGCTATACCGAAGAGCAAGGCCAACGCGTGATGCAGGAAGCTGAAATCAGCATCACCGTAAAACTGGCGCGCGGCGCGTTTGCGGCGACGGTGTGGACGTGTGATTTCTCGTATGACTATGTGAAGATCAACGCCGACTACCGCAGCTAAGCCACCGCCTCCACGGCCGGGCCAGCCCCGCTCCTGCACGCGTATGTGCCGGGATCGGGGCTTTTTGCTGCCGCCGGGCGCCGACCGGCAGGCGCTTACAGCGCCAGAATCTGCGGCAGCAGTGTCTCCAGCTGATTCTGCAAATCCTGCGTCACCGGCAGCATGGGCAAGCGCAATTCGTTGCGAAGCAAGCCTTGCATGGCCAGCACCGCCTTGATCGGGGCCGGATTAGGTTCGCTGAACAGCAGTTTGATCCACGGCGCCAGCGCTTGCGAAATGGCGCGGGCGCCCGCCAGGTCGCCCGCCGCAACCAGCGTGAGCATGCGGCGATACAAGTCCGGGCGGATATGAGCGGCGGCCGCAATGGCACCGCGCCCCCCGGCGCAGGCGGTCAGCATGATTAAGGCATCTTCGCCCCCCAGCACTCGCAAGGGCGTGTCGGCGATGGTCGCCAGCAACTGCGGCATATTGCCGCCGCCACTTTCCTTGATGGCCACAAACTGCGGATTCGCCGCCAGCATTTGCAGGGTCGGCAATTCGATATTCACGCCGGTGCGATACGGAATGTTGTACAGCACGATGGGCAGCGGGGTTGCGGCTGCCACCGCGTTGAAGTGGGCCAGCAAGCCGGCTTGCGACGGCCGCACATAATAGGGCGCGCTCACCAGCAAGCCATCGGCCAGGGCTGACAACGCCGCAGCTCGCTTGGCCACGCACTGGGTGTCGTTGCCCGCCAGCCCCATCACCAGCGGCAAGTCGCCACTGACTTCGCGCACCGCCATCAGCAAGCGGGTTTGCTCACCTTCATTCAGCGTGGCCGCTTCGCCGGTGGTACCGCAGATGACCAGACCATCGATGCCCCCTTTGAGCAAATGGGCGACCAGATTCTGGGCGGCGGCGTAATCAACCTGGCCGTCACGGAACGGTGTGACCAGAGGGATGAACAAACCGGTAAAGCGATCGGCGTTAAAGCGGCTGGCAGCAAATACAGCGGACATATAAACCTCGCAAAGTAGTGAACAAAGGTCACCGTTGCGTAAAGGCCGGGGCTGCGTGGGGATTAATCAGGGGAAGGTCGTACCAGGCAGGTTCCGTCGGCGCTCACGCGACGGAACCCGGAAGTCCGTCAGCGGAGCATCCGTTTTTTCGATTTATTGGAACCATTGAGGCCTGTTGCAACGTGCGCAGCCACACCCGCCGCGAGCGGCAAGGCAGAGGCAGAAGAGAAACAGGCGCAAGGCATGGTCAGGGTCGTATCGTCTGGTAAAAATGACAACGTAATGTAGCCCGCCGGTGCTGCCCAAGGCAAGAAGCAGATGCGGGCGCTGTTGCAGCACCCGCCCATCCGGTCCGGCTTTAGCGCACGCCGTGCATCATCTTTTGCAGCGGCCGGGTCAGCAGCAGCAAAATCGCGCCTGCGGCGAAAGCCATCGCCACAAACAGCATAAAGAACTCATGCAGGCCGGTAATCTGAAAGCCGAGAAAAGTGGGCACGCGGCCGCCGTCGGGATAAAAGCCCGCCAGGATGCCGGCAAACCAGTTGGCCGCAGCATTAGCGGTAAACCACACCGCCATCATCAGCGAGGCAAACCGCGCGGGCGCCAGCTTGTTGACCAGGGACAAGCCGATGGGTGACAGACACAGTTCGCCCAGCGTGTGCATGGCGTACATGGCGACCAGCCAGAACATGCTGGCTTTGACACTGGCCGACATATCCTTGACGCCAAAGCCGATGATCAGATAGCCGATGGCCAGCAGGATCAGGCCCCACGCCATTTTGGTGGGCGAGGCGGGTTCGTGGTTGCGCCGCCCCAGCACGCTCCATAACTGCGCCATCAACGGGGCAAACACCAGCACAAAAACCGGATTGAGCGACTGGAACCACGAGGTGGGGATCTGGTAACCGAACAGCATGCGGTCGGTGGCTTCTTCGGCAAAGAACGTCAGCGACACGCCCGCTTGCTCAAACGCTGACCAGAAGAAAATGACAAAGAAAGAAATCACGCCGATGACGATCATGCGTTGCTTCTCGGCCAGCGTCAGCGGTGCGGCGGGTGCACGCTGTTCGCCCTTGGCCACGGGCTGGGGCGCCACGCCGACCGGCGTGCCATCGGGCGCACGCAGATATTTTTTATGGAAGGCGCCAAACACCACCAGCGACAGCAACATGCCGACACCCGCCACCAGAAAGCCCCAACGATAATCGCCCGCCTTGCCGGTATCGCCCAGATAGCCGCAAAGCAAGGGTGCGATAAACGAGCCAAGGTTGATGCCCATATAAAAGATCGTATAAGCCGCGTCTTTGCGCCGGTCATTGGCCTGATACAACTGGCCAACCATGCTGGAAATATTCGGTTTAAAAAAGCCGTTACCGGCCACGATCAGACCCAGGCCGCAATAGAACAGTCCCCGCGCCAGGGCGGCGTTATCCAGACTGCTGCCCGCCCAGAACAAGACGAACTGCCCCGCCGCCATCACCAGCCCACCCAGCAGAATCGAGCGGCGATTGCCCCACCACCGATCTGCCACGTAGCCGCCGATCAAGGGTGCCAGGTAGACCAGACCGGTGTATTTGCCATACAGCGAGGCGGCAAACTGCTTGTCGAACAGCAGCGCGTTAACCATGAACAGCGCCAGCAACGCCCGATTGCCGTAATAAGAAAAGCGCTCCCACATCTCTGTGGCGAACAGCAGATAGAGACCTTTGGGATGGCCGCTGGCCGCAGAATGCGCCGCGGCTTGCGGCGCGATGGAAACGGGCGCGTCGTCCAGCGTGATATCGACGTTGCTCATGATGGGGGACCGTTTTATGACATTGCAATATTCGCAATTGTCCGGATCACGGCCCTGGAACGCGCCGGACTATCCCCATCACAAAACGTAAATTGTTACTTTTACACGGCTGTTTCGCGCAATTGTGCGTGTACAAGCCGGGCAAAATCGAGTGCGTGGGCGTTATCACCATGCAAGCACAGGCTATCCACCCGCAGCGCCAGGGTGCTGCCACTTTGCGTCCGGACCTGCCCGCAAGCCAGCGCCAGCGCCTGTTGCAGCGCGGCCGCATCATCACTGAGCAGCGCGCCGGGCTGGTCCCGTGGCACCAGGTGGCCGGCATCGGTATACGCACGATCGACAAACCCCTCTTCGATCACATGCCAGCCCATATGCGCGGCATGGCGCGCAAAGGCGCTGCCGGCCAGCGCCATGATATGCAGGCTGGCGTCCACTTCCGCTACCGCATGCAACAGGCAATCCGCGAGCTCCAGATCACGCGCCGCGTCGTTATACAACATGCCGTGCGCTTTAACGTAACTGAGCGTGGCGCCCTCGTCGTGGCAGATGGCGCGCAAGGCCGCAATCTGTGCGACCAGGCTGGCTTGCAAAGCCTCGTGACTGAGCGCCAGACTGCGGCGGCCAAAATGCTCGCGGTCTGGATAGCTGGGATGCGCACCGATGCGCACGCCATGAGCCAGCGCCAGCCGCACGGTTTGCCGCATCGAAACCGCATCCCCCGCATGACCGCCACAGGCGATATTGGCCGAGCTGATCAGCGCCATCAGCGCTGCATCGTAGGGATAGCCTTCGCCCAGATCGGCATTCAGATCGATCTTCATTGGATGCGCCACTTCAGTTGGTTTTCGATTTGCACCAGCCATTGTCGCTGCGCCTGCAAGGCGGCCAGCGCTTGCGGCAGCGTCACTTCCACAAAGCGGATACTGTCGCCGGGCCGGAACTGCCCCATGCGCCAGATATCGGCACGGATGACCTGGGCAATTTTGGGATAACCGCCCGTGGTTTGCGCATCGGGCAGCAACAGCACGGGCTGGCCCGAAGGCGGAACCTGAATGACGCCGCGTTGCACCGAGTGCGACGGCAAATCCAGTGGCGGATCAAGGCTGAGATCTGGCCCAGCCAGCCACGCCCCCATGCGATTGGCATCTTGCGTGACACGCCAGGGCTCGGAAACCAAGGCTTTCTGCGCGGCCGGGCTAAAGGCATTCCATTCCGTGCCGGGCAAAATGCGCAGAACTTCGCCGCGCTCGGGCGCCCGCACGCTGGCTTGCGGCGCATGCCCCTCCCAGGCACCCAGCGGCACCACATCACCCACCTTGAGCGCACGCCCTTCAAAACCACCGAATCCACTGGACAGATCGGTCGCACGCGCATTCAACACCACCGGCACATCGATGCCGCCACTCACGCACAGATAGCTACGCGCGCCGTGTTCCGCCCAGGCCAACGCCAGAGTCTGGCCCTGGCGTACCGGCACGCTGCGCCAGCACTGCACTGGCTGCTTATCCAGCGTGGCCGCCACGCGGGCCCCGGTGATGGCAATGACGGCATCGCGCATGAAGCGTACCTGCAGGCCGCCCAGCGTGATTTCGATCGCCGCCAGTTCCGGCGCGTTGCCCACCAGTAAATTACCCACCAGCAAGGCGGGGATATCCATCACGCCGCCCACCGGCACGCCCCATTGGCTGGTGCCAAAGCGGCCCAGATCCTGCACGCTGCATTGCGGCCCGGTTTTAACAATACGCAAGCTCACGCGGCGGCCTCCGTGCTGGGGACAAACCGCAGCGTATCGCCGGGGGCCAACAAGGCGGGTGGCATTTGTGTCACATCAAACAAGCGCGTGTCGGTCCGGCCGATCAGATGCCAGCCGCCCGGTGATGCGCAGGGATAAATCCCGGTCTGCATCCCGCCAATACCGACCGATCCGGCCGGGACTTTTTGCCGTGGTCTGGCGCGGCGCGGAATGATCAGACGTTCATCCAGCCCGCCCAGATACGGAAAGCCCGGCAGAAAGCCGATGCAATACACCGCGTAATCCTGCGCCGCATGCAATTCGATTACCTGCTGCGGCGTCAGCCCGCTGAACTCGGCCACCGCAGCCAGATCCGGCCCCGCCTTGCCGCCGTAATGCACCGGAATATCGTGGCGCTGGCCGCGCACGGGTTCGGCGTCGCGGCTGTCGGTCCAGGCGCTTTGCATGCCTTGTTCGATCAAACCGGCGTCGGTGGTCAGCGGGTCAAAGCGCACCGTGAGGTTGCCCACGCCCAGCACTTGCCACCAGTCGGGATGGCGTTGTTGCAGCACGCGCTGCATGCGCCACAAACGTTGTTGGTCCGCCAGGGCGGTAGACACAGTCAGGACCAGGGCGGTGTCGCCCTGGGGCTGGAGAGTTGGGTTCATGCAGCATGCCTGTTCAAGGCCCACGCCACGTGCTCGCGCACGAGTTCGCTGGGGTCATCGATGCGGGATTGCAAAGCAGAAACAATTTCAGGGCTGGTCGGCGCGTTGCCTAAACCAACCGCCAGATTACGCAACCAGCGCTCATGGCCGATACGCAGAATGGCGCTGCCCGCCATGCGCTCACGGAAGGTGGCTTCGTCCCAGCCAAACAGCTCCACCAGCGAGACATCATCCAGCCCATGCCGTACCGCAAAATCGGCCTCTTTGCTATTCACGGCAAAGCGGTTCCACGGACACACCAGTTGGCAGTCATCGCAGCCATACACCCGGTTGCCAATCAGGGGGCGATATTCATCTGGAATACTGCCCTTTAACTCGATAGTAAGGTAGGAGATGCATTTACGCGCATCAACCTTGTACGGCGCGACGATGGCGCCGGTGGGACAGGCGCTGATGCAGCGAGTGCAACGGCCGCAATGTTCATCGGGCTGCGGCGGGTCGGGCGGCAGCGGCAGATCGGTGAACAACTCGCCGATAAAAAAGAAGGAACCATATTCGCGATTGAGCAAAAGCGTGTGCTTGCCGCGCCAGCCCTGGCCAGCTTGTTTGGCCAGTTCGACTTCCAGCACCGGTGCGGAATCAACAAAGGCGCGGAAACCAAACGGCCCGATTTCGGCCTGGACGCGTTCAGCCAGTTTTTGCAGCCGGTTGCGCAAAACCTTGTGATAATCGCGGCCCAGAGCATAACGCGACAGATAGGCCTTGTTGCCATCCTGCAAGATGGTCTCGGCGTTGGAGGTGCCCGCCGGCAGATAGGGCATGAATACACTCACCACCGACACCGTGCCCGGCACCAGTTCTGCGGGCCGCGCGCGTGTCAGGCCGTGGCGTGCCATATAATCCATCTCGCCGTGGAACCCGGCCGCCAGCCATGCGGTCAATGCCGGCTCGGCATGGGACAAATCGGTGCCCGTAATCGCCGCGCGCGCAAAGCCCAGTTCTTGCGCCCACGCTTTGATGCGGGCCGCCAGCGCGGTCAGGTCCAGACCGCCGGAATCAACAGAGGGGAATTCATTTTGCATAAGGCAAATGATACTGCATGCCGCTTTTTGCCTGACGAAAACGCCACGCTGGCCATCGGGGCCGAACTGGCGGGCGTGCTGCACGGCGGCGTGGTCATTTTTTTACAAGGCGACCTGGGCGCGGGCAAAACCACGCTCACCCGTGGCCTGCTGCGAGCGCTTGGTTATGCCGGGCGCGTGAAGAGCCCCACTTACACGCTGGTTGAACCTTATGCTGTTTCTAATTTAAACTTGTATCATTTTGATTTATATAGATTTCAAGACCCGATGGAATGGGTCGATGCAGGCTTTCGCGATTACTTTAATGAGCAGTCCATTTGCGTGATCGAATGGGCCGATCAAGCCCGCGGCCTGCTGCCCGCACCCGACCTGATGGTTACACTAACGCCGCATCACGACGGCAGAAACATTGAAATTCAAGCACTTACGGAGACCGGTTCGGCATGTCTCGAGCAACTCGCCACCCCGTCCTGACCCCAGATAATGCCCGCCGACGCGTCTTGCGTGCGGCGGTTTCGTCGTTGGTTTTAAGCGTTGTGCCAGTAGGCATGGCCCGCGCGGCCGCCAATGCCGATGTGGTTTCGGTGCGCGTCTGGCCCGCCCAGGCGTATACCCGCGTCACTATCGAGGCCACGTCGCCACTCGCTTTCAAACAATTTTCGCTCAAGAATCCGGACCGACTGGTGGTCGATCTGGAAGGCGTCGACCTGAATGCCGAATTGCAAAAGCTCGAAGGCAAGGTGGGCCAGGACGACCCCTACATCAAACTGCTCCGCGCTGGCCGCTTCAAGCCGGGCACGGTGCGGCTGGTGCTTGACCTCAAATCCGAGGTCAAGCCGCAGGTATTTACGCTCGACCCGGTGGCTGAATATAAATACCGCCTGGTGATCGATCTGTACCCAACGGTGCAGAAAGACCCGTTGCTGGCGTTTCTGGATGACCAGAACAATGGCGACAACGCGCAAGCGCCCGCCAATCTCAAGCTGGACGACAAAACCAGCGCGCCGCAAAGCAATCCGGGCAAGTCAGCGCAAGCGGCCAGCCAGCCGGATCCGCTGGACCAGAGCGCGCAGGACAATCGCGACGCCATCGCCAAAGCCGAAACCGGCCAGCCGGTGGATCGCAGCAAGCTCAAGGTGGACCGGCTGATTACGGTGGTGCTGGATCCGGGCCACGGTGGCGAAGACCCCGGTGCGGTAGGTCCGCAAGGCAATTACGAGAAAACGGTGGTGTTGTCGATTGCGCGCAAGCTCAAAGGCTTGCTCGAAGGCGAACCCAATATTCGCGTGGTGATGACGCGCGACGCCGATTTCTTTGTGCCGCTGGGCGTGCGTGTCAAAAAGGCCCGTGCAGTACAAGCGGATTTGTTTGTGTCTATTCATGCCGATGCGTTTATCCGGCCCGACGCCAGCGGTTCTTCGGTATTTGTGTTGTCTGACAAGGGCGCGACCAGTACCGCAGCCAAGTGGCTGGCGCAAACGCAAAACGATGCCGATCTGATCGGGGGCGTCAAAATCAGCACGCAAGATAAGTATCTGGCGCACACGCTGATGGACCTGACCCAGACCGCCACGCTCAACGACAGCATGAAATTTGGCAAAGCCATGCTGAACGAACTGGGTTCGCTCAACCGGCTACATAAAGGCTCGGTCGAGCAAGCCGGTTTTGCCGTGCTCAAAGCGCCGGATATCCCGTCGATCCTGGTCGAAACCGCGTTTATCTCTAACCCGGCCGAAGAACAGAAGCTGATCGACGACGCTTATCAGGTCAAGATGGCCTCGGCGCTGCATAACGGCATCAAGCGTTACTTCGTCAAAAACCCGCCCCCCGCCCGGACCAAACTGGCGCAGGTGGCCGCGTTTGAGGGCGAAAACCTGATCGAAGGCTGGGCACCGCTGCGCCGCAGTTGAGCGCAGCGCGGGCGGGCGAAACGTGGATTCAGTCTGGCACTGATATAATCCTCACCTTTCCCCGCCTGCCCTCGCCCATGCCGCGCATACAGCTTTTATCTGATCAACTGGTTAACCAGATCGCTGCCGGCGAAGTGGTTGAACGGCCTGCTTCCGCGCTGAAAGAACTGCTGGAAAACAGCCTGGATGCCGGTTCGGAAAACATCGGCATCGAGCTGATTGCTGGCGGCACCAAGTTGATCAAGGTGATCGACGACGGCCATGGCATCGAGCGCGATGATCTGGCGCTGGCCTTGCATCGCCACGCCACCAGCAAGATCCGCGACTTTGATGATTTGCAGAAGGTGGCCACGCTGGGTTTCCGCGGCGAAGGCCTGGCCTCGATTGCTTCGGTCAGCCGCCTGACGCTGACCAGCCGCTTTGATGGCGCGCCGCATGCGTGGCGGGTGGAATCCGATCATGGCCGCTTGCATGAGCCGGAACCGGCCGCCCTTGCGGTCGGCACCACTATCGAAGTGCACGATCTGTATTACCAGACCCCCGCCCGGCGTAAGTTTCTTAAATCCGACAGTACCGAATTTGCGCATTGCGAAGACATGGTCACGCGCCTGGCGCTGGCCAATCCGGACAAACAGTTCACCCTGATCCATAACAGCCGCGCCAATCTGCGTGTGATGCGTGGCGACGTACACAAGCGTTGCGCCGCCTTGTTGGGCGATGATTTTGCGCTGCACGCGGTGCAAATCGACGAAGCGGCAGGCCCGCTGCGCTTGTGGGGTCTGGCCGGTAGCCCCACCCAATCCAAGGCGAGCCGTGACGCGCAGTACTTTTTTGTGAACGGCCGCTTTGTGCGCGACAAGGTCATTGCCCACGCATTACGCGAAGCCTATCGCGACGTGCTGCACCATGACCGTCACGCCAGTTGGTGTTTGTTCCTTGAGCTTGATCCGGAAGGCGTGGACGTCAACGTGCATCCAACCAAGATCGAAGTGCGCTTCCGCGAATCGCAAGCCATCTACCGTTTTCTGCTGACCAGCCTGAAGAAAGCGCTGGCCACTACCCGCGCCGGGCAAGTACCGGCCGGCATCGACCCGGAAACCGGCGAATTGCTGGTTGCGCCTGCGGCATCGCACCTGAGCGAACTCGCCCCCGCCCCCGCCCCCGCCCCCATTGCACCCGCCGCAGCGCCGCAACAAACGCCGTGGCGGCAACAGCCGATGCCGATGGGCGTGGTGCGTGAGCCGATGGCGATGTATGACCGTATGTTTGGTGATCTGCGCCGCGACCCCGCCGCTGAGCCCGGCGCAGCCAGCAGCGCGCCCGCCCCCATGTTTACCGCAAACGGGTTTGCGCCCACCCCATCCACTCGCCCCGCTTATACGCCACCCCGCGTCATGCCGGCAGACAGCGAAGACGGCATTCCGCCACTGGGCTTTGCGCTAGCGCAATTGCACGGCGTGTACATCCTGGCGCAGGCGGCCGAAGGCATGGTGGTGGTCGATATGCATGCGGCACACGAACGCGTGGTTTACGAGAAGCTCAAGAACGCGCTTGATCTTGAACAAATGCCCATGCAGCCCTTGCTGATCCCGCATCTGTTCAGTGCGGATCGCTTTGAGGTGGCCACCGTCGAAGACAACGCCGATGCATTCAGCAAAATCGGCTTTGATTTATCGGTGGCCTCACCCACCCAGATTGCGATCCGCGGCATTCCGATGTTGTTGAAAGACGCCGATGCGGTGGAACTGGCACGCTCGGTGATCAAGGACGTGCGCGAAGTTGGCGCCAGCCAGATGCTGACCGGGCGCCAGAACGAGTTGCTGGCGACCATGGCTTGCCACGGCGCCGTGCGCGCCAACCGTGCGCTGACCATTCCGGAAATGAACGCCCTGCTGCGCGAAATGGAAGCCACCGAGCGCTCGGGCCAATGCAATCACGGCCGGCCCACCTGGTTCCGCCTCGGCATGCACGATCTGGACAAACTGTTTATGCGAGGCCAGTAATGAGCCTGGCGCTGGCGACCAAGTTGCTGGCTGGCCCCATCGTGATTGGCCTGGCCAGCCTGGCCGGCAAACGCTGGGGCCCGAATGTGGCGGGCATGATCGGCGGCTTGCCGCTGGTGGCCGGCTGCGTGACGCTGGCGCTGTGGCTGGCCTTTGGGCAGGACTACGCACTGGCCACCGCCCGCTCGGCGCCTTCGGGTTTATGGGCCAACGCTGTGTATATGCTGGCGCTCGGCTATACCTTTGGCCGTCTGGGCTGGCGCGGCAGTTTGCTCTGCGGCTGGCTGGCCTATCTGGCGGTGGCCGTGACTTTGGCGCTGACTGGTCTGGCGCAGCAGCAGTGGGTTTGTATCAGCGCGCTGGGCGCATTGGCACTGGCCATCAAATTGCTGCCGCGCCCCACGGGTTTGCCGCGTGGCGCGCCTATGCCGCACTCCGAACTGGCCATCCGCATGGCCGCAGCCTTTGTCCTGGTGGCCGGGCTGAGCAGCTTGTCGCAAACCTTGGGCCAATCGCTCACCGGGGTGCTTTCGGGCGGGCCGGTTGCCGCCACGGTTATCCCGGCGTTTACCATGCTCAGCGGCGATCGCAATGCCTTGCTGTTTCAATTACGCGGCTTTCTGACCGGCCTGATCGGCTTTGGCCTGTGCTTTCTGGCCTTGCCCGCGCTGGCTCAGCTTATGGGCGGCTGGGCCGCGATTCCCGCTGCGCTGATCGCCATGGGCACCAGCATGGTTTTATCCACGATTTCCCGTCGACGAGCGCGCGCCTGATGTCGCAACTGCCTACTGCCATTTTCTTGATGGGCCCCACTGCCAGCGGCAAAACCGCATCAGCCATTGAACTGGTCAGCAGCGGTCTGCCGGTGGAATTGATTTCGGTCGATTCAGCGTTGGTATTCCGCGATATGGATGTCGGCACCGCCAAGCCCACGCCGCAAGAACTGGCGCGGGCACCACATCATCTGATCGACATTATTTCGCCCGAAGCCAGTTATTCCGCCGCGCGCTTTCGCGAGGATGCGCTGGCCTTGATGGCCGAGATCACCGCGCGCGGCAAAGTGCCGGTGCTGGTGGGCGGCACCATGCTGTATTTCAATACGCTGCAACATGGCATGCATGATCTGCCACAAGCCGACGCGGCATTGCGCGTGCAACTGGAAGCCGACGCAGCTGAACACGGTTGGCCTGCGCTGCACGCGCGCCTGGCGCAGCTTGATCCGATTACCGCAGCACGGCTGGAGCCGGGCGACAGCCAGCGCATCGGCCGCGCGCTGGAAGTGTGCATGCTCAGCGGCCAGCCGATGTCGACGCTGCTGGCGGCCCCCGCCGCCGCCCCGCTACCCTATCGCTTGCTGAAGCTGGGCCTGATTCCGAGCGACCGCAGCGTGCTGCATGGCCGCATCAACCAGCGCTTTAGCCAGATGCTGGACGATGGTTTGCTGGATGAAGTGAGCGATCTGCGGCGGCAGTACGCGCTGTCGTTGGAGCTGCCGTCGATGCGCTGCGTCGGCTATCGCCAGGCATGGGAATATCTGGACGGCCTGTTTGATCTGCAGACGCTGGAAGACAAAGGCAGCGCCGCCACCCGGCAGTTGGCCAAGCGCCAGCTGACGTGGCTGCGCGGTATGGACGATGTAACGCCGGTGGATTGCGTGGACCAGCGCGTAGCAGATGACGTGGCGCGGGCTGTCAAAAACTGGCTGTGAGCATAGGGTGGGTCGAGACCCACCACCCAAGGTGGCAACCAGGCCCACCAGCGTATGCGTTTCTGGATATGGCTTTGAATGGTGGGTCTAGACCCACCACTCAAGGTGGCGACCAGGCCCACTAGCGTATGCGTTTTTGGAAATGGCTTTGAATGGTGGGTCTAGACCCACCACCCAAAGTGGCAACTTGGCCCGCCAGCGTATGTGTTTTTGGAAATGGCTTTGAATGGTGGGTCTAGACCCACCCTATGTAATGGACGTAAAAAAACCCGCCGGAGCGGGTTTTTTGTGAAGCTTCCAGCTACAACAATCAAACAGCCATGGCCTTGATTGCAGCAGACAGACGGCTCTTATGACGAGCTGCCTTGTTCTTGTGGAAGATCTTCTTGTCGGCGAGGCTGTCAATCGTGCTTACCGAAGCCTGGTAAACGATTTGAGCAGCGGCCTTGTCGCCAGCTTCAACAGCCTTCAGCACCTTCTTGACCGCAGTGCGGAATGCCGAACGCTGACTAGCATTATGTTGACGGGCCACTTCGGCCTGACGCGCACGCTTGCGGGCTTGGGCGCTGTTTGCCATGTGTTCTAACTCCTGACGATATCTTTGGTTACCCGAAACTGCTACAGCAACGGGCTGAGGCCAATTCGGAAACCGCCGATTCTAGCGGAGCTGGCAGCGCAATGCAACTTCTCTGTTGCACCCCACATTCGATATGATGCGACCTTCATATCAAAACGCCCTCCACAGATAAACCCGTCTATGAATCTGCTCAAATCGCTGGCCACCACCAGTTCCATGACGCTGGCCTCGCGCGTGCTTGGCTTTGCGCGTGATGCCATCGTGGCCCGCATGTTTGGCGCCACCATGGCCACCGATGCCTTCAACGTGGCCTTCAAACTGCCCAACCTGCTGCGACGTATTTTTGCTGAAGGCGCATTTTCACAAGCCTTTGTGCCCATCCTGGCCGAATACAAAAACACGCAAGGCGAAGAAGCCACGCGCATTTTCGTCTCGTATATCGCCGGCCTGCTGACCTTGGTGCTGGCCGTAGTCACCGTGCTCGGCATTATCGGCGCACCCATCGTGCTGTGGATTACCGCGCCTGGTTTTGCCAATACGCCCGAACGCTTTGATCTGACGGTGCACCTGCTGCGCATTACCTTTCCGTATATTTTTCTGATTTCGCTGGCGTCATTAGCGGGCGGCATACTCAACACCTGGAACCGCTTTTCCGTGCCCGCGTTTGCGCCGACCTTGCTGAATGTCTCGCAAATCTTTTTTGCCCTGGTGATAGCGCCGCATTTCGCGCAGCCGATTGTGGCGCTGGCGTGGGGGGTGATTGCGGGCGGCATACTGCAATTGGGCTATCAACTGCCGCATCTCAAAAAGATTGGCATGCTGGTCCTGCCGCGTTTGCAATTCAAGGACGCCGGCGTCTGGCGCGTGCTACGGCAAATGGGGCCAGCGATTTTCAGCGTGTCGGTGGGGCAGATTTCTTTGCTGATCAACACCATCTTTGCCTCGTGGCTGCGCCCCGGTTCGATTTCGTGGATGTATTACGCGGACCGTTTGATGGAATTTCCCACCGGCGTGCTGGGCGTGGCGCTGGGCACCATCCTGTTGCCATCGCTGGCCAAGGCACATGCCAGCAAAAGCCCGGAAGAATATTCGCGCCTGCTCGATTGGGGTTTGCGTTTGTGCATGCTGCTGGCTTTGCCGTCGGCCGTGGCTTTGGCAGTGATTTCCGGGCCGCTGGTATCGTCGCTGTTCCAATATCAAAAGTTTGGCGCGTTCGATGCCTGGATGACCCAGCAAGCGCTGATCGCCTATGCGGTGGGCTTGATCGGTCTGATCATGGTCAAGATCCTGGCGCCTGGCTTCTATGCACGGCAGGACATCAAAACGCCGGTCAAGATGGCGGTGATTACGCTGGTGTTTACCCAGCTGATGAACCTGGCCTTTATCTGGAAACTGCAACACGCGGGCCTGGCGCTGGCGATTGGTCTGGGCGCATGTTGCAACGCCAGCCTGCTGTACTGGCAACTGCGCCGCAAAAACATCTTTACGCCGCAGCCGGGCTGGGCGCTGTTCATGCTCAAGCTGGTGATGGGTGTGGTGGTGATGGCGGCGGTACTGGGCGCTGTGATGTGGCTGATGCCCGCGTGGGATACCGGCCTGATGCCGATCCGGATTGCGCGACTGGGCGTGCTGGTTGCGGCGGGGTTGCTGGCGTATTTCGGCACGCTGGGCGCGCTGGGTTTCCGTCCGGGCCAGTTTAGCCGCAGCGCCGTACAGTAAGCGTTGCCTGCAATAAAAACGGGCGCGTCATCCACGACGCGCCCGTTTTTTATTGCGATAAACCTTGGGGGTTTATTTGGTCAGCGCTGCCGCCGCAATCTTCTCGGCCGCAGCTTGCGGGCTCATGCTGTCATCGTTCCAGAACTGCCCGGCCACGTCATAAATTGCGCCTTCCACGGCAGGCGAAATCGCCATATCGTGCGCCCAGCTCGGCACCAGCGTGCCTTTGGCGGCGGCAGCTTTAAAGTCTTCGGCCGACTTTTTGCCGCACTCGTCAAACTTGCTCAGATCCATACCCTGGCGCGCTGGAATCGAGCCTTTGTACAAGTTAAATGTTTCCTGGAATTCCGGGCTCATCAGCAAGCCTGCCAGGTCGCGTTGGCCTTTGGCGGCGTCTTTGTCTTTCAGCTTGAAGAAGGCAAACGAATCGACGTTAAACGTATACGCACCGGCGCTGCCCGGCGCGGCCACGCACAGATAATCCACGCCCGCGCGCTTGCCCGCCACGCTGAACTCGCCCTTGGCCCAATCCCCCATAAACTGCATGGCTGCCTTGCCGTTAATGACCATGGCCGTGGCCAGATTCCAGTCGCGGCCCGCATTGGCCTTGTCGGTGTAGCCCTTCACTTTGCGATAGGATTCCAGCACTTTGATCATGGTCGGGCCTTTCAGCGCCGATTGGTCCAGCTTTACAAAGGCTTTTTTGTAGAAGTCCGCACCGCCGACGCCCAACGCCACGGTTTCGAGTAATTCTGCTTCTTGCCACGACTGGCCGCCGATGGCGACGGGCTGGATGCCGGCTTTTTGCAGCGCGTCGGCGGTCTTGAAGAATTCGTCCCAGGTGGTCGGCGCTTTGGCGTTCACTTTTTTGAGCGCATCGGCGTTAATCCACAGCCAGTTAACGCGGTGCACATTAACCGGCGCAGCCACGTATTGGCCTTTGTATTTCATGACGTTGGCCACGACCGGCGGCAATACTTTGTCCCAGTTGTCTTTTTTGGCGACGTCATCAATCGACACCAGCACGCCCTGATCGCCCCATTCCTGAATCGCCGGGCCTTTGAGTTGCGCCGCCGCCGGTGGGTTGCCCGAGACGACCCGGGTCTTGAGCGCGGTCATCGCGTTTTCGCCGGCGCCCCCCGCCACGGCAAAGTCTTTCCAGTGATCGCCCTTGGCTTCGAGCATTTTTTTCAGCTCACCCGCGGCCTTGGCTTCGCCGCCCGAGGTCCAGTAATGCAGCACTTCAACATCTGCGGCCTGCACGGCCGTTGCACCCAGGCTGCAAACGGCCAGCGCACACAGGGTAGATTTAAGGTTTGCCATTGCTTGCGACTCCGGTCTGCGTGGCGAGCACGCGATATGGGCGGTGGGCGCAGCGATCAACTGATGCTGCGCAGTGATGTTGTCAGAAATTTTCGACTACATTGGCACTGATGTTAACGTTAACAGCCACCACCGCATCAATAAATGAATAACCTGATGCCAGCACGTGTGGCGGCGATCCGTGGGCGGTTTGCGGTATGCTTGCCGCGCTGTTTTAACCAGACTGAAATAGAAGCACCGCATGCCCAGAAAACCCAAACCACGCGCCTCGCGTGCCGCCACGCTGCATGATGTCGCAGCGCAAGTGGGCGTTAGCGCCATTACCGTTTCGCGGGCATTGAATACGCCCGAGCGGGTGTCCGAGGCCGTACGCGCACGCATCCTGGCGGCCGTCGATGAGTTGGGCTATGTACCCAATCGCTCGGCGCGCACGCTGGTGTCGTCGCGCTCGCAGACCGTGGTGGTGCTGATTCCGTCGCTGTCCAATACCGTGTTTATCGATACCCTGGCGGGCATCAATGACGTGCTGGACCCGCATCACTATCAAATCCTGATCGGCAATACCGGCTACGACGACGCGCGTGAAGAGCGCTTGCTGCGCACCTATCTGTCGCACGCGCCGGATGGCATTTTGCTGACCGGCCTGCGGCAGACGGCAGGCATGCGCACGTGGCTGGATAAATTGCAGATTCCAGTCGTGCATATGATGGGGCTGGATCCGCAAGCCGAGCGTTATTGCGTAGGCTTCTCGCAGCAAGAGGCGGGCGATACGCTGACGCGACATTTGCTGGCGCGCGGTTATCGCAACGTCGCGTTTTTTGGCGCGCGCCTGGATGAGCGCGTGTTGCAACGCGCCGCTGGTTATCGTCAGGCCTTGCAACAGGCGGGCATTTATCGCCAGGACCTGGAATGGCTGACGCCAGAACATTCCGGCATTGGCCTCGGCGCGCAAATGATTGCCACGGCCTTGCAAGAACATCCGGAGATTGATGCGGTGTTTTGCTGCAATGATGACCTGGCGCTGGGTGTGTTGACCTATTGCCAGCGCAACGGCATTGCCGTGCCGCAGCGGCTGGCGGTGGCGGGCTTCAATGATCTGGATGGCGCCGCCTGGGCCACGCCCACGCTGACCACCATCCGCACGCCGCGGTACGACATCGGCCATGCTGCGGCCGGGATGTTGCTGGATTTGATGTCCGGCAAAACCCCGCCCGCCCCGGGTCGCGATCTGGGCTTTAGCCTGCAGGTGCGCGAAAGCACTTGAGCCGTGGCCACCCCGGCTAGCCAAAGAACCAGCGCGCGCTTTGGTAAAACACAAAGCACAACACCCACGCCAGCCCTAGCGACCACGCCACTGATCCCGCAGCAAACCAGTTGCTTTTCGACTCTTTGCGCAGGGTGGCGATGGTGGCTACGCACGGCACGTAAATCAACGAAAACAGCATGAAAGACAGCGCGGCCAGATGATCCATGCTGCCCGCCAGGTGATGCGCCAACGCCGCACCTTCGGTACCGGTAATCACGGCCAGCGCGCCCAGCACCACTTCTTTGGCGACAAAGCCAAAGATCAAGGCCACTGCCATTTCGGACTGGATGCCGATCGGTGTCAGCACCGGCGCCATGGCCCGCGCCAGCATTTCGGCAAAGCTGTTATGCGCGTCGGGGTAATGGGTGAGAAACCAGACCAGCACCACGCCCGCCACGATCATGGTCGAAGCCATTTGCAGAAACGAGCGGCATTCCCCCCAGCCACGGGCAAACATCTGGCGCCATAAAGGCAGACGGTAAGGCGGTAATTCCAGCGCAAACGGCTCGCTGCACATCTGCCGACCGCGCAACAACCATGCCGTGCCCAGCGCCACCAGCAGGCTGATCAGATACAGCCCGGTCAGCACCCACGGCGCCTGGCTCTGGGTAAACAACGCCGCAGTCAAAAACAGAAAGATCTGCAAGCGCGCCGAGCACAAGGCAAACGGGATGGTCAGCATGGTCAAACGCCGCCCACGTGGATCGCGGATCACCCGCGTACCCATCAGCGCGGGCACATTGCAGCCAAAGCCCATCATCAGCATGACAAAGCCGCGTCCATCCAGCCCCACCCGGCTCATCAGCCCGTCCATCATGAAAGCGGCGCGGGCAAAGTAGCCGGAATCTTCGATCACCGCCATCAGCATAAAGAACAGCAGGATCAGCGGCGCAAACGACATCACCGTGCTGACGCCGTCATACAGACCATCCAGCAAGATGCCCTGCAGCAACGGGGGTGCATGCGCTAGCGCGGGTTGCAGCGCGGCGCTGCGAAACCAGCTGAACAGATCGCCTATCCAGTCCTGCAAGGGGGTGCCCAGGGTAAAGGTGAGCTGGAACAGCGCAAACATGGTCAGCACAAACAGCGGCAGCCCGGCGGCCGGATGCAGAATCCAGTGATCGATGCGCGCGGTCGGGCCTGCGGCCAGCGTGGGCGGATGACGTACATGTTTGCGCCACAATTCGACTTCGGCGGCATGCCAGTCGGCAGCCGGGGTGGCGTGGGCCAGATCGAGCGGCTGATGCGATGGCACCTCCAGCATCCGCGCCAGCGCCTGGCGCAATTCGGCGATCCCCTCTCCCAGCCGGGCCGATACCGCCAGCACCGCGCAACCAAGCTGGGCGGCCAGGCCGGGTACGTCAATTTCGATGCCGGCCTGGCGCGCTTCGTCGCGCATATTCAGCACCACCAACAAGGGCGCGCCCAGCGCTTTAAGTTGCAATACCAGCGCCAACTGCCGTGCCAGCTGGCTGGCATTCAGCACCACCACCAGCGCATGCAAGGGCGTGGCGGCCAGAAACTGCTGCGCCACGCGCTCATCCTCGGCGCCACCGCTTAGATCATAAATGCCCGGCAAGTCGACCAGCCGTGCCATCTGCGCGCCCAACAACACGCGCTGGGTGGCCAGTTCCACCGTCAGCCCCGGCCAGTTGGCCACGCGCGCATTGCCGCCAGTCAACCGATTAAACAAGGTGGATTTGCCGGTATTGGGCATGCCCACCAGCGCGATTTGACGCGGGCCGCTCATAAGGTCACCTCGTCGCTCACCGTAATAAAGGCCGCATGGACGCGGCGTAGCATCAGCTCGGTATGGCTATCGACGCGGATCTGCAACGGTCCGTGCCAACCGGCTTTGCGCAAGACGGTGACCTGGCAACCATGGCGCAAGCCCATGGCCGCAAGGCGGCGGGTTAACTCAACGGGGGTAGCCAGATCGAGCACCGTGGCGGACTGGTGCAATGGCAGGGCGAGCAAAGAGGACATTGGGCGGCTCACAAATAAGAATGATTCTCAGAATGAGCATAATGCGAGCCGTGAGCGCCCCCGACTTTGATGTCGGTCAACGCCCGGCCAAGGTAGTCCGGGCGTTGTGACTACTATCAATAATTGCTGCTAAAGCTTACGCCTGCGCCTTAGGTGCGCGGCCTATGGCCCGCCAGCCAATATCGCGACGGAATTGCGCGCCATCAAATTCAATGCCTGCCAGCAATTCATAAGCGCGCTTTTGCGCAGCGGCAAAGTTCTCGCCAAACGCCGTTACACACAACACGCGGCCACCGCTGGTTTGTGGCGCGCCATCGGCATTTAGCGACGTACCGGCGTGGAACACGTGGCCATCATCGGCCGCAGCGGGCAGATTGCGGATGACGTCACCTTTGCGCGGGGTGTCCGGGTAATTGGCCGCAGCCATCACCACGCCCAGCGCCACGCGGCGATCCCATTCCACTTCGGCTTTATCCAGCGTGCCATTCACAGCGTGCTCCACCAGCGGCACCAGATCGCTCTTCAGGCGCAGCATGATGGGCTGGGTTTCCGGGTCGCCCATGCGGCAATTGAATTCCAGCGTTTTGACCGCGCCATCCGGGCTGATCATCAGGCCGGCGTACAAAAAGCCGGTGTAGACAATGCCGTCGCGCGCCATGCCTTGCACGGTGGGCAGAATGATTTCGCGCATGGCCCTGGCGTGGATTTCCGGCGTCACCACCGGGGCCGGGCTATAGGCGCCCATGCCGCCGGTATTGGGGCCTTCGTCGGCGTCGAGCAAGCGCTTGTGATCCTGGCTCGAAGCCAGCGGCAGCACGTTCTTGCCATCCACCATCACAATAAAGCTGGCTTCTTCGCCGGTGAGGAATTCTTCGATCACCACGCGCGCGCCGGCATCGCCCAGTTTGTTATCTGACAGCATGGCGTCGATGGCGTCATGCGCTTCTTGCAGCGACATCGCCACCACCACGCCTTTGCCGGCGGCCAGGCCATCGGCCTTGATCACGATGGGCGCGCCTTTGGCGTCCACATATGCATGCGCCTGGGTGGCGTCGGAGAAGGTCTCGTAATCAGCAGTCGGGATGTTGTGGCGCTTCATGAACGCCTTGGCAAAGTCCTTGGAGCTTTCCAGTTGCGCCGCCGCTTTGGCCGGGCCAAAGATCTTGAGGCCGGCCGCGCGGAACGCATCCACCACGCCTTGCGACAACGGGGCTTCGGGGCCGACCACCGTCAGTTGCACATGCTCTTTTTGCGCAAAGGCCACCAGTTCCTGAATGTCGGTGATTTCGACATTGGTCAGATCGGGTTCCAGCGCGGTGCCCGCATTGCCCGGCGCCACGAATACTTTGGTCACGCGCGTGGATTGCGCCAACTTCCAGGCCAGCGCGTGTTCCCGCCCGCCATTACCGATTACCAGCACATTCATCTCGATTTCCCTGCTTTTTAATTAGTACTCGTAACGCCCGAAAAAGAAGGCGACGTTGCCGTGATTGAAACCACCGCCCACTTTGGGGATAAAGGTGCCCATCACCGAAAGCTTGTCGTAGCGCACTGCAGCCAGCGGCAGCACGATCGGAAACGGTATGCCGCCAAAAATATCGCGGCGCGAAGTCAGCCCGGCGGTATACCCCGCCGCCACGGCCCATTGCCCGGCGACCGGGGCAAACCACAGTTTTGCGTAGCCAGCCAGCAGTTCGGGCTTGTAATGCGAATCTGAAAACGCCAGGCCATAGACGATTTCGTCGTTGCCATGCTCGTCGGTGGTATGCCGACCGTAGCCCAGGCCCCACGCATGATCATTAAAGGTTTTGCGTTTTTCTTCGTCGTAGGTGGCCGGATCGTGCCACGTGTAACCCGAGAAATACAGATCGGGGCTGCCATTGCTCACCGTGTTATCCACGCGCTGACAGGCCGCGTTGATCCAGTCACCCATGCCCGTACAGTCGATGGCGCGGGCGCTTGAACTTGCAATCAGCGCGCTCAGGAGCAGCCCGCCTGCATGCCAATGTTTTCTCATAAAGATTCTTTATAAAAAAAAACATGTCACGGCTTGCAGGCACTCCACTCTGCCCGCCTGCCTCGTGTAATGGATACACCAGAGGCAGGCGCCCGGCAGAGACGACTGCTTAGTGGCGGAAGTGGCGGATGCCCGTCACCACCATGGCAATGCCGTGCTCATCGGCTGCGGCAATCACTTCTTCGTCGCGCACCGAACCACCCGGCTGGATGATGGCGGATACGCCATTTTCAGCGATGACATCCACCCCGTCACGGAACGGGAAGAACGCATCCGATGCCGCCACCGACCCACGCAGTTCCAGACCGGCGTTGCGCGCCTTGATGGCGGCAATGCGCGTGGAATCAACGCGGCTCATCTGACCGGCGCCGATACCCAGGGTCTGCCCCTTGCCGCAGAACACGATGGCGTTCGACTTGACGAACTTGGCCACGCGCCAGGCAAACAGCAAATCACCCAGTTGTGCCGGGGTCGGTGCTTTTTTGGTGACCACTTTCAGATCATTCAGTGTCAGCGCGTGCAGATCCGGCGTCTGCACCAGCAAGCCACCGCCCACGCGCTTGACGTCAAAGTGGTTGGCGCCCGCCAGCAAAGGCACGCGCAGCACCCGTACATTGACCTTCTTTGCCAGCAAAGCCAGCGCTTCGGCGGTGTACGACGGTGCAATCAGTACTTCAAGGAATTGCGCCGCGACCGCTTGCACGGTGTCGCCATCCACTTCACGGTTAAACGCAATGATCCCGCCAAAGGCTGACGTCGGATCAGTGGCAAACGCCAGACGATAGGCACTGAAGGCATCGGCGCCAATGGCTACGCCACACGGATTGGCGTGTTTGACAATCACGCAGGCCGGTTCTTCAAACTGTTTGACGGCTTCCCACGCGGCGTCGCTGTCGGCGATGTTGTTGTACGACAGTTCTTTGCCTTGCAGTTGTTCATAGCTGGACAAACTGCCCGCGGCCGGGTCCAGATCGCGATAAAAAGCGGCGGACTGGTGCGGGTTTTCGCCGTAGCGCATGTCCTGCACTTTGCTGAATTGCAGATTGAGGCGATCCGGCCACACTTTTTTCTCGCCATTGTCGGCCAGCGCGGTCAGATAGTTAGAGATCGCACCGTCATACGCCGCGGTATGGCTGAAGGCTTTTTTGGCCAGATTGACGCGCGTGGCTGACGACAGCGCGCCATGGTTGGCGGCCAGTTCGGCCAGCAGCGGCGCGTAATCGGCGGCGTCGGTCACGATGGCCACATGCGCATGGTTCTTGGCGGCGGAGCGCACCATGGCCGGGCCACCGATATCGATGTTTTCGATGGCGTCTTCAAACGTGCAATCGGGACGCGCGATGGTGGCTTCAAACGGGTACAGGTTGACGCAGACCAGATCGATATTGCCGATGTCGTGCTCGGACATCATGGCCACATGCGCCGGCAGATCGCGCCGACCCAGAATGCCGCCGTGGATTTTGGGATGCAGCGTCTTGACGCGGCCATCCAGCATTTCGGGGAAGCCGGTGTAATCAGCGACTTCGATCACCGGCACGTTGTGATCGGCCAGCAGGCGGGCGGTACCGCCAGTGGACAGGATTTCAACGCCGTGGCCAGCCAGTGCCTGGGCAAATTCGAGAACGCCGGTCTTGTCCGAGACACTGATCAGCGCGCGTTTGATGGTGGTCATTTGCTTTTCCTGGATTTCTGCGGGGCTAAGAAGCGCGGCACAAACATGCCGCGTCGGCTACCGGGCACGGGCTAGCCGGTGGAATATCTTGATCTCGTTCCGGTGGTCCGCCGCGCCAGCCTGGGCCCGCGTGGCGATCCCTCGGTTACAGCATGTCGTAGGTCTGCAGCTTTTTACGCAAGGTATTACGGTTGATGCCCAACACATCGGCCGCACGGGTCTGGTTGCCGGCTACATGATCCAGCACCATTTCAAGCAACGGTTTTTCCACTCGCGACAACACCATTTCATACAACGCGCACGGCGCTTCACCATCCAGATCATCAAAATACTGCTGCAAAGACGCACGGATGGCCTCGGCAATCGGATCGATCTCGCTGGTAAAGGTAAGTACTGCTGGCTGATTCATTGCTCATTCCCCAAACGGCGCCCGGTCTGTTTTATTTGTGCTGGGCGCACGGCTACTTTGTTTAAAACCTGTGCGCGGCGGCCGCTTGCAGTGTGCAAAAGCGTACCCGGGGCGCGACCCTGCTGACGGTTGCTCACGCCGCCAGCGCGGCGTCGGCGAGATCATCGCCGGCGTCCTTTGTGTTCTCGTCTTCGTATTGCAAGCGCTCGCCACGACGCGCCAGTCCGTCAAAATACTGGCGCACGGCAGCGTGTTGCGCGGCGGTGCTGTCCAGTTGATACATGGCCTGGCGGAAGGCGTTGCCATCGTGCAGGCCGCGGGTATACCAGGCGATATGTTTGCGGGCGATGCGACAACCCGAGTACTCGCCATAAAACGCGTACAGCTCATCCAGATGGCCATCCAGCACATCGCGGATTTCGCTCACTTGCGGCGGCGGCAACAGCGCACCGGTGTCCAGAAAATGCGCAATCTCTCTGAACAACCACGGCCGTCCTTGCGCCGCGCGGCCCACCATGACGGCATCTGCGCCAGTTTGCGCCAACACTTCGCGCGCTTTTTGCGGCGTATCAATATCGCCGTTTGCAATTACCGGAATGCCCACGCTTTGCTTGACCTGACGGATCAGCTCATAGCGCGCAGCGCCGTTATACATGTCTTCACGCGTGCGACCATGCACCGCCAGCGCGGCGATGCCGGCGGCTTCGGCGCGTTGCGCCACACGCAAAATATTCTCTTGGCCATTACAAAAACCCAGCCGCGTCTTGAGCGTGACCGGCACATCTACGGCTGCCACCACGGCATCAAGGATCTGGCCGACCAGGTCTTCATCTTTGAGCAGGGCTGACCCCGCCAGCTTGTTGCAGACCTTTTTGGCCGGGCAGCCCATATTGATATCGATAATCTGCGCGCCCAGTTCCACGTTCAGCCGCGCCGCCTGCGCCAGCATGGCCGGATCAGACCCGGCAATCTGCACTGCAATCGGCCCCGGCTCACCCGCATGATCCATGCGCCGCCGCGTTTTGGCGTTATCCCACAGTGCGTTATTGGCCGTGATCATCTCTGACACCGCATAACCCGCGCCAAAGTGCCGGCACAGTTGCCGGTACGGCCGGTCCGTCACCCCCGCCATGGGCGCGACAAACAGGTTATTGCGTAAGGAATACGGCCCGATCTGCATGGGTGCCTGGAGTGCGGAAAAGGCGCGAATTCTAACGCCTGCTTAAATATTGGGCAACCCAAAACCGCCCTCTGGTTGATGAGAAAACCAGCGTTTGCTGGTGTTGGCACACGCTTCGTCGGCTGTAACGTTTTTTTACTTGCAGAAGTGGCTTGGCCGTCACAATGAAGCCCGTATGTATCTTGCAACATCGGCGGCAGCATGCTGAAAGCCGCCGCTTTACTGGAGCCGCGATGTCTTCCTCACCTTATGCGAATATCCTCACCGCCGATGGCTGGCGCCTGGGCACCCTGACCAGCGACGCCGGTCGGATCAGCGCCCTCCAGGCCGCGCCAGTAAACCCTGCAAACAATACATACGGTTATGTGCTGCCCGGCTTTGTCGATCTGCATGTGCACGGGGCCGATGGCCACAATGTGATGGACGGTGCCGATGCCGCTGTGGCGATTGCGCGACGCCATGCGCAACACGGCACCACCTCGATGCTGGCGACGACAGTCAATGCGCCGCACGCCCGCTTACTGGCCGCGTTGCAGGCGCTGGCAGCGCCCATCCGGGAGCGAGCGGCAGGCGCTGCGCGTTATCTGGGCGTGCATCTGGAAGGCCCCTATGTAAACGGCGAACGTCTGGGCGGCTTGCCCGCGCATGCCCGCACGGCGGTCATGGCTGAGGTTGAGCAATATCTGGCGGCAGTGCCGGTCCGCGTGCTGACGTTGGCGCCGGAACTGGCCGGCCACGCGGAAGTGATCCAGGCGCTGACGGCGCGCGGCGTGCGGGTGCAGATCGGGCATTCCCTGGGCAGTTACGAAGACGGCGTGGCCGCGCTGGCGCACGGCGTGGCCGGGTTCACCCATCTCTATAACGCGATGTCGGTACTCAACCATCGCGCCCCGGGCATGGTGGGAGCGGCGCTGGCGCATGCGCATTACAGCGAACTGATCCCCGACCTGATCCACGTACACCCCGGCGCAATGCGCACGGCGTTTCGCGCCATCCCCAGGTTGTATTGCGTTACCGACGCCTCGGTGGCCACCGGCTTGCCCGACGGCGAATATCGCAAGGATGAGGGCCGGACGATTACCAAATGCATGGGTGGCGTGCGGCTGCCTGATGGCACGCTGGCGGGCAGCGCACTGACCATGGATGTGGCATTACGCAACCTCGTGGGCATCGGGCTGACGCTGGAAGACGCCAGCAACCGGGTGTCGCGCTATCCGGCGGAATACCTGGGTGTGGCGGATCGGGGGCGGCTGGGGATCGGGGCGTGGGCGGATTATGTGGTGCTGGACCGGGCGTTGATGGTGCAGCGGGTGGTGGTGGAGGGGGATGAGGTGGTCGGCTAGGTGTTGGGATGTGCGGTTGGGTGGGGTGGTGGGCTTTGCTGCATGTGCTTTTTTCGCTGGAGGCTTTGAGCGTTTTAGCCTGCGGGGCGTGTTTCGATGTTCGGCTTGCGCCTCGT
>NZ_BAAIHC010000028.1:0-50175 GCF_054652575.1 Silvimonas sp. JCM 19000 | reverse complement strand
AAAAGGTTTGTTCAGCGCAAGCTGAACATCAAAACATGCGCCGCAGGCACAAGCAGTTAAAACAGGCCGCCAGTCACCACGCGAGTACCAAAAACCACCCCCGCCCATCACTGACACCTCCCCCCCCACCCCAGCTCCTTCAAAAACCCCAAATCCCGCGCCGTCCCCGCCTTCGCCTGCTCAAACAAAGCCGCATCCGCCTTGCCATCCGGTGCCGCAATCTGCCGGGCAAACTGCACCACCGCCATCCCGCATCCCTCCACCAGGCGCGCATGCCACGCTTGCGCCTCATACGTGGGGTGCGATGCCTCTGGTGGAAACACAATCCGCGCCCACGCTTCATCGCCCTTCACCTCAAACAGCACAAACGGCGTCGGCTTCTGGCGCTCAAAATTGATCTGCGTTACCTTGGCCCATTGCGCCAGCGTCCCGCGCCCCACATCCAGCTGATTGATCGTCAACAAGCGCGTCCATGTCCAGCTCGAGGCCTTCTCGCCGTCGCTGGCGTACATATGGATGGCCTGTTGCGGCATGGCTTTTTCGTAGTCAACCGTATACGTCTTGCCGTCAAATTCAATCTGCTTGGGCACCACCAGCGTGCCCGCCGCCCATGCCGAAGAAACGGTGACCATCACCCACGCCGCCACCAGATATCGCGCCATCCGCATCGTCATTCCTTGTTTTTTGGTCGCCCCACCATACCCGGCGCGTGCCACCGCCACAAATAAAAAAACGGCCCGCCAGGTGCGAGCCGTTCTTGCAGTCCTTAAGCCAGACCGCGCTTAAATCATGCCCTTGGATTTGAGCAGTTCAAACATGGTCTTGCCGATTTCAGCCGGGCTGCGCGTGTAGGCGATGCCGGCTTGTTCGAAGGCCTTGAACTTCTCTTCCGCCGTGCCCTTGCCGCCCGAGATGATGGCGCCCGCATGGCCCATGCGCTTGCCCTTCGGTGCGGTAACGCCAGCGATGTAGCCCACCACCGGCTTGGTCACGTACTGGCGCGCAAATTCAGCGGCTTCTTCTTCGGCGCTGCCGCCGATTTCGCCGATCATGATGATGGCGTCGGTGTCCGGATCATCCTGGAACAGCTTCAGTGCATCGATATGGCTGGTGCCGGGGATCGGGTCGCCGCCGATACCGATACACGTGGACTGGCCCAGGCCCAGCGCGGTGGTTTGCGCCACGGCTTCGTAGGTCAGCGTGCCGGAGCGGCTGACAATGCCGATGCGGCCCGGATTGTGGATGTGCCACGGCATGATGCCGATCTTGCATTCACCCGGGGTAATCACGCCGGGGCAGTTCGGGCCGATCAGGCGGATGCCGGCTTCGTCCACGGCTTTCTTTACATACAGCATGTCCAGCGTCGGCACGCCTTCGGTAATGCAGACGATCAGCTGCACGCCCGAATCAATCGCTTCCAGGATCGAATCCTTGGCAAACGCTGCGGGCACATAGATGACCGAGGCATCAGCCTGGGTCTGGCGCACCGCGTCTTTCATGGTGTTGAACACCGGCAGGCCCAGATGCTCGCTGCCGCCCTTACCCGGGGTGACGCCGCCGACCACCTTGGTGCCCACCTTCAGCGCTTGTTCAGCGTGGAAGGTGCCATTCTTGCCGGTGAAACCTTGCACCAGCACTTTCGTATCTTTATTAACCAGAACGCTCATTTCGGAATCCTTTGTGCGGTGATCAGGCCAGCGCGGCCACGGCAGCGACGATCTTCTCGGCTGCGTCGTTCAGGCCCTGGGCCGAAGTCAGCTTGAGGCCGGATTCATCGAGAATCTTCGCGCCCAGCTCTGCATTGTTGCCTTCCAGACGCACCACCACCGGCACGGTCACGTTCACTTCTTTTACGGCCGCGATAATGGCTTCGGCGATCATGTCGCAACGCACGATGCCGCCGAAGATGTTGATCAGCACGCCCTTGACCGAGTCATCGGCCAGGATCAGCTTGAAGGCTTCAATCACGCGTTCTTTGGTGGCGCCGCCGCCCACGTCAAGGAAGTTGGCCGGTTGGCCGCCCTTCAACTTGATGATGTCCATGGTGGCCATGGCCAGGCCTGCGCCGTTGACCATACAACCGATATTGCCTTCCAGCGCCACGTAGTTCAGTTCGAACTCGGACGCCTTCACTTCGCGTTCGTTTTCTTGCGATTTGTCGCGTTGCGCCAGCAGGTCCGGGTGGCGGAACAGCGCGTTGCTGTCCAGATTGATCTTGCCGTCCACGCAGGCCAGCTCGCCGTTTTCGCGCAGCGCCAGCGGGTTGACTTCAAACAGCGCGAAGTCGTTTTCGACAAACGCGTTGTATGCACCCAGCATCAGCTTGGCAAACGCACCGATCTGCGCGCCCGACAGGCCCAGCGCAAACGCGGCATCACGCGCCTGGAACGGTTGCATGCCCACCAGCGGGTTCACTTCAATCTTGATGATTTTTTCCGGGGTTTCTTCGGCGACCTTCTCGATCTCGACGCCACCTTCGGTCGACACCATAAACACCACGCGCTGCGAGCCGCGATCCACCACCGCGCCCAGGTACAGTTCGCGCTGCACCGGGTACATGTCTTCACACACCAGCACGCTGTGCACCGGTTGGCCAGCGGCGTCGGTTTGATAGGTAACCAGATTGGTACCGATCAAACGCGTGGCTTCGGCGGCGGCTTCTTCGCGGCTCTTCACCACTTTCACGCCACCGGCTTTACCACGGCCGCCCGCATGCACTTGCGCCTTGACCACGGCAAACTTGCCGCCAAGCTTGTCATAGGCTGCAGCGGCTTCTTCGCCGCTGTGGGCCAGAATGCCGCGCTGGACGGGCAGACCGTATTTGGCCAGCAGTTCCTTGGCCTGATATTCGTGCAGGTTCATGAGATTTCCTTTTGGAGATACAAGCGGTGCGGCCGGAGCGCGCACCTCCCGTGTTAATCAGTTCAGCGTGCGGTAATCAGGAATGCAGACCGCGTTTGTCCACGCCCAGCGCGGCTTCGTGCATGGCTTCCGACAACGACGGATGCGCGTGCACGATGCGGGCGATGTCTTCGCTGGAGGCGCCAAATTCCATCGCCACCACAGCTTCGGTAATCAGCTCGGAGGCAAACGGGCCCACGATATGCACGCCCAGGATGCGGTCGGTTTTGGCATCCGCCAACATTTTTACAAAGCCGGTGGTTTCGCCCAGGCCCAGCGCGCGGCCATTGGGGCTAAACGGAAACTGGCCTTTGCGATATTCGACGCCTTCGGCTTTCAGTTGCTGTTCGGTCTTGCCCACCCATGCCAGTTCGGGGCTGGTGTAAATCACCCACGGCACGGTGTTGAAATCGATATGCGGCTTTTGCCCCGCAATGCGTTCAGCCACCGCCACGCCTTCTTCCGACGCTTTGTGCGCCAGCATCGGGCCGCGCACCACATCGCCCACCGCCCACAGATTGGGCAGCGCGGTGCGGCAGTCTTCGTCCACTTCGATAAAGCCGCGCTGATCCAGCTTCAGGCCCACGCTGTCGGCGGCCAGGTTCCACGTATTGGGCACGCGGCCGATCGACACAATCAGCTTGTCGAAGGTTTCGGACTGCGGCTTGCCTTCGCTATCGGTCCATTCCACCGCCACATGGTCGGCGCTGGCTTTGGCGCTGGTGATCTTGATGCTGGTGCTGATCTTCAGGCCCAGATCGCGGATAAACGATTTTTGCGCTTCTTTGGCAACGGCCTCATCGGCGGCCAGCAAAAAGCCCGGCGCGGCTTCAAGGATGGTGACGTCGGAACCCAGACGCTTCCACACCGAGCCCATTTCCAGACCAATCACGCCCGCGCCAATCACACCCAGCTTGCCCGGCACGGCGGGAATCGACAGCGCGCCAACGTTATCCAGCACCACTTTGTTATCAAACGGCAGATCGGGCAGTTGGCGCGGCACCGAACCGGTGGCGATGATCACGTGGGTGGCGCTGACCACTTCGGTCTGGCCATCCAGACTGACTTCGACTTGCCACTGCTCGCCTTCGCGGCCCAGCAATTTGCCGTGGCCAAACAGGCTGGCAATCTTGTTCTTTTTCAGCAAGAAGGCCACGCCCGTGGTCAGCTTGTTGACGATGCTTTGCTTGCGCTCCAGCATCTTGCTTACATCAAACTTTGCGCCTTCCACAGTAATGCCGTGCGCGGCAAATTTGTGTTCGATGCGTTCCCAGTTCTCGGACGATTCCAGCAAGGCCTTGGACGGAATGCAGCCCACGTTCAGGCAGGTGCCGCCCAGGCTGGCTTTGCCTTCGGCGTTCTTGAATTCATCGACGCAGGCGGTTTTAAAGCCCAGCTGCGCGGCGCGGATGGCAGCTACATAACCGCCAGGGCCGCCGCCGATCACCAGTACATCAAATTGTTGCGACATGTTCTTTTACCTTGTTTGGGCATCGAGTCGGGCGCGCCATCCGATCAGAACGGCGCGCCATCGCAGGGTTAGATATCCAGCAGCAGACGCGCCGGATCTTCAATCGCTTCTTTGATGGCGACCAGGCTCAGCACGGCTTCGCGGCCGTCGATAATGCGGTGATCGTACGATTGCGCCAGGTACATCATCGGGCGCACCACGATCTCGCCGTTCTCGACCACAGCGCGGTCTTTGGTGGCGTGCATGCCCAGGATGGCCGATTGCGGCGGGTTGATGATCGGGGTGGACATCATCGAACCAAAGGTGCCGCCATTGCTGATGGTGTAGGTGCCGCCGGTGAGTTCTTCCACGGTCAGCTTGCCTTCTTGCGCACGCTTGCCGAAGTCGGCGATGGTCTTCTCGATATCGGCCAGGCTCAGCTGGTCGGCGTTACGGATGATCGGCACCACCAGGCCACGCGGGCTGCCCACGGCCACGCCGACGTCGTAATAGCCGTGGTACACGATTTCGCTGCCATCGACCGAGGCGTTGACGATCGGGTATTTTTTCAGCGCGTGCACTGCGGCTTTCACAAAGAAGCCCATAAAGCCCAGCTTCACGCCGTGGTCTTTTTCAAAGCGGTCTTTGTACTTGTTACGCAGGTCCATCAGCGGCTTCATGTTCACTTCGTTAAAAGTGGTCAGGATGGCGTTGGTGGCTTGCGATTGCAGCAGGCGCTCGGCCACGCGTTGGCGCAAACGGCTCATCGGCACGCGTTGTTCCTGGCGATCACCGGCGGGCAGCAGCACCGGGGTGGGTGCTTTGGCCGGCGACGGTGCGGCCGGGGTCGGCTTGTTGCCACCGCCAGCAATCGCGGCTTGCACGTCTTCTTTCAGCACGCGACCACCACGGCCCGTGCCAGCAACGCCAGCGGTATCTACATTGGCATCGGCAGCCAGCTTTTTGGCGGCGGGCATCACGGCGGTGCCAAAGCCCACGGCCGAGGCTTCCACGCCGTGCGCTTCGGCAGCGGCTTCTACGCGCTTCTTTTCTTCCACCACATGCGGCGCCGGTGCTGCGGCGGCCGGAGCGGGCGCGCCTGCGGCGACGGCATCGGTATCGATTGTTGCGATCACATCATTGCTGGTGACCGAATCGCCTTCTTTGCGGGCGATGGACACCAGTACACCGGCTTGCGGCGCCGGGATTTCGAGCACGACCTTGTCGGTCTCGATATCGATAATGCTTTCGTCACGCGCCACAGCGTCGCCTTCTTTTTTCTTCCATTGCAGCAGCGTGGCTTCTTCAACGGATTCGGGCAGTTGCGGCACCTTGATTTCGATGATCATGCAGGGTTTCTCCAATTGGGTATTCGGCCCCGCCGCGCGTTACGTTGGCGCAGCGGGTACAGCGTTGGGGGACGGCGGCGTTGTTACAGCGTCATGGCTTCGTCAAGGAAGGCTTTCAGCTGCGCGGTGTGCTTGCTCATATAACCCACGGCTGGCGAGGCCGACGAGCTGCGGCCCGCGTACAGCAAGGTCTGCTTGGGCAGCATCACGCCTTCCAGACGATGGCGGATGGCATGCCAGGCGCCCTGGTTGCGCGGCTCTTCCTGCACCCACATCAGTTCACGCGCATTGGGGTATTTCTCCATTTCGGCGCGCAATTCTTCAGTCGGGAACGGATACAGCTGTTCCACCCGCACAATGGCGATGTCCTTGATGTCACGCTCTTTGCGCGCGGCTTCGAGGTCGTAGTACACCTGACCCGCGCACGCCACCACACGCTTCACCTTTTTGGCTTCCAGCGCGGCGCTGTCGCCAATCACGTTGCGGAATTCGCCGCTGGTGAACTGGTCGATCGGGCTGGCCGACATCTTGGCCTTGAGCAGACGCTTGCTCATGATCACGATCAGCGGCTTGCGCACCGGGCGGATCATCTGGCGGCGCAGCATGTGGAACACCTGGCTGGCTTCAGTCGGCTGCACCACCTGGATATTGTGCTCGGCACACAGCTGCAGATAACGCTCGACGCGCGCCGACGAGTGTTCCGGGCCAGCGCCGTCGTAGCCGTGCGGCAGGAACATGGTCAGGCCGCACAGACGGCCCCATTTGGTTTCGCCCGAAGTGATGAACTGATCGATCACCACCTGCGCGCCGTTACCAAAATCGCCAAACTGCGCTTCCCAGATCACCAGCTCATCCGGCGCCGACGAGGCGTAGCCGTATTCAAACGCCAGCACCGCTTCTTCGTTCAGGATCGAATCGATAACGGTAAAGTGCGCCTGGTTGTCGCTGAGGTATTGCAGCGGCACAAACGCGCCCTGATCCCAACGCTCACGACCCTGATCATGGAACACGGCGTGACGATGGTTAAACGTGCCGCGACCGGAATCCTCACCCGAAATACGGATCGGATAGCCTTCGGTCAGCAGCGTGGCATAGGCCAAATGTTCGGCCATACCAAAGTCGATATTCAGATTGCCGGCCACCATTTCGCGGCGGTCATGCACCACTTTCTCGACGGTGCGGTGCAGCTTGAAGCCTTCCGGCACGGTGGTGAATTTTTCGGTCAGCCGCGCCAGATCGGCTTGCGGCACGGCCGTGGTCACCGGGTGACGCCAGTGCGCGCCGATATAGCGGCTAAAGTCGATGGCGTACGAGCGCTTGTAGTCGGTCAGCGTGGTGCTTTCGACGTGCTCGCCTTTGTCCAGCGCAGCGCGGTAGGCCTGGATCAACGCATCGGCCTGGTCGGCCTGGATCACGCCTTCGGCAATCAGCTTGTCGGCATATTTTTTGCGCACGCCCGGATGTTGCGCGATGCGCTTGTACATCATCGGCTGGGTCAGATACGGATCATCGGCTTCGTTGTGGCCGTGCTTGCGGAAACACACGATGTCGACCACCACGTCTTTCTTGAAGGTCTTGCGGTATTCCATGGCGGCGTGGATGACAAAGCACACGGCTTCGGGATCATCGCCATTCACGTGGAAAATCGGTGCTTCGACCATCTTGGCGATGTCGGTGCAATACAGCGTGGAACGGGTATCGCGGGTGTCGGAGGTGGTAAAGCCGATCTGGTTGTTGACCACCAGATGCACCGTGCCGCCCGTGCCGTAACCGCGCGTGGACGACAGGTTGAACGTGCCCTGGTTGGTGCCCAGGCCGATGAAGGCCGAGTCGCCGTGGATCAGTACCGGCAGCACTTGTTCGCCCGCACGGTCGCCGCGACGCTGTTGGCGCGCGCGCACCGAGCCTTCCACCACCGGGTTGACGATTTCGAGGTGCGACGGGTTGAACGCCAGACTCAAATGCACCGGGCCGCCAGCGGTCGGGATATCGGCCGAGAAACCGTTGTGATATTTGACGTCGCCGGACGGCAGTTCGGTGGTCGGGCGGCCTTCAAATTCGCTGAACAGATCGCGCGGCTGCTTGCCAAGGATGTTAACCAGCACATTAAGGCGACCGCGGTGGGCCATGCCGATCACCATCTCCTGCACGCCTTGCTCACCGGCCATCTGCACCAGGTAATCCATGGCCGGGATCAGCGAATCGCCGCCTTCCAGCGAGAAGCGCTTTTGCCCAACGTATTTTTTGTGCAGGTATTGTTCCAGCGTTTCGGCTGCGGTCACTTGCTTGAAGATGCGCAGCTTTTGCTCGGCGTTGAACGACGGCGTGGAGCGACGTTCTTCAAACCATTCCAGCACCCATTTACGGGTTTCGGAATTGGTGATGTGCATGAATTCCAGGCCGATATTGCCGCAGTAGGTCTGCTTGGCAAACGCCATCACTTCGGCCAGCGAAGCGCGCTCCATCGATTTGATATTGGTGCCGAATTGCAGCGCCATATCGGTTTCGGTAAAGCCATAAAACTTGGGATCGAGCTCTTCGACGTAGGCGGTGTCCATGCGGCACAGCGGGTCGAGGGTGGCATTGCGGCTGCCCAGCAAACGGTAGGCCTGCATCATGCGCAGCACTTCCACCTGTTTGCGCGACACCGAGTCGTCGGCCACTGCCGCGTGTACGGCCATGGTTCGGGGCTGGCGTGCCAGTTGCCGGAACGATTCTTCGATCGGTGCGCGCGGGATATCGCGACCGCTGTTACCCGGCTGCTGTTGCAGCTTGTCGAAGTACGCCCGCCACCCGGCATCCACCTGGTTGGGGTCTTCCAGATACTGCTCGTACAAGTCCTCCACAAAGGGAGCATTGCCACCGAACAGGTGGGAATTGAGTTCTAGCTGTTCCAGCTCGCGTTTCATGGCCAGTGTGTCCTGTCTACTCCCCCGCTCTGCCTGGTGCGGGGCCTCGATCGTGGCTGACGCCCGTCAGCCACGGGTATTGCTTATGTTTTTGGTTTATCACAGCGGGTGCGGCGCTTGCCCACCGCGCCCCGGCTGTGTGTTGCCTGCTATCGATCAGATGTCTTTCGGGTCGGTGGCCGAGCCCGGACGCTGATCCACCGGCACGTAATCGCGACGCGGCGCGCCGGTGTACAGCTGGCGCGGACGGCCAATCTTCATGCCCGGATCGGAGATCATTTCGTTCCAGTGGCTGATCCAGCCCACGGTACGCGCCAGCGCAAACACCACGGTAAACATCGACACCGGGATATTGAGCGCGGTCAGCACGATGCCGGAGTAGAAGTCGACGTTGGGGTAGAGCTTGCGTTCGATAAAGTACGGGTCTTCCAGCGCGATTTTTTCCAGCGCCATGGCCAGCTTCAGCTTGGGATCGTTTTCCAGGCCGAGCTCTTTCAGTACTTCGTAGCAGGTCTGGCGCATGATGTTGGCGCGCGGGTCCATGTTCTTGTAAACGCGGTGACCAAAGCCCATCAGCTTGTGGGTTTTGTTCTTCACGCCTTCCATAAATGCCGGCACGTTTTCGACGCTGCCGATTTCGTCCAGCATCTTCAGCACGGCTTCGTTGGCGCCACCGTGGCTGGGGCCCCACAGACACGCGATACCGGCGGCGATACACGCAAACGGGTTGGCACCCGACGAACCGGCCAGACGCACCGTCGAGGTGGAGGCGTTTTGTTCGTGATCGGCGTGCAGCATAAAGATGCGGTCCAGCGCCTTCACCAGCACCGGGTTGGGCTTGTACTCTTCGCACGGCGTAGCAAACATCATGTGCATGAAGTTGGCGGTGTAGCTCAGGTCGTTCTTGGGGTAGTTGAACGGCAGACCCTTGCTGTAGCGATAGCACATGGCGGCAATGGTCGGGATCTTGGAGATCAACCGGTACATCGTCACTTCGCGGTGGCGCGGGTTGGTGATATCCAGGCTGTCCTGATAGAACGCCGACAGCGCGCCAGTCACGCCCACCATCATCGCCATCGGGTGCGCATCACGGCGGAAGCCCTGGAAGAAACGCGTCATCTGGTCATGCACCATGGTGTGGCGCATCACGATGCGGGTGAATTCTTTCTTTTGCGCTTCGCTCGGCAGTTCGCCGTTGATGAGCAGGTAGCAGGTTTCCATGTAATCGGAATGCTCAGCCAGTTGCTCGATCGGATAACCGCGGTAGTACAACTGGCCCTGGTCGCCATCGATAAAGGTGATTTTCGATTCACACGCGGCGGTGGCCAGAAAGCCTGGATCAAACGTGAACATGCCGGTCTTGGAGAACTGGCGGATATCCACAACATCAGGGCCCAGCGTACCTGCCGTCACCGGCAGATCAATGGTGCCGCCGCTATAAGTCAGAGTGACTTTGTTTTCCATGCTTCAAAGCTCCAGGGTTTTCATCGCTGGCTTCATGCCAGGTCTGTGTGTTGATGAGCGCGAATCCGGTCTATCATCGGCGCCAGGTACGGGTCCGGACACTGCGCCTTGCCATTCAGGTAATCCATCAAATCATTGTCGGAAAGCAGCAGCATATCGGCATAACGTTGCCACTCGGCGTCAGCCAGGCCGGGCAACACGTCGCGCACAAAACGCTCCAGTTGCAGATCAACCTCCAGCAATCCACGCCGACTGCGCCAGATGACCTTCTTCTTTTCAATTTCGTTCATGCTGCCCGCCGGTTATACGTTCCAGTGCCCGCTCAAAACATGCCGTCGCAATGTGTCGGGCGTAGCGAGCGGTGGCAGGTTGATGACCGCCGGAGCGCAGAAACCGGAGCGTACGTTTTGTACGTGAGGATTTCGAGCACCGCCGGGCATCAAGATGCCGCCGCGCAGTAGCCGCTTACACAACTCGCTTGACCATCAGGTCTTTGATCTTGCCGATGGCCTTGGTCGGATTCAAATGCTTCGGGCACACGTCCACGCAATTCATGATGGTGTGGCAACGGAACAAACGGTACGGGTCTTCCAGGTTATCCAGGCGCTCATTGACTTGCGTGTCACGCGTATCAGCAATAAAGCGGTACGCAGCCAGCAGGCCGGCGGGGCCGACAAACTTGTCCGGGTTCCACCAGAACGACGGGCACGAGGTGGAACAGCACGCGCACAGAATACATTCGTACAGGCCATCCAGCTCTTCGCGATCTTTGGGCGATTGCAAACGCTCACGCTCAGGCGGTGGGTCGTCATTGATCACATACGGCTTGATCGAGTGATATTGCTTGAAGAACTGCGTCATATCGACGATCAGATCGCGGATCACCGGCAAGCCCGGCAGCGGACGAATCTGCACCGGTTGCTTCAGCTCACGCAGATCGGTAATACAGGCCAGGCCGTTTTTACCGTTGATATTCATCGCGTCGCTACCGCACACGCCTTCGCGGCAGGAGCGGCGAAAGCTCAGCGTGTCGTCCACTGCTTTCAGGCGCACCAGCGCGTCCAGCAGCTTTTTGTCGGAGTCTTCAAGCTCGACGTGGTAGTCCTGCATATAGGGCTTTTTGTCCACGTCCGGATTGAACCGATACAACTGAAAATGCATTTTCATAAGGGCGATCTCGCTTAGTACACGCGCTTTTGCGGTGCGATGTATTCCACCGACAACGGTTGGGTATGCACGGGTTTGTAGCTCAGGCTGCGGGTGGCGCCGTCGTACAGCGTGTGCTTCATCCATTCATCATCGTGGCGATCCGGGTAGTCATCTTGCGCATGCGCGCCGCGCGATTCCTTGCGCGCCTCGGCCGAAATCAGCGTGGCCACGGCCACTTCGATCAGGTTGTCGAGTTCGAGCGCTTCAGTGCGTGCCGTGTTCCAGACCTTTGATTTGTCTTTGATCTGTGTGCGTTTGGCGCGTTCGGCGATCTCTTTGATCTCTGCCACGCCCTTGGCCAGGTTCTCGTCATTGCGGAACACACCGGCGCGCAGCTGCACGCATTTCTGCATGGCATTGCGCACGTCGGCCACTTCTTCGCCGCCGGTTTGATTTTCCAGCCGCGCCAGCCGCGCCAGCGATACATCCGCGGCGTTAGCCGGCAGCGGTTTCCAGTCCTGGCGTTCGGTCTTGATGTATTCAATCATCGAGTTACCGGCCGACTTGCCGAACACCACCAGATCCAGCAGCGAGTTGGTGCCGAGGCGGTTGGCGCCGTGCACCGAGGCGCAGGCGCATTCGCCTGCGGCATAGAAGCCGTTGACGCGCACTTCCGGGTTGTCACCCTGCGGCGCCACCACTTCGCCCTTATAGTTGGCCGGAATGCCGCCCATCATGTAGTGCGTGGTCGGCACCACCGGGATCGGGTCTTTGATCGGATCGACGCCAGCAAACTTGATGGCGATTTCGCGAATGCCGGGCAGACGATGGTTGATGATCTCGGGGCCGAGATGGTCGAGCTTGAGCAGCACGTGGTCTTTTTCTTTGCCACAACCACGGCCTTCCAGAATCTCCAGCGCCATGGCGCGCGACACCACGTCACGCGAGGCCAGATCTTTGGCATTGGGCGCGTAGCGTTCCATAAAGCGCTCGCCATTGGCGTTGAGCAGAATGCCGCCCTCGCCGCGCACGCCTTCGGTAATCAACACACCCGCGCCTGCTACACCGGTCGGATGGAATTGCCAGAATTCCATGTCTTCCAGCGGGATACCGGCGCGCACGGTCATGCCCAGGCCGTCGCCGGTATTGATAAATGCATTGGTGGACGCCGAATAGATACGGCCCGCGCCGCCGGTGGCAAACAACACCGCTTTGGCGTGCAGGATAAAGGTCTCGCCCGTTTCCATTTCCAGCGCGGTAACACCAACTACGTCGCCATCGGCATCACGGATCAGATCGAGCGCCATCCATTCCACAAAGAACTGGGTATTGGCGCGCACATTGCGTTGGTACAGCGTGTGCAGCATGGCGTGGCCGGTACGGTCGGCGGCGGCACAGGCGCGTTGCACCGGTGTCTTGCCGAACTCAGCCATATGGCCGCCAAACGGGCGCTGATAAATCTTGCCGTTTTCCAGACGGTCAAACGGCATGCCGAAGTGTTCCAGCTCAACCACCACCTCGGGGGCCTGCCGACACATGAACTCGATGGCATCCTGGTCACCCAGCCAGTCCGACCCTTTGACGGTGTCGTACATATGCCATTCCCATTTGTCCTCTTGCACATTGCCCAGCGAAGCGGAAATACCGCCTTGCGCGGCAACGGTGTGCGAACGCGTCGGAAAAACCTTGGACAGCACGGCGGTCTTGAGGCCGGCTTCAGACAGTTGCAGGGCCGCACGCAAGCCTGCACCACCCGCCCCTACGATTACTGCATCGAATTTGCGAACAGGAACAGACATCAAGCACCCCACACAACTTTAACGGAATAAACAAGGCTGGCGACCAGCCACAAAATAGTCAGCGTATGCGCCGCCAGCTTCAGGCCGGTGTGCTGGATGTAATCCATCCAGATATCGCGCACGCCCACCCAGGCATGCCACAGCAACGCCAGCACGGTCACTTGCGTCAGCACGCGCACCCAGCTACAGGCAAACAGATGCTGCCAGGCTTCGTAGCTACCGCCACGTGATGCCAGCAAAAACACGATCACGCCAACTACATAAGCCAGCATGACCACGGCGGTCAGACGCTGTACCAGCCAGTCTTTCAGACCGTAATGGGCACCAATCACAGGGCGCTTGATTACCATGTCAAACCCCCGATCACGATGGTGAGCACAATGCTGACGCCGAGCACGGCATAGGCGCTGGCACGGGCTTTAGGCAGTTCTACGCCCTTGTGGATATCCATCAGCAGAAAGCGGATGCCGGCACAGGCGTGATGCAGAAACGCCCACAGCACGGCCAGCAGGGCCAGTTTGACCAGCGGATGCGCCACACAGGCGCGGAAGGCTTCAAAGCGTTCGGCCGAAGACAGCGTGCCTTGCAGCGCGTACAGCATGAACGGCACCGCAGCAAACAGCAGTGCGCCGCTGGCGCGATGCAGGATGGAGACAATCGCCGGCAATGGCATCCTGATTTGCCATATCGCCAGATGTTTGGGCCGCGTTGCACTCATACGCACTCTTCCTTGTGGTGACTTTCAAATACACAAAAGACCAGCCTGCGGGGCTGGCCCTGAATCAATCGGTTAAAACACCGGCGCTTGCATGGCGTATTGCTCGGAGCGAAACCACGCCACGCTCCACACTTGCGGTTTAGCTTCAAAGTCACGCGCCAGGCGGGTGAGCTGCAGCACCGGTTCGTTAACATCAATCTGCAACTGCCGCGCTTCGACCTGCCCTGCCGGTACCGCGCGAAAGCGCGCCTCGGTGGTCTTGAGCCGCACGCCGTAATCCAGCCAGCACACGGTGCGCAAATTGCCACGCGCTTCACGCAGGCGTCGCACATCCAGATCGGGAAACACCGCCTCGGGCAGCAATGATTCTTCCACCCCGATCACATCGCCCTGCACGCGCAACAAACGCCGCACCTGCCACATTGCCGCGCCGCGCCGCATGCCAAAAATATCGGCCAGTTGCTCCGCCGCATGGATACGCGTGCAACTTAATAATTCAACCCTGGGGATTTCACTAGCAAAGCTGTTTGGTGGTGAAAAACGCAACTCGCCGAGATCATCACTGGCCGCCTGCACAAACGTGCCTACGCCCTGGCGGCGATATAACACGCCGTCGGTGACCAGCCCGTCCAGTGCTTTTCTGACCGTGCCCTGGCTCACGCCAAAGCGGCCAGCCAGTTCTTGTTCGCTAGGCAGGGCTTCATCTGACTGCCACACACCCGCTTCAATATCGGTAAGAACTTCGCGCTGAACCTGCTGATAAAGCGAAACTGCAGAGAGCTTTTTCATGGTTGTGCGCTTTTTATCATGTTGTCGGTCTAGCGTCTACTACAGTCTTATATAAGACATAAGACGTTTCTCACCAGTGGCAGGCATTACGCGACAAAGCGTGGCAAAGCCTCAAGCACGCGTGTTAGACTTTTGCCACTGTGCAGCATCCCACTGCGCACGCACTGGTGTAGTGCATGACCCGCTGGCGAAAAATCACGTAGCGGCCTGCTTGCTTACAACATGTTTTGTGCGGGCGCAGTGCATAAACGGTTTCGTAGTTTCGAAAGGCCCGGCGCCCATGGCGCCACCAAGGCCACAGTCGTCGATGGCGGCCTGCCGCCGCTCACCCTTGCGGAGTCTTTACCAAATGAAAACCCCCGTACGCGTTGCCGTAACTGGCGCTGCTGGCCAGATTGGCTACAGCCTGTTGTTCCGTATCGCTTCTGGCGCCATGCTCGGCCCCGATCAGCCGGTGATTCTGCAATTGCTGGATATCACGCCGTCGCTGCCAGCCCTGAACGGCGTAGTGATGGAACTCGACGATTGCGCCTTCCCGCTGCTGGCTGGCGTGGTGCAGACTGATGACCCCAAAGTAGCCTTCAAAGACGCCGACATCGCGCTGCTGGTTGGCGCCCGTCCGCGTGGCCCGGGCATGGAACGTAAAGACCTGCTCGAAGCCAACGGCGCCATCTTCACGGCACAAGGCCGTGCCCTGAACGAAGTGGCCAGCCGCGACGTCAAGGTGCTGGTGGTCGGCAACCCGGCCAATACCAACGCCTACATCGCCATGAAGAACGCGCCGGATCTGAACCCGGCTAACTTCACCGCCATGATGCGTCTGGATCACAACCGCGCGCTGACCCAGCTGGCACAGAAAACCGGCAACGTGGTCACCGACGTCAAGAAGATGATCATCTGGGGCAACCACTCCAGCACGCAGTACCCGGACATCTTCCACGCCGAGATCAAGGGCCAGAACGCTGCCCAGCTGGTCAATGACCAGAAGTGGCTCGAAACCGAATTCATCCCGACCGTACAACAGCGCGGCGCCGCCATTATCAAGGCGCGTGGCCTGTCGTCGGCCGCATCGGCCGCCAACGCCGCCATCGACCATATCCGTAACTGGGTGCTGGGTACGCCGGAAGGCGACTGGGTGACCATGGGCGTGCCGGCCAATGGCGAATACGGCATCAGCGATCTGATCTTTGGCTACCCGGTCACCTGCAAAGATGGCAAATACACCATCATCGAAGGTCTGGACGTCAGCGAATTCAGCCGCGGCCGCATCGACGCCTCGGCACGCGAGCTGTCGGAAGAACGCGACGCGGTGAAGCACCTGCTGGGCTGATCGATGCTGGCAGTTGCAATGAAAAAAGCGGACCGCAAGGTCCGCTTTTTTTTACGCCTTGCATAGGGTGGGTCTAGACCCACCACTCAAAGCCGCAAGCTACATGCACCGCGGCTGGCATACTCGTCCGGTGACGGGTTTGGCAGCAGCATTGCAGAACACAGGGCAAGTTAGACGCAAAACGCTGTTGATCTGGCGTATGGCTTTGAATGGTGGGTCCAGACCCACCCTATGCGACGTGCCCCACCGATGATTGGGCACAAAAAAAACGGAAGGCCGCAGCCTTCCGTTTTTTAATTGCCAGAGCCGAAGCCCTGGCAGCAAAGCAATTACTTGTTCAGCAGCACATACAGCGGCGTCTTGCCCGCTTCGACCGTGCCGGTGGCCGCATCGGCCAGGCCAGCGTACTGGTCGGAGTTGCTGATCACCACCGGGCTGATCAGCGATTGTGCGTGCTGGCCCAGGTATTCCAGATCCAGTTCCAGCACCGGGTCGCCCGCATTCACATGCGCGCCTTGCGTGGCCAGACGGGTAAAGCCCTGGCCGCCCAGCTTGACGGTTTCGATACCGATGTGAACGATGATTTCCGCGCCATTGTCAGCCACCAGTGCAAATGCATGGTTGCTGTTGAAGATCTTGGCGATGGTGCCGCTGGCCGGTGCTACTACAAACTTGCCGGTCGGCTGAATCGCAATACCGTCACCCACGGCCTTGCTGGCGAATGCCGCATCCGGCACTTGATCCAGCGGCACAATATTGCCCGTCATCGGCGCAACCAGCACCAGGCCTTTAGGCGAAGTCGGCACCACCGTTGCCGCGGCCGGAGCCACAGCAGCCGGCGCGACCGCAGGAGCAGCCACCGGAGCAGGCGCGGCCACAGGCTTGACGGCCGGCGCAGCAGCAGCCACCGGAGCCACCGGCGCAGCCGGACGACCCAGCACTGCACGCATGCCATCGGCGATCAGTTCGGCACGCGGCCCAACAATGATCTGTACGTTTTGCTTGTTCAGACGGATCAGGCCGGAAGCACCCAGACGCTTGGCCGCAGCTTCGTCCACCGTGGCCGAATCATTCAGAGTCAGACGCAGGCGAGTGATACACGCATCGATACCGACCACGTTAGCGGCGCCACCGATCACGTTCACATAACCCGCAGCCAGCGTGTTGATGTCCGAAGACGCATCGATATTGGCACCCGCAGCCGGAGCAGCGTTGACGTCATCATCTTCACGACCCGGGGTCTTCAGATTGAAAGCGGCAATCGCGCCACGGAAGGCCAGATAGTAGATAAAGAAGAACACCACGCCCTGTACCAGCAGCATGAACCAGTCTTTAGCCAGCGGGTTCTTGGTGGACAGCACCATATCGACCAGACCAGCCGAGAAGCCAAAACCGGCAATCCACTGCATCTTGGCGGCGATAAACACCGATACGCCAGTCAGGAAGGCGTGCAGCAGATACAGCGGCGGTGCCACAAACATGAAGGAGAATTCGAGCGGCTCGGTAATACCGGTAAAGAACGACGCGAAAGCAGCAGCGATCATGATCGATGCAACGCGGGTCTTGTTGGCCGGTTTGGCGGTTTGATAGATCGCCAGCGCAGCGCCGGGCAGACCGAACATCATCACCGGGAAGAAACCGGCCTGGTACATACCGGTTACGCCCACCACCGCCTTGCCTTCAGCCAGCGACTTGGCGCCACCGAGGAAGTTGGGGATGTCATTGATGCCGGCAACGTCAAACCAGAACACCGAGTTCAGCGCGTGATGCAGACCCACCGGAATCAGCAGACGGTTGAAGAAGGCATAGATACCGGCGCCGACTGCGCCCATATCCTTGACGCTTTCGCCAAAGTGCACCAAACCACCAAAAATGATCGGCCAGACCCACATCATGATGAAGGCCACAAAGATCATCACGAACGAGGTCAGGATCGGCACCAGACGGCGACCGCTAAAGAACGAGAAGGCTTTGTGCAGTTCGACGCGGTGGAAGCGGTTATACAGTTCGGCCGAAATAACGCCCGTCAGAATACCGACGAACTGGTTATTGATCTTGCCGAATGCAGCGGGAACCAGCTTGGGATCGATACCCTGAATCTGCGCAACGGCAGCGGGCGAGCACAGCGTGGTCAGTACATAGAAGCCGACCAGGCCAGCCAGTGCGGCAGCGCCATCGCGGTCTTCAGACATCCCGTAGGCTACGCCGACGGCAAACAGGATAGACATGTTGTCGATAATGGCCGCGCCCGATTTGATCAGGAACGCAGCGAGGGCGCTGTTGGAACCCCAGCCGTTGGGGTCCAGCCAATAACCCACACCCATCAGAATGGCCGCTGCAGGCAATGTCGCCACTGGCAACATCAGCGCGCGGCCGATTTTTTGTAAATATCCAAGCATGTTTAGTCTCCGCCCTTCCTCAAATGGCCGCGCCGGCAACCCGGAAAAAAATTCGGGATACCGGTCTGGCAAGACTGCCGCGCCCGTGTCGCATTATTCATGCTTGGGGCTGACGGCCTCCTGTTTACTATCAACTGCACATCCAACTCGGCCTGACTTTATGTGCGATAGCTCGCACTCAAAGTTGTAATCTGTGACCGTGGCACTGTAAACCTGGGGCCGATTATTCCATCCGCCCTTCAATCCTTGCAAATCCGTATCGGCATGTGCAGCGGATTAAGCACCAAAGTGCGGCATTCAATGCCTTTGCGTAACGCGGTGGTATACGTGATTTCGCTGCTGGCCCGCGTGTATGGTTTCGGGTTATACACCCGCGCGTTAAACGTTGATGCCGCCCGGCTTGCTTGCGTAGCGCAAACATCAGCACTTTCCTGGCATGGATTTTTGCGCATGACTGCGACACAAGCCCGCCGGTCTGCTGCCTTCGTCCTTACACACCGCACACACGGCTTTCTACCTTCGGATACGCCCGGCAACTTATCCGGTTTCCGCGGCTTGCCTGGTTCGGTTAGAATGCCGGTTTATGCGTCTGCGGCCTCGCTTTACACGCGGCCCGATTTGATAGTCTGAACAAGGTATAGCTCCATGCTGACAGGTAGTCTGGTTGCGATCGTCACGCCGATGAAGGATGACGGCGCCCTTGATTTCGAACGCTTGAAAAAACTGATTGACTGGCATATCGAGCAAGGCACTGACGGCATCGTTGCCGTGGGCACCACGGGTGAGTCGCCAACAGTAGATGTTGAAGAACACATTGAGCTGATCCGTTTCTGCGTCGAACACGCTGCGGGCCGGGTCCCGGTCATTGCCGGCACCGGTGCCAATTCCACCCGCGAAGCCGTGCATCTGTCGCGCCGTGCCAAAGAAGTCGGCGCCGCCTATGGCCTGTCGGTTGTGCCCTATTACAACCGCCCCACGCAAGAAGGCCTGTACCTGCATTTCAAGACCATTGCCGAGAGCAGTGGTCTGCCCACCATTCTGTATAACGTTCCGGGCCGCACCGTCGCCGATCTGGCCAACGACACCGTATTGCGCCTGGCTGAACTGCCGGGCATCGTCGGCTTGAAGGATGCGACCGGCAATCTGGAACGCGCAGCGGATCTGATCAAACGTGTGCCGGCTGACTTTGGCCTGTATAGCGGCGACGATGCCTCGTCACTGGCCTTCCTGCTGCTGGGTGGCCATGGCGTGATTTCGGTGACCGCCAACGTGGCCCCGCACGCCATGAGCCAGCTGTGTCGCGAAGCCGCGGCGGGGCATATCCCGGCCGCACGGCAAATCAATGACAAGCTGCAAGACCTGCACAAAAACCTGTTCGTCGAAGCCAACCCGATCCCTGTCAAATGGGCCCTGCACGCGATGGGGCACATCGGCACCGGCATCCGCTTGCCGCTGACTGCCCTGTCCGAGGGCGCTCAACCCGTGGTACGTCGCGCGCTGCAAGCCGCCGGCCTGCTGTAATCCGCTGTACAAACTAGCCCTGATGCAGAAAACAAACATGAAAAACCTGTTCCGCCTGATGCCTGTTGCTGCCGTGCTGGTGGCCGCTGGTTGTACTTCTGTTGACCAGATGCCGTTCCAGAGCAAGGTCGATTACCGCTCCGGCAGCGATAACCTGTCGCGCAACACGCTCGAGATTCCGCCTGATCTGACCGCCCCCACCGTGAACAACGGTTATATCGTGCCGGGCAAATCAGTATTGGCCGCTGGCGCTTCGGCCCCGGCTGCCGCCAACGCCAGTGCCGCCGCCGTGGCGACGCCGGTGCAGACCGCCACCCCGGCGCTGGCGCCGGAACAGCGCGCGCAACTGGTGCAAGCCGGTGCGCAACGCTGGCTGGTGATCAAGGGTGACCCGGAAAAACTGTGGCCGGATATCCGTCAGTTCTGGCTGGATAACGGCTTTCTGCTGACTACCGACAATCCGCAGATCGGCATTATGGAAACCGATTGGCAAGAAAACCGCGCCAATCTGCCGCAAGACATCGTAACCAAGCTGCTGCGCAAAATTGCCGATGGCGCAATTTCGACCGGCCTGCTCGACAAATTCCGCACTCGCGTAGAACGTGGCGCGGCACCGGGCACCACCGAAATCTATCTGTCGCATCAAGGCATGCAGGAAGTCTACAAAGACAACGGCAGCGCCGATCAACGCATTGGTAGCAGCGCCACCGGCAACCAGGGCACGCAGACCATCTGGACCCCGCGCCCGGAAGATCCGGAACTGGAAGCCCAGATGCTGGCAATGATGCTGAACCGCTTTGGCATGACGCCGGAACAGGCTCAAGCCACCGTCAACACGCCGGTCAAACTGCCGGATGGCGCAACGCTCACCGACAACAACCAGGCGCTGGCCATCAACGACAGCTTCGACCGCGCATGGCGCCGTGTTGGTCTGGCGCTGGATCGCAGCGGCTATCAGGTATTCGACCGCGACCGCAGCAAGGGCATTTACTTTGTCCACCAGGCCGCCAACGACATCACCGGCGAGAAGTCGGACAGCGTGTTCAGCAAGCTGGCGTTCTGGAAATCCAAGCCGAGCGACAAACCGGCCGAGCAAGTCGAATACCACGTGCAACTGCAGCAGGCAGTCAATGGCGTCAAGCTGGTGGTTACCGACAAGAACGGTGCCGCAGTCGACAGCAAGACGGCCTACCCCATCCTCAGCACGCTGCAACAACAGCTCAAGTAATTGCGCTGGCTGGGCAAATAAAAACGGACCTGATCAGGTCCGTTTTTTTTATGGCTGCTGGCTGGACGCTTTAGACCAGCCGCGCTGCCGCTTGCAGCAGCCACAGCAACAAGCCCGCATAAACCGCGGCCAGCAAGTCATCCAGCATGACGCCAAACCCACCCGGCACGCGTGCATCAAAAATGCGGATGGGCCACGGCTTCCAGATATCAAACAAACGGAAGGCGGCAAACGCCACGCCCCACCACAATGCGAGTTCCGCCGGCGGCATCTGCGTGGCACCCGGCAGCGGAATCAGCAACAGTACCAGCCACATCGCCACAATTTCATCGATCACAATGCCGCCGTGATCATGCACCCCCAGGTCGTGGCCGGTGACATGCGCCGCCCACCAACCGACCAGGAAGGCCAGCACGCACACGCCAAGGATGGCGTAGACCCCCAGGCCCAGCCATACCATCAGCGCAAACAGCGGCAGTGCCGCCAGCGTGCCAAAGGTGCCAGGCGCCTTATGCGGCAAGCCGCTGCCAAAACCGAGCGCAATGAAATGCGCGGGCTTGCTCAACAGAAAACGCAGATCGGGCTGGATCAGCCCACGTTTGGATGCAGACATAGGATTAGCGGGCCAGATTTCTCAAGGATTGCGGAAATGATCATAGGCTTTGCGTGCCATAGGCAGCGGCAAGCCTTGTGCGTCCAGCACCACCACCACCGGATCGCCGGCCGCCATGCGCCCGACTCGCGTCACCGCCACATCGCAATGCGCCGCCAGATCAACCACGGCCTGGCGCGCCGCAGCGGGGGCGCAGAAACACAATTCGTAATCGTCACCACCCGCCAGCGCCAGTTGCAAGGCGGTGGCGTGGTCCAGTTCAGCCAGCGCATCCGCCAGCGGAATGGCCGCCGCGCGCAGTCGCGCGCTCAAGCCCGAACGCTGACAGATATGCGCCAGATCACCCAGCAAGCCATCCGAGATATCCAGACAGGCATGCGCCAATCCGCGCAAGCCCTGCCCCAGCGCCACGCGCGGTGTGGGCTGTTGCAGCCGCGGCAAGCATTGCGCCAGCGCGCCCGCCGACAAGGGCAAGCCTTCCAGCCGTTGCGCCACCGCTGCCGCCGCAGCGCCAAGCTGACCCGATACCCAGATGTCGTCATCGGCCCGGGCCCCGCCCCGCAGCAGCGCCATGCCTTTGGGCACGTCGCCTGCAATCTGGATGCTGATGGTCAACGGACCCCGCGTGGTATCGCCGCCGACCAGCTCGATGCCATGCGCTTCGGCCAGGGCAAACATGCCACGGCTAAACGCCTCCAGCCACGCCGCATCGGCATGCGGCAAGGCCAGCGCCAAGGTAAACCAGCGCGGTGTGGCCCCCATGGCGGCGAGGTCGGACAGATTCACCGCCAGGCTTTTATGGCCCAGGGTAAACGGGTCGACATCTTCAAAGAAGTGGCGACCGGCCACCAGCATATCCACCGAAATAGCCAGTTGCTGGCCCGCAGCCGGGGTCAACAAAGCGGCGTCGTCACCGACGCCGAGGTCAGCCACCGTGCCCGGTCGATGGAAATAGCGGGCGATCAGATCGAATTCGTTCAATGCGCGGCCAGCTTAACGTTGACGTTTGGCACGGATGGCTTCGACTTCCGCCGGACGCACTTCAGCCGCCAGTTGGTCGAGCACACCGTTCACAAATTTGTGGCCATCCGCACCGCCAAAGGTTTTGGCCAGCTCGATGGCTTCGTTGATGATCACGGGGTACGGCGTTTCCGGCATGTTGATGATTTCCTGCGCGCCCACCAGCAGAATGGCGCGCTCAACCGGGCTGACTTCGGCCAGATCGCGGTCGACGTGCGGGCGCAATGCCTCGGTCAGATGCGCCTGGCCGCCCAACGCGCCTACCAGCAGATTACGGAACAAGGCTTCATCGGCCTTCACAAACGAGGTGCTGCTTTCGCGCAAAAACTTTTCGATGGCGGTGACCGACTCATTGGTCAGCTGCCATTGATAAATACCTTGCATCGCGAACTCGCGGGCGCGGCGACGGGCCGACTTGGGTGGGGCTTTTTTGGGTGCGTCAGCACCCGGCGCGGCTGCGCCCGTGGGGTTCGTGTCACTCATGCTTTCAATACCTTTTGCAGATTGGCCATTTCTACGGCCACTTTGGCGGCATCCCGACCTTTTTCGTCGACGCGCACTTCGGCTTGTTCGTCGGTTTCAGTGGTCAGGATAGCGTTGGCGATCGGTACACCGTGGTCCAGCGTTACTTGCGTAACCCCGGCGCCCGATTCGTTGGAAACCAGTTCAAAGTGATAAGTCTCGCCGCGAATGACCGCGCCCAGACCGATCAGCGCATCAAAGCGCCGGCTTTTGGCCAGCGTTTGCAGCACCAGCGGAATTTCGAGCGCGCCCGGCACGCTAGTCACCAGCAGGTCGGATTCTTTCACGCCCAGCTTGTTCAGTTCGTCCAGCGCGGCATCGCGCAGGCCTTCGCACACCGGCGTATTAAACCGGCTGTATACCAGCGCAATGCGCAGGCCGGCACCGTTCATGTCGGGGGCGATAAATTGAATGTTCTTGCTCAATGTCATGATTGATTTTCCTGGTCAATTACTTATTGCTTGTCCGCGCAGCGCGGTAATTCAAAGCCGGTTACTTCGAGTCCGAACCCGGTCATGCTGGGCATTTTGCGTTCGGGCGACAGCAGTCGCATCTTGCCCACGCCCAGCGATTTGAGCATTTGTGCACCGATGCCATAGGTACGCATATCCCATTTGCGCGGCTGTTCCAGCTTCAGTTCCGGCAGCGCTCGCGCCAGCAGATCGTCGCCGTTTTCGGTGCGATGCAGCAGGATGACTACGCCGCGCTCGGCGCGTGCAATGGCTTCGAGCGATTCGCGCACATTCCACGAATGACCGCTGTGCGCCAGGTCCAGCCAGTCCATCACGCTCAGCGGCTCGTGCACGCGCACCAGCGTTTCTTCGCCGGGGGTGGGCTCGCCATGCACCAGCGCCAGATGCGTGGTGCTGGTTAGCGTGTCGCGGAACACATGCAGTTTGAACTCACCGGCAAAGGTCTCAACGCTGCGCACGCCTTTGGTCTCGACCAGCGACTCGGTCTGGCTGCGATAGTGGATCAGGTCAGCGATGGTGCCGATCTTGATCTGATGTTGCTCGGCAAATTCCAGCAGTTCGGGCAGACGCGCCATGCTGCCGTCATCGTTCATGATTTCGCAGATGACCGATGCGGGCGACAAACCGGCCAGCATGGCCAGATCAGAACCGGCTTCGGTATGGCCCGCGCGCACCAGCACGCCACCGGGCTGTGCCAGCAGCGGGAATACGTGGCCCGGCGACACCAGATCGCCCGGCTTGGCATCAAATGCCACGGCGCGGCGGATGGTCAGCGCACGGTCGGCGGCCGAGATACCGGTGCTGACGCCTTCGGCGGCTTCAATCGATACGGTGAAGTTGGTGCCGTGGCTGGAGCCATTGTTGTTGACCATCAGCGGCAGATTCAGCTGTTTGCAGCGGTCCGCGCTCAGCGTCAGGCAGATCAGGCCGCGGCCGTACTTCGCCATAAAGTTGATGATTTCGGGCGTTACGTAATCGGCCGCCAACACCAGATCGCCTTCGTTTTCGCGATCTTCTTCGTCCACCAGGATCACCATCTTGCCGGCGCGAATGTCGGCGATGATGTCTTTGATTGGTGCGATGCTGGCCATCAGAGTGCTCCCGCCGCCAGCATGCGCTCAACGTAGCGTGCGATCAGATCGACTTCCAGGTTTACCCGGGCGCCGGCGTGCAGTTCGCCCAGCGTGGTCACGGTGAGCGTGTGCGGAATCAGGTTGATGGAGAACTCCACGCCGTCGGCAGCATCGCGCACCCAGTTGGTGGTCAGCGACACGCCGTTCACCACCACCGAGCCTTTGACCGCCAGATATTTTTTCAGCGATTGCGGCGCGCGGATGATCAGCTCGCGGTTGTCGCCCACCGGTTCAAAGCTGATGACTTCGCCCACGCCATCCACATGGCCCGACACCAGATGGCCACCCAGCCGATCAGACAAACGCATGGCTTTTTCCAGGTTGACCTTGCCACCCTGATGCTGCAGGCCCACGGTCACGCGCAGCGATTCTTCCGACACATCAATGCGGTAGCGCGCGTCTGGCTGCATATCGACCACGGTCATGCAGGCGCCGTTATGCGAAATGCTGTCGCCCAATGCCACGTCCGAAAGATCCAGCTCAGGCGCATGTACGGTCAGGCTGACGCCACCTTCAAACGGCTCCACTTTTTCGATAGTGCCGAGTCCTTGCACGATACCGGTAAACATTTCAGGGGGTTTCCTTGTCTTGATCAGCAAATTGGTCTGGATTGGCGAGCCGTATGCGCTGCGAGGATTTGAGCTCGTTGCAGGCATTGCAGAAATAGCTGCGCGCGCCGCAGGCCACCAGTACTTCGACCGGTTGGCCACAATCGGGGCAGGCGAGGATGGGGGCGGAAGTCATCGCGTTACTCCTGCGTCACAAATAGAGCCGGATCAGTAAATCGCAAGTCCAGCCTTTGATCATCGCCCACCATGCGCCGCGCCCGCACTTGCGGCTTCAGGCGCGACGCCAGTTGCGTCAGATCCAGCTCGGCGGCGCCACGGCCCGGCTCACCGATAATGACCGGTGCCTGATACCAGATGATTTCATCGACCAGCCCACTGCGCAAAAACGCGCCATTAAGGATGGCGCCGGCTTCCACGGTTACTTCATTGCAGCCACGCAGCGCCAGTTCGGCCATCAAGGCCGGCAGATCGATACGCCCTGCGGCATCGGCCAGGCTGATCACTTCGGCCCCGGCAGCACGCAACGCAGCTTCGCGCGCACCATCCAGCACATCACACACGATCAATACGCCCGGCGTTTGCAGTATGCGGGCCGACGGCGGGGTGCGCAGGCGGCCATCAAGCACCACGCGCAAAGGCTGGCGGCCGATTTCGGCAAAGGCCGGGTCGCGCACGGTTAATGCCGCGTCGTCGGCCAGCACGGTGCCGATGCCGGTGATCATGGCGCTGGAACGCGCCCGCAGCGCTTGTACATCGGCGCGTGCGGCCGGGCCGGTAATCCATTGCGATTCGCCATTGGCCAGCGCGGTGCGGCCATCCAGCGATGTGGCGATCTTGACGCGCAACCATGGCCGCTGGCGGATCATGCGGCTGAGAAAGCCACGATGATGTTCGGCAGCCTCATTGGCCAGCAAACCGTGGCTGACTGCGATACCCGCGGCGCGCAAGCGCGCCAGGCCCTGCCCTGCCACCAGCGGATTGGGGTCACGCAAGGCGACCACCACGCGGCTGACCCCGGCGGCGATCAAGCTATCGGCGCAGGGCGGAGTGCGGCCATGGTGGCTACAGGGCTCCAGCGTCACATAAGCCGTGGCACCGCGCGCTTGCTCACCCGCCATGCGCAGCGCCATCACTTCGGCATGCGCCTGGCCGGTGGGCTGGCTATGGCCTTCGCCCACGACGACCCCATCGCGCAGCAGCACACAACCAACGCTGGGATTAGGCGGCGTGATGTAACGGCCGCGTGCCGCCAACGCCAGGGCGTGCTGCATATGGGCGTAGTCGGCAGCGCTGTATCGGGCCACTTCGGTCATTTATTGTTTGGTCACTTCACGGATCACGTCGCGGAAATCATCGACGTCAGAGAACGAGCGATACACCGAGGCAAAGCGGATATAAGCCACCTTGTCCAGCTTGGCCAGTTCGGACATCACCATCTCGCCGATCTGGCGCGACATGATTTCGCGCTCGCCGACGGTAAGCACACGCTGGATGATGCGCGAAATGGCTTCGTCCACCAGTTGGGTGGGCACGGGGCGCTTGTGCAACGCGCGCTGGAAGCTGGTGCGGATACGGTCGCGATCAAACTCGGCGCGCTGGCCGTTGGCCTTGACCACTTGCGGCAGCCGCACTTCGGCGGTTTCGAAGGTGGTAAAGCGTTTGTCGCACACATTGCAACGACGACGCCGGCGTACGGTATCGCCTTCGTCAGAGACGCGGCTATCCACCACTTGAGTATCGGGTGAGCCGCAGAATGGACACTTCATGCGAAGCCTCCGGGGTTCAAAGAGCAAGCCTGTACAGGCAAAACAGCCCGCCGGCGCATGGAGCGGCGGCGGGCCAATCAAAGAGCGTCAAGCTAGCACATCAACTACAAACTGCACCATCCATAGGGTGGGTCATGACCCACCATTCAAAGCCGTCACAACGAAGAGGAATATGAGCCTTCATGCATTTCTCAATGGCTTTGTGGGGTGGGTCTAGACCCACCCTATGCGTTATTCGCCGTAAACCGGGAAGCGGGCGGTCAGTGCTTTGACCTTTTCCGCCACTGCGGCCAGATTGGCTTCGTCATCCGGGTTATCCAGCACATCGGCGATCAGATTAGCCACTTGCGCCGCTTCGGCTTCTTTAAAGCCACGCGTGGTGATGGCCGGGCTGCCGATGCGGATGCCGGACGTTACAAACGGGCTTTCCGGATCGTTCGGGATCGAATTCTTGTTTACCGTGATGTGCGCCTTGCCCAACGCGGCATCGGCGGCTTTGCCGGTCAGGCCTTTGGGGCGCAGATCGACCAGGAACAGATGCGATTCGGTGTGGCCCGAGATAATGCGCAGACCGCGTTCGATCAGCGTTGCCGCCATGACTTGCGCGTTTTTGATGACTTGTTGCTGGTAGGTCTTGAACTCGGGTTGCGCTGCTTCTTTGAACGCAACGGCCTTGGCGGCAATCACGTGCATCAGCGGGCCACCTTGCAGCGCCGGGAATACGCTGGAATTCAGCGCTTTCTCAAACTCGGCCTTGGCCAGGATCAGACCACCGCGCGGGCCGCGCAGCGTTTTGTGCGTGGTCGAGGTAACGAAGTCAGCGTGCGGCACCGGGTTCGGATACAGGCCCGCTGCGATCAGACCGGCGTAATGCGCCATGTCGACCATAAAGTACGCGCCCACTTTTTTGGCGATGGCCGCCATGCGCTCAAAGTCAAAACGCAATGCATAAGCCGAAGCGCCGCCGATAATCAGCTTGGGTTTGGCTTCGAGGGCAATGCGTTCCATCTCGTCGTAATCGATTTCTTCTTTGTCGTTCAGGCCGTAGGGCACGATATTGAACAACTTGCCGCTCAGGTTGGCGGGCGAGCCATGCGTCAGGTGACCGCCATGGCCCAGGTTCATACCCATCACGGTATCGCCCGGCTTCAGCACGGCAAAGTACACGGCCTGGTTGGCTTGCGAGCCGGAGTGCGGTTGCACGTTGGCATATTCGGCGCCAAACAGTTGCTTCACGCGGTCGATGGCCAGTTGTTCCAGCACATCAACATGCTCGCAACCGCCGTAAAAACGTTTACCCGGATAACCTTCAGCGTACTTGTTGGTCAGCTGCGAGCCCTGCGCTTCCATCACGGCCGGGCTGGCGTAGTTTTCGCTGGCGATCAGCTCGATGTGTTCGTGCTGGCGCACGACTTCGCCTTGAATGGCTGCGGCGAGGTCGGGATCGTATTGGGCAATGGTCCGGGAGCGGGAGAACATGTGCGGCGTGTCCTGAAGGTCGGGGAAGTCGGCGATTTTAACACGGTCGGGGTGGTTGTTTGCGGCAAAGTTCTTGCTGCCGCGCGTGAGCCATTTTCATGACCCCAGGCGCGGCGGCAGCGCTTAGCGAAATTGCAGCATGATGGTGGCGGTCGCCGAGAACGCCCCCAAAGCCACGGTATTCAGCACATTGTCCAGTACCGCTTCCAGCCGCTGGCTGGTGGCCCCGCCGGTCCAGTTGCTCAGCATCGGCACCGGGGCATCGATCGCCAGAAAATTCTGCCCCGGTTTACGGATGGCGATGCCGACCGACCTGTTATCGGGCGGCACTATATAGGTATGGGTGGCGTCGCTGAGTGGCGACGAGAACACCACGTCCACTGAAAGCGGCGTGTTGCAGGCAGAGCCGGCAAAATCCAGCGAAAACGGCGCCACTGCGGTTTTGCCCCGTTCCATATCGCGCTTGGACAGGGTTTCGAAATACAGGGTGCCCGGCGACGCTTTGACCGTCGCCGCGCAACTGGTGCGAGTGACGTTGCTGAGACCGGTGACCTGATAATTCAGTGCATAGCGCCGGTCATTCAGGCCGCCTTCGCCATCCATCTGCCACACGTCAAAGCTGGACATGGTGGCCTGGCCGATGGCGCCAGCGGACTTTTTGCGCATGATCACCTGAAAATCCAGGTTGAAGCTGACGCCGAATCCGTTCGGTGCGCGTGAGTCGGGCATGGTCTTGTAGCCGGTGTCGATCCGGGCGTTGGACCAGTACGCCACGTTTTTATACAGCACCCCGAATTCGACGTTAGGCACCGGCGTGGCATTGCGCGGGTTGGGATAGAAATAAATGCGCTCCGACCAGCCGGCTCTGGCCTGGTCAAAATCGCAGCGCACCGCCGCATGCTTGACCGGCGAGCGCCAGATCTCGCTGCCCGCGGGCGACCGGTCCACCACGATCACCTTATCCAGCGGCTCCTTCAGCTCTTCGCCGCCGCCACTTAATGCGCAAGACAAAGCCAGCGTCGCGTGCGACGCCAGCGTGGTACAAGCTGCGGCGAGGGTGATGGAAACATATCGCGGCTGAAATCTCGGCATAGGTAGCGCTCCAGGGAGTGTGCGGGCGGCGCAACGCGGCTTGTTGCCCGGCAGGAAGCGCCGAAGCGTCGCATTGCGGCCCGCCCGTCACACATAGGAGCAATCTGGATGTCATATCTGCCAGCGCGACACGACGCGCCCGCCCGCTGTAACAAAAGCAGAACGCCCCGGCAGCGCGGGGCGTTCTGGCAGCCATAACGGCCGGACAAACCGGACAATCAGCCGCAACCCTGCGGGTTCAGCCTGGCATCGCCTCATAGCGGTAGCCGCCGCCATACACCGAATGCACATAGCGCATGGTCGGGGCAGCCAGCGCCAGCTTCTGCCGGATTTTCTTGATATGGCTATCAATCGTGCGCTCAGTCACGATGCGGCCGTCGTTGTACATGCCATCCATCAACTGCGCGCGCGACATCAAAAACCCGGGCCGCTGTGCCATTTGCCGCAGCAATTGATATTCGATCAGCGTCAGCGCCGCATCAACGCCATCTATCCAGACGCGACAGGCGTTGTCGTCAAAGGAAATTTCCGGCGTCCGCGCTTCCACCGGGGCAAAAGTCCGCTGCCGCCGCAGCACGGTGCGCACGCGTGCGGCCACTTCGCGCAGGCTATATGGCTTGCCGACAAAATCATCGGCGCCGGTTTCCAGCCCCAGCACGCGATCAATCTCGCTACTGCGACCACTCAACATGATGATGGGCAAGGCAGAACGCGCGCGCACACGGCGGCAGATTTCCATGCCCGGCAGATCGGGCAGCCCCAGGTCCAGCAACATCAGATCGGCCACATTGCCGGACAGCCATTGCAAGGCATCGGCGCCGCGTTCGCGCCAGGTGACTTCAAAACCGTCCGCCTGCAGATAATCCCCCAGCACATGCGCCAGGCCGGCCTCGTCTTCAACCAGCAATACGTGCGGCTTCATCCGAGCGCTCCGGCGGGTTGGGCAAATTCCAGCATCCAGCACAGGCCACCCAGGGTGCTGGGCATAGGCTCAAAACGGGCCCGGTGCGCGGCGGCGATACGGCTGGCAATATCCAGGCCCAGCCCGCTGCCCACCACATGGCTGGGGCCACGCCAGTGCCGTTGCCGCAGTTCACTCAGCTGATGCGATGGCACGCCAGGCGCCGAGTCTTCCCACAGCAGGCAGGGCCAGCCTTGCGCCGAACGGAACAGGCGCACCCGCAGCACGCCGGGGGCATCGGTATAACGCAGCGTGTTTTGCAGCAGGTTGTCCAGCAACTGGGTCAGGCGCTGTTCATCCGCCTGGATCAACAAAGGTTCTTGAGTTTCGATCTGGATTTGCAAGGCAATCCCGGCCTGCGCCAGGCGGGTATCGCGATGCCGCAGTACGCGCTGCAGCCAGCTATCCAGCAGCAAGGGGGCAAATTGATAGAGGGTTGGCGGCGCGGTCAGGCTGGCGATGGGGTCGCTGGTGCTGACGGTCAGGCTTTCCAGATCGCGCAACAAGCGCGCCAGGCGCGAGGACTCTTCGGCCAGCGCATCCAGCGTGGCGGCGTCCATGGTGCGGATGCCGCATTGCGCGGCTTCGATCTCGCCGCTGATCACGCTTAAGGGCGCGCGAATTTCATGCACCAGATCGGCAATGCCGTCTTGCAACGGGCGCGGTGGCGGTTGCAATGGCGGCAGCGGTGCCGGGCTATGGCGCATCAGGCCTGCGCTGGCCACCTGGCGGCGCGGCAGCAGCAGGATGCCCCCCGCCCCCATCAGGCACGCCAGCATCAATAAACCGATCCAGATAAAGTCGATCGCCCCCGCGTTGATCGGCCAGGTTTCGCTACCCCAGCCCGGCGCTGCCAACGCCAGCAGGGTTGCCGCTGCCGCTACTCTTGCTACTGCCACAATTGCACTCTTTATAAAAATGAATTCTTGCTGGATGTGCTGGCCGCATGGCCGCTTGCCAGCGCTTACTTGGCCACCACGGCCGCCACGGTCGGGTTACGCCGGGGTCGGTTGCGCCGAGCCATACGCGCCAGGCGGCGTTCTGCGCCGCGCCACATCCATGCCGTCAGCAACAAAAAAAACGCGCCGGCCAAAGCCGCAGCAGCCACAGCGGCTTGATGGCGCGCCAGCGCAAACGCGCCCGGTCGCGCCATGGCCAGGTTTTCCGCAAAGGCCACCCGTAAGGGCGTGCCATCGGTCAAAACCACGTCCACCGCCGCGCAAGTGGGTTCATGCGCGCGCCAGGGATTAAGTTCGGGGATGACGGCGTCGATCTGGCAACTGTTGCTGACCCCCGCGCCCTTGACGCGATTGCCACTGGCCACCCGCACTGCCACCTCCAGCGCCAGCGTGGCGTCGGGGCTGACTTCACGGGGGCCGGCTTCGTCCAGCGCCACTTCCAGCCCGCCGCCACTGGCGGCATTGGCCAGTGCGCCGCGCTCGGGGGCCGGGGTGGCGTTGAGTATGCGCACCAGCAAACCCACGCGCTCGGCCATCTGCTCGTAGCGAAAATCGGCCGTGTCGCTGCGCAGATCGCTCATGCCCGCCCAGCACGCCAGCATGCCGCCGCCCAAGGCACCGCAGGCCAGGATCAGACTGCGGCGCAGCAGTGCACGCAGCATGCACGCGGATGAATGTCTTAATCGCATAAAAGCCCCTGTTGCGTCACCCGCGGCGCTTTGAATTGACGCCCTTGTTATCGCTTTGGCGTCGGCGTCCGTCGGGCTGCCATCCGCGCTGGATTATGCAAGAAGTGTTGAAGCGCGCCAGGGCGCATGTGTAGCGAACCATGTCAAAACCGGCCGCCCTGGCCTGGGCTTACCAATTGAAACAAAGCAGACACATATGGCCTGAACTTGAAAGCCTGGCGTAGGACTGCCGCAATTCCGGCGTGGGTTAAGCCGCCGTCAGCAGGCGCCGTGGGCGGGGGACGATTCCTACAGCAAGAGACGATGCCCGCTTGCAGCGATGTTGCCTGCGCTCGACCAGACTTCTGTTGTTGCCAAGCCTGGGGGGCGTTTGTGAATACGGTGAATACTCTGGTGCAATCCTTGCACGCCACCCTGGCCGACCACGCCGACGCGGTGTTGGCTACGGTGGTCAAAGTAGAAGACTCGGCCTATCGCCGCCCGGGCGCACGCATGCTGGTGTGCGCCGATGGCCAGCACAGCGGCACGGTCAGCGGGGGCTGTCTGGAAGGCGAAATTGTGCGTAAAGCATGGTGGCTGACTTCCGGCGGCGCGCCGGTGGTGTGCCGCTATGACACCGGTGCAGGCGAGGATGCCGAGTGGACGTTTGGCCTGGGCTGCAACGGCGCCGTGCACATTCTGCTGGAACACATCCGTCACGGCGCACCGCTGCTGCAATGGCTGGAACGCATCGCGCAGCAGCGTCGTGCCGGGGCCTGCGCGGTGGTGATCGGCCGCACCGGGGTCGGCAATATCGACGTCGGGCAACGCGTGTTTATCGACCCGGATGGCAGCGTGCATGGCGAACTGGCCGAGCCGTCGCTCAGCCAGGCCGTTCGCCGCGATCTGGGCGCGACGTTGCAACACGGCAGCTCGCAGTTGCACCGCTACCCCGTTGGCAACGGCGAGGTCGAAGTGTTTCTGGAAGTGCTGAAGCCGCCCACAGATCTGGTGATCTTTGGCGCCGGCCACGACGCGGTCCCGCTGGCGCAAATGGCCAAAGCGCTGGGCTGGCGCGTGACCGTCGCCGATGGCCGCGCCCACTTTGCCCGGCGTGATCGCTTTGCCATGGCCGACCAGGTGTGCGTGCTGGATCTGGCCGACGCCCTGCCCGCCACCGGCCTGGGCCATGACAGCGTGGCGGTGGTAATGACGCACAGCTACGAACAAGACCAGCGCATCCTGGCGCAATTACTCGAATTCAAACCGCGCTACATCGGCCAGTTGGGCCCGCGTAGCCGCACCGAACGCATGCTCGGCGAGATCGGCGCGCGGGAAAAAGCCGCCGCATTACAGCAGGCGGGCATTCTGCATTACCCGATCGGGCTCGATCTGGGTGCCGACGCACCCGAAGAAGTCGCCCTCGCCATCCTGGCGGAAATCAAGGCAACTACCAGCGGCCACCCCGCTGGCAAGTTAAGTCAACGCAGCGGGTCTATTCATCAAGCGCCCGCCGCGGGAGAAACCGTATGAGCAATATCCTGTTAAACCAGCCTGCCAACCGGCAAGGCATCGTGGGCGTGTTATTGGCGGCGGGTTCTTCCAGCCGCTTTGGCACGCCCAAACTATTGCACCCGCTGGATGACGGCACCCGGCTGGGGGTCAAAAGCGCGCTTAATCTGATTGAGGCTTTGCCGTGGGCGGTGGCCGTGGTGTCGCCGCAACGGCCGCTGCTCAAATCCTTGCTGGAGGCTGCGGGCCTGCAGGTGCTGACCTGCGCCGCTGCCGAACTGGGCATGGGGGAAAGCCTGGCCTACGCCATCCGCCATACGCCGCACGCGGCGGGTTGGGTGGTGGCGCTGGCGGACATGCCGTTTATTCAGCCAAACACCATCAAGCAAGTGATGCGCCGACTGGCCGGCGGTAGTGCGCTGGCGGTGCCGACGTATGACGGCCGCCGCGGCCATCCGGTCGGCTTTGCCAGCCATTATTACAACCAGTTGGCCGAGCTCAGCGGCGACGCAGGTGCCCGCGCCATCATCGAACGGGATGCCTCCGCCGCACAGTTGGTGCCGGTGCGTGACCCCGGCGTGCTGATTGATATCGACACACTGGACGATCTGGCGCGCCACGATGCCAGCGGCGCGCTGATGCGTCGCGGCGTGTGGAAGCCCGACCGCAACCCGCGTCTGCACAGCGGAGGATATGCGCGATGAGTTCGACCACCGATCAAGACCCGCAACTGGAACACGAACCGCACGGCATCAGCCGTCGCGCCATGCTCAAAGCCAGCGCTGCATTGGTGGCGGGCGGCGTACCGGCCGCACTGACGGTATCCAGCGCCAGCGCGCAAGCCGCCGCCGATACCGCTCCCAGCCCCGCCCTGCCAGGCGTGCCCACCCAGCTGAATATCAACGGCCATCGCTTTGACACCACGCTGGACCCGCGCACCACCTTGCTGGATGCACTGCGCGAACATGCGCATTTAACCGGCACCAAAAAAGGCTGTGACCATGGCCAGTGCGGGGCCTGTACCGTGCTGGTCGACGGCCGCCGCATCAACAGCTGCCTGACTCTGGCGGTGATGCACGAAGGCGCGCAGATCACCACCATCGAAGGCTTGGCGCACGACGACCAATTGCATCCGATGCAACAGGCGTTTCTGGAACATGACGGGTTTCAGTGCGGTTATTGCACTTCGGGCCAGATCTGCTCGGCCGTCGGCATGTTGGCCGAAGTGCGCCAGGGCATGCCCAGCCACGTGACGGCTGATCTGCAAGCCCGACCTTTGCTCAGCGAGATGGAAATCCGCGAACGCATGGCCGGCAATATCTGTCGCTGCTCGGCCTATCCCAATATCGTGCAGGCGATCCAGCAGGCTGCGGGGCAACGCTCATGATTCCGTTTACCTATGAACGCGCCAGCGATGAAGCGGCGGCCGCGCGCGCCGCGACCAATACCCCCAACAGCAAATTTATTGCCGGTGGCACCAATCTGCTGGATTTGATGAAGCTGCAAATCGAGAAACCGCAGCATCTGATCGACATCACCCATCTGCCGCTCAACCGCATCGACGCCACGCCCGATGGCGGCTTGCGCATCGGCGCCATGGTGCGCAACGCCGATCTGGCGGCCGACCCGCGCATCCGCAAAGACTACGCCGTACTCAGCCGTGCCTTGCTGGCCGGGGCGTCGGCGCAATTGCGCAATATGGCCACCACCGGCGGCAATCTGCTGCAACGTACGCGCTGCTATTACTTCTATACGCCCGGCCTGCCCTGTAATAAACGCGAGCCGGGCAGCGGCTGTTCTGCCTTGCAGGGCTTTAATCGCATGCATGCCATCGTCGGAGCCAGCCCCTCCTGTATAGCCACACATCCGTCCGATATGGCCGTGGCCATGCGGGTGCTGGATGCCAATGTCGAGACCATCAATGGTCAGGGACAGCGTCGCATTATTCCGATTGCCGATTTCCATCGCTTGCCCGGTAACGCCCCGCAGCAAGACAACACCCTGCAAGCGGGCGAATTGATTACCGCCGTGACCTTGCCGCCGCCTGTGCCCGGCGTACATATCTATCGCAAAGTCCGTGATCGCGCTTCATATGCGTTTGCGCTGGTTTCGGTGGCGGCAATTGTTGAACGCAGCGGTGGCCAGATCCATAACGCGCGGCTGGCCTTCGGCGGCGTGGCGCACAAGCCATGGCGCGTGAATGCCGCTGAACAAGCATTACGCAACGCCGCCGACCGCCCCGCCAGCTACAACCATGCCGCCGATGCCGTACTGCAAGGCGCGGTGGGCTATGGCCACAATGATTTCAAGATTACCTTGGCCCGCCGCACGCTGAACGCCGTGCTGACGCCCACTGCCTGAGGAGGCCGCGTTATGGAAATGTCTAAACCGGCCGAACACAATGTGCTCGACGACAACCGTCAGGGTCTGATCGGCAAACCGCTGGATCGGGTTGATGGCCGCCTCAAGGTCACCGGCCGCGCCACCTACGCCTATGAGTACCGCGAAGGCGGCCAGGCCAGCTATGCCTACATCGTGCAAAGCACCATCGCCAAAGGCTCGATCATCAGCATCGACAGCGCGGCCGCCGAGCGCGCGCCGGGCGTACAGCTGGTGCTGACCTACAAAAACATGATTGCGCAGGGCCCCAAGACCAAGGAATCGAGCCCGCAATTACACGACGAAAAGATCACCCATTTTGGCCAACCGGTGGCGTTGGTGGTGGCCGCCAGCTTTGAACAGGCGCGTGCTGGCGCGGCATTGGTCAACGTCCGTTATCAAAAGGATGACGGCGAGTTTGATCTGAGCAAGGCCAAAGTCCACGCGCGCGTACCGCCGCCCAACCAGCAACCGCCCGACGCCAGCGAAGGCGAATTTGAAGCCGCCTTCGTCGCCGCGCCGGTGCAACTGGACGTCACCTACACCACTCCGCACCAATCGCACGCCATGATGGAGCCCCATGCCACGCTGGCGGTCTGGAACGGCGACCATCTGACGCTGTATACCTCCAACCAGATGCTGGCGCAGGCACAAGGTGCGGTCGCCAAAACCTTGCAGCTGCAGCCGACGCAAGTGCGGGTGATCAGCCGTTATGTCGGCGGTGGCTTTGGCGCCAAACTGGCCATCCAGGCCGACGCCATTCTTGCCGCCGCAGCCGCTAAAAAACTGGGGCGTCCGGTCAAGCTGGCGTTGACGCGGCCGCAGGTTTTTCATGTCACCACGCACCGTACCGCCACCGAGCAACGCATCCGCCTTGGCACCGACAAAGACGGCCATATCCAGGCCATCGCGCATGAAAGCTGGTCCGGCAATACCGCAGGCGAGGACTTTTATGAATCGGCCGCCGATCAGACGCGGTCCTTGTATGCCGGGGCCAATCGCAAAATCGCGCATCGCTTGAGCACGCTGGATTTGCCGGTGGCGTCGTCCATGCGCGCGCCGGGCGAGGCAGTGGGCATGCTGGTGATTGAGTGTGCGATGGATGAACTGGCCGAGAAACTCAATCTCGACCCGATCGAATTACGCAAACGTAACGAGCCTTCGCAAGATCCGACCAAACACGTGCCCTATTCCACGCGCCAACTGGTGCCTTGCATGGAAGAAGGCGCGCGCCGCTTTGGTTGGGACAAGCGCAATCCGAAACCGGGCCAGCTCCGCGACGGCCGCTGGCTGATCGGCCACGGTATGGCCGCCGCCAGCCGTGGTAATTTCTTGCGCCCCTCGCATGCCGCAGCGCGGCTGGACGGTGACGGCATCCTGACCATCCGCATGGGCATGACCGATATCGGCACCGGCAGCTACACCATCTTTACCCAGATCGCCGCCGAGATGCTCGGCCTGCCGCCGCAACGCGTGCGCATGCTGCTGGGCGATACCGAGTTTCCGCCAGCCGCGGGCTCGGGCGGCTCGTTTGGCGCAGCCAGCGCGGGCTCTGGCTTGTACGACGCCTGTATGGCCTTGCGCGGCAAACTGGCCGCAGCGGCCGGGTTCAGTGCCGACAGCGCCATCTTTGCCAACGGCCAGATCAGCGACGGCGGCCACAGCAAAGCGCTGGCCGAACTGGTCGGCAACGGCATCGAAGCCACTGGCGAAATCAAACCCGGCAGCACGCTCAAGCAATTCTCGCAGCAAGCCTACGGCGCGCACTTTGTTGAGGTGGGCGTGGATATGGATACCGGCGAAGTGCGCGTCCGCCGCATGCTGGGCGTATTTGCCGCGGGCCGCATCCTGAACGAAAAGACGGCGCGCTCGCAGGCTTTGGGCGGCATGACTTTTGGCATCGGCGCCGCCTTGACCGAAGAACTGGTGGTGGATGATCACCTCGGCCTGTTCGCCAACCATGACCTGGCCGAATACCACGTCGCCACCAACGCCGATGTCCCGGCGCTGGAGGTGGTGTTCTTGCCCGAGGTAGACGACAAGGCCAATCCGCTCAAGATCAAGGGCGTGGGCGAGCTCGGCATCTGCGGCGCCGGCGCGGCGGTGGCCAATGCCATCTATAACGCGACCGGCGTGCGGGTGCGGGATTACCCGTTGACGCTGGACAAGTTGCTGGGGGGATTGCCGGCCCAGGCGGCCTGATCGGCACCGCCTTTCTTTAAACCGTACCTCGGCTCAAGGCTCTCCATCCCGACGAGCGCGCGGCAAACGCCGCCGCGCCTGGCGCCATGCGCGCTCTGAGTGATCAGCCATCGGCCCCAGGCCGTGCCAGTACCGTTGATGCCCCGTGTGCCGGGGCATTTTTTATGGGCAGCCGCGCCGCCGCCTGATTTTTCCGACTTGTCGCTCATCCACAACATGTCTTTTAGTAATGCATTCAGATACTTTGATATTTACCGACAACTTACGACACAACGCCGCAACAAAGCCCTGACACCCCGGTTTAGCATCTGCGACGCAAATAAAACAATCATGAGTTCCGGGGCGATAACAAATGGACAAACAATGGATGCGCGCGCTATGCAGCTTGGGGCTGCTGGCCATTCTGGCGGGATGCGGCGGTGGTGGGGGCGGAGGGGGCGGTGATGCCTCGTCTGGTGTTGCCGTGCCAGTGCAGGACAAATCGGCACAAATCGATTTCGCCGGGCAAACACTCGGCGCAAATGGCGGCCTGGGCGATACATTATCTGCCACCGCCACAGTCACGTTGACCGCAAAGCTGGCTGCCGGCACCTATGTCAAAGTCGATAACAGCCAGGACCGATTTGCCTCGACCGGCACAATCACGGCTAGCGCTGATGGTTCAAGTGCGGTGATCGCCATCAACACCTCAAATACACTGGCAGCAGGACGTTACCAAGGCACCATCGCGCTGCATTTGTGCAGCAGCGCACTCTGCAGCAACGATTACGCGCAATCGAATGTTGAAGCGCATTACATGATCACTGTCGGCGCACCGACCCAAAGCGCAATCGTGCGGCCGCAGATCAGCACCCTCAATCTGACCTACGCCGTCGGCGCGATGCAGCCGCTTGATCTCAAGGTCGATTTGCTGCTGCCTCTCAACCAATACAAAGGCATCTGGGTCTACGACGAAGACTTCGCCCTCGCCGCCGCGCCTGTGGTTGAGCTGGCACCTGATGGTAAATCAATCACGATAGACGGCATCTGGGACAACGCTGCACCCGGGGTTTACCGCAACGTGTTCCGCGTGCTGGCCTGCCCGGCAGCCTCGTGCAGCGATCCGGTGGCGCTACCTGTTTACATCATTGTCAATCGCAAGGTCTTGCCGCGCGACCCTGCAAATCAGGTGGGACTGCTCAGTGACATGCCTGACTGGGCCACTTATGCCGGCAACGCGGCTCACTCGGCGTATGTACCCCATGCGTTTTCTGCGGATCGTTTCAGCGTGCGCTGGACTACCGAAGTCGGACAGCGCTACAGCAGTGTGACCAGCGTGGTGACTCACGGCGGGCTGGTATATACCAATGGCACATACCATTTTCTCGCGCTGTCCCAGGACGATGGTCATACCGTGTGGAGCCAACCCTTTATTGGCGCGCAGCCGCCTGCGTTGGGTCAGGGCACCATCTACACGTCTTATTCAAATGAGAGCAATCCGGCCAATACTTTTTTCTACGGGCTGGATGCAGCAACCGGAGCCGTGCGTTTTCGCACCGAATATGCAAGCGGCGGACCGCAACTGCTGAATGCACCCGTTTATGATCGCGGTCAGGTCATCGAAGAAAGATACAGCGGCATGCAAGGGTATGACGCAAGCTCGGGCGCGCTGCAGTTTCAGACGCCGCTAACCGGTTTGTACTCAAACTGGATACCCACGGTGGATAGCCAATATGCCTATCTTTGGCATCCGGTCACTGGCGAAAAAACTGAATTGCTGAGTCTGGATCGCAACACGGGAGCCGTTGCCGTGGTTTTGCCGCTGGATATCTCGCCCAACAGCTTGTTTCCGGACTACGAATTGCCGCCGCTGATTCCGCTGGATGACCACACGCTGCTGCTGAACTCAGCATCCAGTAACGACACCGTGGATCTGGGCTTGTACGCGATGAATCCGCAGACCGGTGCCATACGTTGGCACACCAGCGGCTATATCAGTGGCTCGGCCGTGGGTGACGGTGTTGTGGTGTCGGCCAATATTGATTACGGCAATACGCCGGTACGTCGCGTGGAAGTGAGAGACATCGCGACGGGCAATCTGCTGTCACAGTGGCTACTGCCGTCTTCGGATACCTCGCGATTCCAGAGTTACCCGGTCCTGACCGCCAACCTGATCATCGTCAGTACGTGGCAACGTACTTACTTTATTGATCGGACCACGATGCAAACGGTGTGGACCCTGCCTATCGCCGGCAAGCTGGCAATTTCCGCAGAAGGTTTGCTGCTGATTCTGGATAGCTCAACCAGCAGCCAGCACTCGGCCGATCCCTCGCTGCTGATCGCGGTAAATCTGAACGGCCCCGCCACCAACACGCACTGAAACTGCCCGCGCAGTCCTGATGCAAACGCCCCGCCCGCCGGGGCGTTGTTGCGTCCGGGTCCTGCGCAAGGCCGGCTAGCTGGCGGTCTGATCCTGCGGCTCGCCGCCCACGCCCAGCGCGCGCGCCAGCAGCATCAGCATGCCGGCGGTGGCGCCCCACACCACTACGCCTTCGCTCTCGATAAACAAGGTGCGGCCGCGCACGCCGCGGCGTTCTATCCAGCGGCGCTGAAACCGCGTCGGGTCGAGCAGGGTTTGTACCGGCAGTTCAAAGATGGCGGCAACTTCGGAGGGCGCGGCGGCAAGGGCGGCGCCGGGCGTGACCACGGCCACGATGGGGGTGATCACAAAGCCGGTAATCGTGTGATACCGGCCGAGCTGGCCCACCACCTGCACGCTGGCGGGCGGCAGTGCAATTTCTTCCCAGGCTTCGCGGATGGCAGCGGCAGCGGCATCGGCGTCTTCCGGATCAATGCGGCCGCCGGGAAAACTGATCTGCCCGGCGTGGTTGGATAGCGCGTGCGAGCGCTCGGTCAGGATGATGCGGGTGCCGTCGGGATATGGCACCAGCGCAATCAAGACTGCGGCTGGGCGTTGACCATGGTGGTCAGACATATCGCCCGCCGCTTGTTGTTGTGCCTGGGCCAGCCGCTGTTGCAGCCAGGCATGCCAGGCGTTGATATCGCCCATAGCGGGCCATTGCACGGGCGGACGCGGATTCATTCTTTGACTCGGGGTAAACGGAATTCGCGCGTATGCGCGATCAATCTTAATAACAGGCCGACCACCAGCAAAGCCCAGCCCACGCCTTCGCCCACCACGCCAGCGGTGCGCGCACCATACAGCGCCACGGCGACTATCAGCGCCACCGTGCCGTAGAAATCTTCATGCAGGATAAACGGCACTTCGTTGACCATCATGTCGCGTACCAGGCCACCGCCCACCGCCGTCACAAAGCCCAGAAACGCCACGCCAAACAGGTTGAGATGAGCGTCTATGCCGACTTGCGCCCCCGCCAGGCTGAACGCAACCAGCCCGATGGAATCGGCCACGATAAACAAGCGGTTAAGCATGCCGGTATTGCGGGTATGCAATTTGAGCAGCAGCGAGGCCAGCAGCGCGGCAATGATCAAAAAGATTGGCGTGGCGTCGATAAACACGCGCGGCGTGCGGCTGAGCAGCACATCGCGGATGATGCCGCCGCCGATGGCGGTGAGCAGCGCCACGATCACAATGCCGAGCAGATCGAGCCGCTTGCGCACGCCCACCAGATAGCCCGCGACCGTAAAGGCCACCGTGCCGATGTTGTAGATCCATTCAAAGTGCAGCAGCGTATTCATCTTGTTTTATATAGGCCAGAACCGGCGCAAAGCCGGGCTGGCGGGTCTTAAGGGATAGATTGGGGGCGTAAAACGCGGGACTGGGCATGTGCGGTATAATCCGCAGTTCTGATCACCCTACGGATCCCCGCCCCCATGAAGCGCAAGATACTCGTAACCTCCGCCCTGCCCTATGCCAACGGTGCCATCCACCTTGGGCATATGGTGGAGCATATCCAGACCGACATCTGGGTGCGCTTTCAAAAGATGCGGGGCCATGAATGCCATAGCGTGTGTGCGGATGATACCCATGGCACGCCCATCATGCTGCGCGCTGAGAAAGAAGGCATTACGCCGGAGCAATTGATTGCGGGCGTGGCCAAAGAACACCAGCGCGATTTTGAAGGCTTTTACGTCAATTACGACAATTACGGCAGCACGCATTCGGAAGAGAATCGCGAGTTCTCTTATCGCATCTATAACGCGCTGAAGGCCAATGGCAAGATCGCCAATCGCACCATCAGCCAGTTATATGATCCGCAAAAAAACATGTTTTTGCCGGATCGTTTTGTCAAAGGCGAATGCCCCAAGTGCCATTCCAAAGACCAGTACGGTGATAACTGTGAAGTCTGTGGCACCACTTATTCGCCCACCGATCTGATCAATCCGTATTCGGCGGTTTCTGGCGCGACGCCGGAATTGCGTGATTCCGAGCATTATTTTTTCAAGCTGGGCGATTGCGAAGCATTTTTGCGCGGCTGGACCACCGGCACTGCCCCGGTCAATGGCGCGGACCGTCCGCGCCTGCAAGAAGGGGCGGCCAACAAACTGAACGAATGGTTTGAAGCAGGCCTGAACGACTGGGATATCAGCCGCGACGCGCCCTATTTCGGTTTTGAAATTCCCGATGCACCGGGCAAGTATTTCTATGTCTGGCTGGATGCGCCGGTGGGCTATATGGCCAGCCACAAGCAATTATGCCAACGCCTGGGCCTGGATTTTGACAGCTACTGGAACAAGGATAGCGACGCCGAGCTGTACCACCATATCGGCAAAGATATTCTGTATTTCCACGCGCTGTTCTGGCCGGCAATGCTGGAATATGCCGGTTATCGCACCCCGACCGGTATCAATGCGCACGGTTTCTTGACGGTGGATGGCCAGAAGATGTCCAAGAGCCGCGGTACTTTTATTACGGCTGAATCTTATCTGCGCCATCTGAACCCGGAATGGCTGCGTTATTACTTTGCCGCCAAGCTCAATAGCGCCATCGAAGATCTGGATCTGAATCTGGATGACTTTGTCGCGCGGGTAAATAGCGATCTGATCGGCAAATACATCAATATCGCCAGCCGCGCAGCCGGTTTTATCAGCAAGCGTTTCAATAACACGCTGGCGGCCGATCTGGGTGATGCTGGCCCGCTGGCCGAACTGCAGAACGCGGCTGAAGGCATCGCCGCGCAGTGGGAAAACCGCGAATACAGCCGGGCGGTGCGCGACATCATGGCGTTGACTGATCTGGTCAACCAGTACGTCGACGCGCACAAGCCGTGGGAAATCGCCAAGCAGGAAGGCCAGGACGCAGAACTGCAACGCGTGTGCTCGGTGTTGATTAACGCCTTCCGCATCCTGACGATTTATCTGAAGCCGGTGCTGCCCAAGCTGGCGGCCGATGTCGAGGCCTTCCTCAACGTGGGCCCGCTGACCTGGCAAGACGCCAGCACGCTGCTGACCAACCATTCCATCAACACCTATCAGCATCTGATGACGCGGGTAGACGGTAAGAATATCGAAGCCATGATCGAAGAAAACAAACAAAGCCTGGCCCCGGTGGCCGAAGTCGCCAAGCCGGATTACGAGATCCCCGAAATCGAGCCGACCATCAGCATCGACGACTTTATGAAGATTGATCTGCGCGTGGCAAAGATCGTCGATGCCAAGCATGTGGAGGGCGCGGAAAAGCTATTGCAGCTGACGCTGGATATCGGCACCGAAACGCGCAATGTGTTTGCCGGCATCAAATCCGCATACAAGCCGGAAGATCTGATCGGCCGCCACACCGTGATGGTGGCCAATCTGGCGCCGCGCAAGATGAAGTTCGGCATGTCGGAAGGCATGGTGCTGGCGGCGGGTGGCGATGGCGGTTTGTATGTGCTGACGCCGGATCTGGGTGCCAAGCCGGGCATGCGGGTCAAATAAGCGACTGTATGTTTGCAAAAAAACCGCGCCCGTTTAACGGCGCGGTTTTTTTTTTGAAGCGTGGAGTAATGGCACGCACTGCATAGGGTGGGTCCAGACCCACCATTCAAAGCTTTGTACCCGCACGCGACCGGTTGCGCTCTTCTACGCAGCTTTGGATGGTGAGCCTGGACCCACCGTATGGCTCATTCTTGTTTGCGCTTATGCCACGGTGAGGGGCAAGCGCAGTGTAAATGTGGTGCCCTGCCCCAGCGTGCTTTGCACATCGATCACACCACCCAGCGTTTGCGTGACCAGGTTGTACACCACATTCAGCCCCAGCCCGCTGCCGCCACTGCCACGCCGCGTGGTGTAGAACGGGTCAAAGATACGCCCCAGATGTTCCGGCGCAATCCCCTTGCCGTTATCGCTAAAGCGCAGCAAGGCATGGTCCGGGCCATCGGTATGGACGTCGATGCTGATCAGGCCTTCCGCGCCTTCATCAAACGCGTGGGTCAAGGCGTTGGTGACAAAGTTGGTAAACACCTGCGACAACGCCCCCGGATAACCGTCCATGCGGATATGCGTGGGACATTCCAGTTTGACTTCAATGGCGGTGCGTTTGAGTTTGGGGCTGAGGCTGGTGATGACTTCGTGCAGGTATTCACACAGGCCAAAGGCCCGGCGGGCTTCCGAGGTCTGGTCCACCGCCACTTGTTTAAAGCTGTGGATCAGTTCAGCCGCGCGGCTGGCGTTGGACAAAATCAGTTGCGCTGATTGTCCCGCCGTCTCGGTATAACGCAGCAAGTCAGATTTGCGCACGCCACCGCTGTCTACATTGGCATTAAAGGCCAGCGTCTCTTCGGCCAGCACCGAGGCGCTGGTCAGAATCACCCCCACCGGCGTATTGATTTCATGCGCTACCCCCGCCACCAGGCCGCCCAGCGACGCCATTTTCTCGGCCTGCACCAGGCTGGCCTGGGTGTCTTTGAGCACGCGATAGGCTTCGTCGGTGCGCTCTTTGGCCTGGCGGATGGCAATTTCGGCCGCTTTGCGCTCTTCCAGTTCGGTCAGCAAACGGCGCGCGATCCGCTCGACCCCATCCGCCACCTGGCCTACTTCATCATCACGCCGCCCGGGCAAGCGCAGATCATTGAGCGAGAAGGTCGGGGTATCGGCAGCGCGGTCCAGCGCATTGCGCAGGGCCGACAAGGGTCGCAGCAACACGCGGCTGTAACTGGTCATCAGCGCCAGCACCATGATGGTATCAAGCACCAGAATTTCGATGACCTTGGTCACGATCAGCCGGTCCAGCCGTTCGGTAATGCGTTGTCGGCTCAGCACTACGTGCACATTGCCGATGGGATGATCGCCGTCGTTGCTGTGATAGTTGAGTTTGAAGTCGCGCGTGATGCCGTCGCTGTCATCAGGCAGCCCGTGGGTAACCACCATGCTGCCATCGCGGCGGCGTACCGCTTGCAGGCCCTCGGCGGTCTGGACGCCCACATAGGCCAGATCGGTGGATTGCATTTCGGCATCCAGCACGCGCTGCAATTGCGCTTCATCAAAATTCCACAAGATGCCAGGCAGCACGGTTTGCAGCCGGCTTTGCAGCGACTGCGCCATCAGGCCAAATTGCTGATCGGCGTTATCGCGGCTCTGAAACCACGACACGACGCCAGAAATACTCAGCACGGTGGTGACGATGGCCAACACCAGCAGGTTGAGACGAGACCGAATGCTATGCACGTGAGCGTCCCGAACAGTAATTCGCTCTATCGTAGCCCAAAGCCGCTGCCGATACGTTTGCTGCCGCGACGTTGTCGCGCGATAAATACGGCTGTAACAAAAACGGGCGGAACCAGGTCCGCCCGCGTGGGGATGCAGAACAGCGCGCCACTTCAGCGCGTAGCAACGGCTGCCTTGCCACTGCGCATGGCGGCGGCTGCGGCGGCATCACCGCTGACATACACCAGGCGGCCGTGGGTGGCACGTTCCACATCTTTCATCACCGGCTTAAGCGCCGCAAACTGGGCCGGCGAGCACGAGGCGCCCTGGGTATCGAGGGCAAAGTGGCGCACCAGTTTGACGGTGTTGCCGCTCTGGGTATAACGCGCGCTCATCGACACCGCATCACGCTGGATTTCAACATCACGCGGCAAATACACCACGTGCATCGAGGCCGGCAATTCAATCTGCACTTCGTCATCCACGCCAAAACCGGAGCAGGCAAAGTCGCGCGTGCGCTGCGGCAACTGAAAGCGCGTCAGGATATTGCCCAGCGAAATCGGGCCTTCTCGCGCGCTGACAAAACCCAGCGTGCCCGCTTCGGGCTGATCCACGTAGTTGGCGATATGTTGGGTCAGGCGGTAGCCGCTCTCGTCCGCATGGGTTTGCGGCAACAATTCCAGGCTGGCATCGCCTTCCATGCCGCTCTCTGCCAGATTGCGGCTGGCCCATTCGTGCATCTTGTCGGCGCCGATGCTGTCGAGAAACTGCCGGTTGGTCATGCCGGCAATGCCAAAGCCGACGATATCAGTGGCACGGGTCGCCGAGCCGTCTTCGGCAATCTTGATGCTGGTCCGGCGCACCACGCGATCACGCAGCGGCGAGCCGACCGGGGTATTACGCACGCCGTTAAAATCGCGCGTAATCAACACCGGCTTGGACAAATCAGTCTCCGGCAACACGCCAAACGGCGCCAGATCGGCCGTCGAATCCAGGAACATGCCCAGCGACGGCACATAGTTGATGTCGTGATTAAACCAGCCCGCCACCGGCACCGACGGCAACTTGTAGGTGCGCGTGTCGGCCGTGATCAGCACTTGCGACGACTCGATGCCCTTGGCGCGCAACAGCGCTTCCAGCAAGGTGGCGTGGTCTTTGCAATCGCCGTAATGGTTGGCCAGGATGGTGGCGGTGTCATGCGGCACCATGCCACCGGCGCCCACATACACGGCGATATAGCGAATATTGCGGCGCACCCAGTCATATAGCGCGCTGGCTTGTTGACGCTGCCCGCTGATACCGCTGGTGACTTCATCGGCCAGTTTCTGCACTTCGGGCGTGACCACGGCTTTGGCGGCGGCGCGCGATTGATAGGCGTCGGCGACGGCTTTCCAGTCCGCAAAGGTCGTCAGGTAAACGTGCGGGGTTTGTTGCCAACCATCCACCTCGCCGCCTTCGCGGGTCACAGTGTTCTTGTTGGCATAGGTGTAGCTGACGCGCTTGCGGCCAGGCTCAGCCGATTCGGTATGCGGCTGCATCGCCACCACATCGGTCTGCAGCGCCATTTCGGCCGGGTAATCAATCTGCACGCTGACGGCGTCATGGACCACGGCGTCGTCAAAGCCCAGTTGCATGCTCATGCCATTGGGCAGATCAGTTTCTTTGCGGGTGAAGCGATAGCGGTAATGCACCGCGTCGCCGGGGCTGACGCGCGGAAAAGTAATCTGGATCAGTTGGTTCTCGGGCATCGATACGCCACCGAGCATGCCGTCCTGCGTCTTGAAACCTTGTTCTGGCACAGCGACCACGCTGCCGTCGGCATGCACGGTTTCGGCAGCCAGAATATCGAGCGCCTGGCGGCCGCGCTGGTAGCTCAGGTATTGCTGCCCCAACGACGAGGCACCGCCTTGATCGACAGCCTGAAATTTAAGGTCGACCGTATCGGTGTAAGTGTGGTCGGCATTAATGACCACTTCGTGCTTTTCCCAAACCACACGCACATGGCCCTGGCCCTCGGCAAAACTATGGGCCGACAGGGCGCTGAACAAGGCGAGCGAGGCAAGGCGAACAACGGGCTTCTTCACTAAAGTGACTCCAGCGGCGGGGGTGCTGAATAAAATGAAATGTGCATCTGTGCTGGATTATGCGAGCCGAGTCTGATTCCTGACACCAGGAGTGCTACCGGTAAGAATCGGCTGGGGCCTTGTCATGTAACCAAAGCTTCCTGCCTCGGGCAAGACCCTTTATCGGAAGGGGTCTTACAACGCGCAGCCAGGCGCGCCGACAGACCTTGAGCAGCTTGCGCGATAGCGTCATGGAAGCCGCCAGAGCCCCTACTCTCGCCATCAAAAACTATATTTTTAAAGCGGAATTCTTATGCCCCCTCGCCGCCGCATTTCCGTTTCAGCGCAATCATCTGTTGTGATTCTGCTCACCAGCGTGCTGCTGAGTGCCTGCGCCACCCGCGCCGACATTACGCAATACCCCCGTCCGCCCAGCACCTATCTGCCGACGCCCGCTGCCAGCGCGCTGGCGCAAAGCGTGGCGCCGCAAGTAACAGCGCATCCGGGCCAGTCGGGTTTCTATTTGCTGGTGTCAGGCAAAGAGGCGTTCGAGGCGCGTATGGCGCTGATCCAGCAGGCGCAGAAATCGCTGGATCTGCAGTATTACGCAGCAATGGAAGACCGCACCGGCCATGCGATTCTTGATGCACTGGTGGCAGCAGCCCGGCGCGGCGTGCGAGTGCGTTTGCTGTTGGACGATATGAATATCAAGAATCCGGACAACGTCGTGGCCCTGGCTGCAACCGAGCCGAACTTTGAGGCGCGCGTGTTCAATCCGGTGACCACCGGCGGGCGCTCGATGCTGGCACGGGCTTCGGCCATGCTCAGCGACTACGATCATCTGGAACGGCGCATGCATAACAAATCGCTGATCGCCGATAACGCCTTCGCCATCCTGGGCGGGCGCAACCTGGCGGATCAGTATTTTGGCGTTAACACCGACGTCAATTTCCGCGATCTGGATATTCTGATTGCCGGTGAATTACCGGATCACGCCTCGCGCAGTTTTGACCATTACTGGAACAGCAAAGAGTCTTACCCCGTCGCCGCACTCAGCAGTCGCCCGCCTACGCCTGAAGTGCTCAAAGCATGGAAAAGCAATCCGCAAGCGACTTACGCCGCCGAAGACCCACAGCAAGACAAGGCCGAAGAAAAAGGCGCGCTGCCCATCCCCGATGCCGCCAGTTCAAATGCCCTGTTGGCGCGCGCCAGCCAGCAGCTGATCTGGGCTCATGCGTGGCTGGCGGTAGATAACCCAAGCAAAGTCGACCCGGATGAGCCCGACACACCGAGCAAACCGGGTAAAGGCCTGGCGACGATGCTGGACCGGGCGCATAAAGAATTCATCATTATCTCGGCCTATTTTGTGCCGCAGGATGGCGGCACGGCCAAGCTCAACCAGATGTCGCAGCAAGGCGTCAAAGTCAAAGTGCTGACTAATTCTCTGGCCTCCACCGATGTGGCGGCGGTGCACGCGGGCTATCGCCACTACCGCAACGCCTTGCTGGCCAGCGGCGTGGAGATCCATGAGTTCAAACCGGTGGGTGGCGAACCCGCTGGTGCCGGTTTCAGCAAAGGCTCGTCACGCGCCAGCCTGCATACCAAGGCTTATGTGGTCGATCGCAAGTATTTGATGATCGGTTCCTTCAATCTGGACCCGCGCTCGGTGAATCTGAATACCGAACAAGCCGTGCTGATCAACAGCCCGCAACTGGCCGGGCAAGTGGCGGCGCTGTATGACAAGGCCACCGAACCGCAGTACAGCTATCACGTCACCTTGAAACCCGATGCCGACGGCAACATCAGCGCCAAGAGCGCGCTGATCTGGACTGCGACGGATGATAAAGGCCAAACCAGGACCTGGAGCAACGATCCGGATGCGGGCTTCAGCCGGCGCTTTATCAGCCGCTTTGTCAGTTGGCTGCCGGCAGACGGTGAGCTTTAAAGCACGCAGAAAACCACACTCCGCGCGCGTGGCATAGGGTGGGTCTAGACCCACCCTTCAAAGTGGCGTGCCAAGCTGAGCGCTGTGGCATCGGGCTTTGAGTGGTGGGTCTAGACCCACCCTACAAAGTGGCGCGCCAAGCTCAGCGCTGTGGCATCGGGCTTTGAGTGGTGGGTCTAGACCCACCCTACAAAGTGGAGTGCCAAGCTCAGCGCTGCGGCATCGGGCT
>NZ_BAAIHC010000027.1:0-57814 GCF_054652575.1 Silvimonas sp. JCM 19000 | reverse complement strand
TGTGGCATGCCAAGGTATGGGTACTTGGCAATCGGCTTTGAGCGGTGGGTCATGACCCACCCTATGCGGCATTAGCATATTCGCGCAGGCCAGTGACCAGGGCATCGAATACGACGCGGCAGGCGCGGTGGTTGCGCAGGTCGCCGTGCATGGCCAGCCAGGTGTCCATTGGCCAGTTGAATTCATCCGCCATCACCCGCACCAGGCCGTACCGTCGCGCCAGCCCCACCTGGCACACGCCCACGCCGAAACCCGCGCGCGTGGCCGCCAGCTGCATCACATCGCTGTCCGCACGCAACGCCATGCGCTCGCGGCGCAGGCCGCCGATGCGGCTTTGCACCTCACGAATAAACGGCGTCTCGCTATCAAAGCCGATCAGACTATGGCTGCCTAGTTCATCCCAACGCTGCGGCGCGCCGTGGCGGGCCAGATAGTCCGGCGTGGCGTGCAAGCCGATATTAATGGTGCCGACAAACTGCGCCACCAGCGCGTCCTGCTGCGGCCGCACCCCGCGCACGGCGATATCGGCATCACGCCTTAGCAAATCTTCCAGCCGATTGTTGAGCATGATCTCCAGCACCAGCTCGGGCCACTGCGCGCGCAATTGCGCCAGCAGCGGTGGCAACACTTCAACGCCGATCATTTCGCTAACGCTGATGCGCACCGTGCCGCGTACCCCGTCGCCCAGGCGGGTGGCCGCGCGGCTGAGGGCGGCGGTGGTGGCGTCCAGCTCTTCGGCATATTGCCGCAAGGCCAGCGCCGCATCGGTCGGCACCAGACCTGAGGGCGAGCGGCTGAACAGCGCAATCTGCAACGCCGCTTCCAGCGCCTCGATATGGCGGCCCACAGTCGGCTGCGTTAACGCCAGTTGCCGCGCCGCGCCCGACAACGAGCCTTCGCGCAAAACCGCCAGAAACGTGCGGTACAGGGTCCAGTCGGGCTGGATGGGTAAGGTGGCTACGGTCATACAAATTTGTATATCGGCTATCCGCTTTTCGTCAATTTTCTTTTAGCCACGCAGCGGCCAGACTGACGACATCTCATCCCCCACAAGGACAACAAGTCATGGCCAGAACAGCATTGGTATTGGGTGCCACCGGCGGCATCGGCGGCGAAATCGCAAGGCAGTTGGTCGCCGCAGGTTGGCGCGTACGCGGCCTGCGTCGCAAAGCCGGCGGGCCGGATCAGAGCGGCATCGAGTGGATGACCGGCGATGCCATGCAACGCGCCGATGTACTGCGCGCGGCAGAGGGCGCGGAGGTGATCGTGCATGCGGTTAACCCGCCCGGTTATCAGCGCTGGTCCGAACTGGTGTTGCCGATGCTGGACAACACGCTGGCCGCCGCCGCGGTCAGCCGGGCGCGGGTGGTCTTGCCCGGCACGGTTTATAACTTTGGTCCGGACCAGTGGGCCCATATCCTGGAAGGCGCGCCGCAAAACCCGCAAACACGCAAAGGCAAAATCCGCGCCGAAATGGAAAGCCGCTTGCGCCTGGCCGCCAGCGCGGGCACGCCGGTGCTGATTGTGCGCTTTGGCGATTTCTTTGGTCCGCAAGTGGGCAATAGCTGGTTTGCGCAAGGCCTGGTCAAGCCCGGCAAAGCGGTGACTTCGATCGCCAACCCGGCCCGCCCCGGCGCGGGCCATCAATGGGCCTATGTGCCCGATGCCGCGCAAACGGTGCTGCGCTTGCTGGCCCAGGACAACTTGCCGCCGTTTGCCAACTACCACTTTGGCGGACATTGGGATGCTGATGGCACGCAAATGGCGACCGCCATCCAGCGCGTGGTGCAACAACAAAGCGACCAGACGCCTGCCATCAAGCGCTTTCCGTGGTGGCTGGTGACCTTGGCATCGCCGCTGGTGACGGTATTCCGCGAATTACGCGAGATGCGTTATCTGTGGCAACAGTCGGTGCAGATGGATAACCGCCAGTTGCTGGCGCAATTGGGCAGCGAGCCGCATACGCCGCTGGACGAGGCCGTGCGCGCGACGCTCAAAGGCCTCGATTGCCTGTGAAGCGGGCCGCCGCGCTTATAAGCCTTTGTACATCAACACTTCATCGCTTAAGACGTGCGGGGTTTCCGGCCCGGGCCGACAGGTCTGGAATTCCAGTCGGCGCAGCAATTTGGCCGAGCGATGATTGCGCGCCTTGTAGGTCGCATAGAAATCGAACACGCCGTACTGGCTGAGCAGTTCATCCAGCATCGCGCGCACGCCTTCACTGGCGTAACCCTTGCCCCACCAGTTACTGCCGAGTTCATAGGCGATGGTGGCGCGGCCCGGCGCGTCCAGCGTGGCCTGGACGTAGCCGATGGCGGTGCCATCCTGCAAGCGCAAAATCCAGTTCAGCCATTGCTCAAAGCCATTGGGCGACTGGCGTGACTCCAGCCGTTTGTAGAGCGCGCGCAAACTCTCCACCGATTTGGGCGGCGCGTTTTCGAACTCGTAAATGGCGGGGTCACACATCACCGGAAACATCTCTTCGGCGTGGCTGGCCAGTTGCGGTTCCAGGGTCAGGCGGTCGGTGGTCAGCGGGCGCATGGTCTTACCGTAGTGAGCATTCGGGCATAAAAAAAGCCCGCATCAGTGATGCGGGCCAAGGAGTCTACCACCGGCGCACCGGGCGCCGGGGTGCAAACCCACTGTTTACGGATAAGTGACCACGTTTTGCGGGATGGTCGAAGTGCCTTGCGCGGTGGTGCCGGTGTTATTGACCACATGCGTGATCGTCCCTACCCCGCCCAGCGACACTGTAAACACATCGTGCAATTTGACGCCGGCCACATTCGGCACCTCAAAGCCGTGCAACGCATTCACCGCCGGGTTGACGTTAAAGTAGCAATAGCTACCCATGCCCCAGCCTTCGTGCGTGGTGACGTTATCGGCCACCTTGTACGCGGCATAACCATTGCCAGCCGGGCTGATCCACGACGCCTGATCCGGCACGTCATACGGCAGCTCGTTCTGGAAGAAGATGGTCTTGCCGCCCTGACCATTCCACAGCACGTTGTATTTCTCGTAATGCTCCACAAACAGGCCGGTGGCCAGCACATTGGCGCCGTTCACAATCACGCCGGTGTCAGCCGTATTGATGTTCCAGCCGGTAGCCGACTGGCCGTGGTCAGCGCGCCATGCCCAGATGTGATCGATGATCACATTGCTGCTGTTCACCGTCAGGCTGTTGGTGGCTTTGCCCGCCACCGCGCCACCGATGCGGAAATACACATCCTGGATGGTGGTCGGGTTGCTGGCATGCGAAGCGCTGGCGCCAGCCGGGCCCACTTGCAGCAAGGAAGCGCTGTTGGTGGTGCCCGCATCAAACAACAAGCCGGCCAGACGTACGCCATCCACATCATCCACCGTCACCGCGGTTACGCCGTTATCCGGCACCAGGGTCGGGAAGCCGATCCCCAGCACGACGGTGTTGGCGTTGGTGATATGCAGCGACTGGCTTAGATGGTAGGTACCTGGCGTAAAGAACAGGTGCAGACCACTGGCCAGCGCGGCATTGATGGTGGCAGCGCTGGCGCCCGGCTTGACCACATAGAACTGGCTCATCGGCAGCGAGGTACCCGCGGTCGGACCGCTGGCCCAGCTGGCGCCGGAGGCATTGGTGCGCAACGACGGCACAAACACGCGGTACTTGCCTGCGCTATCAACGTACAGATACGGCTTGTCACGCGAGACCGGCGTGGTGGCCAGCGTGGTGTACGGTGCGGCGGCACCCCAGGTGGCCGGGAAGGACTGCGCCGGTGCGCCGACTACGCCGGAGAACACCATATTCCACACGCCGTTTTGCCAACCGGCGATATTGGAATCACGCGTGTACCACTGCTGTTGCGAGCCCGAAGTGATCTGGCCATCCACCTTGCTATCGGCGATATAACCGCCGCTGGCATAGCCCTGACCATCGCCCTGGTTGGACGGACCCAGCGTCAGATTGCCTTTGACGTGGATACGCCGCATTGGCGCGGCCTGCGATACGGCCCAACGATCGGTGCCGCCATCAGGCAGGATCGACAGGTTTTCGGCCGAACGCCAGAAGTTCTGTGTGGCGTTGGAGGTATCGCCGTAGTTCCAGCCCGCATCGACATTGATATTGCCGCCAATGGTGACGTCATCCGGGTTCTGGCCGAGGCCGACGACCGACGTATAGAAGCCAAGATTGGCGTAGACACCGGTGTAGGTACCCGGCTTGAACAGGAAGGCATAACGCTGTGCGCCAAACTGCGCGGTCGGGCTTTGATTCTGCGCATCAAAGGCAGCATTGAAGGCGGCCTGGATGGTGGCGATCGGCGTGTTGGTATCAAACACCTGCACATTGGCGCCAAAGTCGGGGTTATCCGAAGTGGGCGTTGGCGCGGGCGTCGGTGCCGGTGTGGGCGCGGGTGTGGGGACCGGCGTCGGTGCCGGGGTGGGTGCCGGGGTCGGGACCGGCGTCGGTGCCGGGGTGGGCGCTGGCGTCGGGGCTGGCGTCGGCGCCGGGGTAGGGGTCGAGCCCGCGTAGGTCAGCGTCTGTTGTGGCGTATCCGCGGCCGAGCCATTCGACTGGCCGATGGTGAACGAATACTTGATGACGGCACCTGCTGGCACACCGGTGATCTGGTAGCTGTTATTGCCATTGTTGGCCGTCATGCGCACGTTGATCTGGCCACCATTATTGATCGTGTAATGCACATCAGCCCACGCGCCACCATTGGCGTAGAAGGCCACCACGCCGCCAGCCAGTGCGGTTGCGCCGTAACTGCTGGCCGGGGTGGGCGCAGGAGTGGGTGCAGGTGTGGGTACCGGCGTCGGCGCCGGGGTCGGGACTGGCGTGGGGGCAGGCGTGGGTGCGGGCGTCGGGCTGGCCGTGCCGGTATAGGTGAAGGTGGTCCACGCCGTGTCGACCGCGGAGCCATCGCTCGAACCCACGGTATACGAGAACTTGACCGTGGCATTGGCGGGGATACCGGTCACGGTATAGGTGTTGTTAGTGCCGCTATTGGTCATGCGCACGTTCAACTGCGCGCCACCATTAATCGTGTAGTGGATGTCGGCCCATGCCGCGCCGTTTACATAAAACTGCACGCTACCGCCCGACTGCTGCGTGTAGCCGGTGGTGGCAGCTGCTTGTGCGCTGGGGGTAATAGCCATCAGGCCGACCGCCACCAGGGGTGCCGGCATGGCGGTCACTGCGGCCAATGCCAGCGCCAGCACACGCTGGCGGCCTTGTTTGTACTGCGTATTACTTTGCATTTTTTGTCTCCTCCGGTTTTTCGGGTACTACGGTACTGCCATGAAATCGCTTTCATGGTTATGGGAGGTTCCATTGGAAACAAGTAAATGCTTTACCCTACCTGACAGCCATAAACAGATACAAAACGTGACGCCATGCGGGTTTGCCGCGTAGGCGCGGCAATTTGACTACACGTGTACAGCCGACGAACGTCATGTTTCGGTGCGTTGGCGGCGCGCCACGCACCAGCGTAACTCACGCCGCAGGCCTTGTAGAATCAGTATGTTAGCGTTTAATAATGCGTTTCTGCCCTACTGCAGCGCAGCAATCGGCGACTTGCAGAAAGCGCTTTCAGTATGTAGTCGCAGCCAAAACAGAGCGAAACAGATCACATTCTGCCCCTGCCCTGACGCCGTTCAGCCACACATCCCGCTATGCAAACGCCATAGCAGCCCCGCGTGGCTTGCGTCTCGTTTATGCTTACATCCTGTTCCTACGCCTCGAAGGAAAGGTCGTTGATCGCACCGGACATCCCCTTTGACGAAGCGAGCCGCCTGCTGCTGCTCAACAGCATGCGCATCCTCGACTCCGCGCCCGAAGAAGAATTCGATCGCATCACGCGTGTTGCACGGCAAGCCATGAATGTGCAAACCGCATTGGTGTCGCTGATCGATACCAACCGGCAATGGTTCAAATCCAGAGTCGGGCTGGAAGTGAGCGAGACGCCACGCGATATCTCGTTCTGCGGTCATGCCATCCTCAGCGACGAGCTGTTCGTGATTGGCGATGCGCAACAAGACCCGCGCTTTTTTGATAATCCACTGGTCACGCAGCCGCCCTATATCCGCTTTTATGCCGGTTACCCCATCCGCTCGCTGGAAGGCATCCGGCTGGGCACCTTGTGCGTGTTTGATCCGCGCCCGCGCCATATGACGTCATCCGAGGCGGCCATGCTGCGCGACCTGGGCGGCCTGGTCGAACGCGAATTTGCCCACCGCGAAACTGCACGGGTGGCGATGGAATCGCACGCCAAAGGCCTGCAGCAGGTGCTGGAAAGCCGTGACGATCTGGATGTGACCTTTGAGCAAGCCGCCACCGGCCTGGCCTGGGTGGCGCTGGATGGCACGTGGATGCGCGTCAATCAGCCGCTGTGTGATTTTCTGGGCTATAGCAGCGAAGAACTGATGGCGCTGACCTTCCAGGACATTACCTACGCCGACGATCTGCGCATCGATCTGCAAACCTTGCAGGATTTGCTGGCCGGCGACATCGACCACTACACGCTGGAAAAGCGCTATGTGCGCAAAGACGGCCAGGTGGTCTGGGCCAAGCTCACCGTGTCTTTGCGCCGCGGCGCCGATGGCACGCCGCAGCATTACATCTCGGTGATCGAGGACATCCAGCGCCGCAAAGCCTCGGAATCGGCGCTGAAAAATCTGCGCGATACGCTGGAGCAACGCGTGGGCGAACGCACCGCTGCGTTGCAGCAGGCCAATCAGAGTCTATCGATTGCAGTGAACCAGCAGCTTGAGGCGCAAGCGCAATTGCGCCGCAGCGAAGCGCTGCATCGCAGTGTGCTGGAGACCGCGGCCGATGCCTTTATCAGCATCGATCACCACGGCCTGATCATTGAATGGAACCGCAAAGCGGAACAGATTTTTGGCTGGTCGCGCGCTGAAGTGCTGGGCCAGTTAATCGAAGAAACCCTGATTCCGCCCGCCTACCGACAACGGCACAGTCGCGGCCTGGTCAATTTTTTGCATACCGGTCAGGCCGTGGTGCTCGATCGCGTGCTGCAATTGCCAGCACGCCGCCGCGACGGCGTGGATATTCCGGTGGAAATGACCATTTCGCATGTGGCGGTCGATGGCCAGGTGCGTTTTAACGCGTTTTTGCGCGATGTCTCGGCCCGCCAGGAAGCCGAGGCGGCCGTGCGCCGTAGCCAGCAAGAACTACGCACCATTACCGACAGCCTGCCGGTGCTGGTTGCCGAAATCGACACTGACGGCGTCTATCGGTTTGCCAACGCCACCTGGCATCGCTGGTATGGCGTTGAGCCGGGTTCGCTGATCGGGCTGAAGTTTGGCGAAGCGCCGCCGTTGCAGCACAGCCCGCAGTTGCAGCAATACCTGGCCCGGCTGCGTGACAATCCCTACGCCACGCTTGAGGTACAAACCCTGCAGGAAGACGGCGAGCACTGGGAGCATTACGACGCCGTGCCGCGCCCGAATGCGGATGGCAAGGTGGGCGGCTATTACGTGATGGTGCAGGACATTACCGCGCGTAAAGAACTGGAAAATTCTTTGTCCCGCCAGGCCATGGAGGATGCGCTGACCGGTTTGTCTAATCGACGCGGCTTTGAGCAGCACTGGCATCGCGCCACCGAACGCGCCAAACGGGTGGGCAAGGAATGCGCCTTGCTGTATCTGGATCTGGATGGCTTCAAGGGCATCAACGACAGCTACGGCCACGATGTGGGCGATGCCGTATTGATCGCCTTTGCCGCACGGCTGACTCAATGCATACGGCAGTCCGATATTCCGGCGCGGCTGGGTGGGGATGAATTTGTGGTGGTGCTGGAATTTCTCAGCCAGGGCATGGCCGACGCCGAAACGGTGGCCCGCAAGATTATCGATGCAATGCGCGAGCCGCTGATTGCCTATGACCAGGCGCTGACGCTGTCGACCAGCATAGGTATCGCCAGTTTTCAGTCCTGCGGCCAGGACGCGCGCATGTGCGTGAATATGGCGGACGAAGCCTTGTATACCGCCAAGCGCGCGGGCAAAAACCGCTACGCCTCAGCGCCTATGGTCCATCCCTGAAGCAGCCGTGCCAGTCATTCCAGCAGGCGCCTACACAAGGCGCCGCGCTGGACTGACTGCAATGGCGCTGCCTGCATTGCATGCTGCAGTCGTATTCATCGACAGGAGCATGACCATGCCACGCGGAGACAAATCGGCTTATACCGACAAGCAGAAACGGCAAGCTGAACATATCGAAGAAGGCTACGAGCAGCGTGGCCTGTCGGATGCTGAAGCAGAACGGCGGGCCTGGGCCACGGTGAACAAGACCAGCGGCGGCGGCAAAAAGTCGGGCTCGGGCGTGGGCAAAGTCGAGAACCACGAACCGGAACACAAAGGCGGCCGCCTTGGCGGCGCCGCATCAGCGCATCGCAGCGCGGCAGAGCGTTCAGCTTCGGCACGTAAAGGTGCGGAAACGCGCAAACGCAATGCGGCTGCGCGCGCCCACTCCCATCATTGAACGTGCCTGGCGTTTAGCGCTGGCCCACCGGGGCGGCGGCCGGCGCTACGCCGTGGCCACCTCGGCGCGCGCGATGCCGGTGATGTCGGCCAGCATGTCTTGCAGCTCGTCCCAATCGGGTTCGAAATCCGCAAAGCAGCTGACTGCGCGTGTTTCCATATCCCGGCAATGACTGCTTTCTACCGGATAACCCAGCACCGCCAGCGCGCCCGCCAGCGAGTGCAATTTGCTACGCCAAAGCCCGGTATCGGCGGCCTGGTAGGCCTGGCGGAGCTGTTGCAGATCATTCAGTAGCGCGCCGCGCGTGATGTTGTCCAGATGCAGCGTATCCAGCGGGGCGGGCTCCAGCGCGCCGCCCGTTGCCACCTCAATGCCGGGTGTGGCGGACGGCAGCGGGTGCCGCAGGCGCGGATCAAACAGCTGGAGTGCATCGGCCAACTGGCTGCTGTTAACCGGCTTGCTCAGATAGACGTCGATGCCTGCCTCGATGCAGCGCTGGCGTTCATCTTGCAGCACGCAAGCGCTGATCGCGATCAAGGGCAGCTGCACGCCTTGCGCACGCAAGCGTCGCGCCATTTCATAACCATCCATGGTCGGCATCTGGATATCGGTGATCACCCATTGATAATCCGCGCGCCCGATCTGCGCCAGCGCGGCCGCGCCATCGGCGACCACATCCACCTCCACACCCAGCGCCTGCAATTGCTGCCGCATGATGGTCTGGTTGATCAGATGGTCCTCCACCAGCAACACCCTTCCATTGAGCGGGCTGCTGCTCGCTGTAACCGGGGCAAGCGCTGATGCGGTGCTGGTGGCGCCCGGTGCCTGCGCCAGTTGCTGTACCAGCGTTAACCATTCCAGATGCGCCAGGCTGGAGCACAGCACCGGCTGCGTGCCCGGATCCAGCAACACCGGGCCGTCCTGGCGCAAGGCGATGGTGGCGTGCGGCAGGATGCCGTCGTCAGCGTCCCGGCCATCAATAATCCGCACCCGCGCCACGCGCGGGTCGTCGACATACAGCGCGCCCGCCGCTTGCAGCCAGCGCGTTACTTCGGCGTGGCGTTCAGCATCGGCGATCTGGGTATAGACGCGAATATCGTTCAGATCGGGTCGGGCCATCGCCGCTGCGCCGATCACGGCTTGATACGGCAGATGCAAGCTGAAGCAGGCGCCAAGGCCAGGCTCACTGGTCAGCGTGATATTGCCGCCGAGCAAAGCCGCCAGCCGTTTGCAAATGGACAAGCCGAGGCCGGTGCCATCGTGGCGGCGGGTATCCGACTGATCGGCCTGCACAAAGGGGTCAAACAGACGCGACTGGTCGGCCAGTGCAATACCCGGGCCGCTATCGATGACGCGCAGCACCAGGGTCTGGTCCATCTGCGCGGCAGACACGCGAACCGCGCCACGGGCGGTGAACTTGATTGCGTTGTTAAGCAGGTTGTTCAGCATTTGCCGGACGCGGCCGCCATCAATTTCAATCTCGAGCGGCAGGGCAGGATCAATATCCAGATACAAGGCCAGCTGCTTGGCCGTCGCCGCCGGTTCATAGCTGCGTGCCACGTCCTCCAGCAACTCCAGCAGATTGTAACGCGCGGGATGGATGACCATTTCACCGGCCTCGATCTTGCTGAAATCGAGCACGTCATTAATGGTGCCGAGCAGCGCCTGCGCCGAGCGCTGGATGATGCCTAGCCGGTCGCGCTGTTGCGGGTCCAGTGGCGTCAGGCCAAGTAGCTCGATGCCCCCGAGCATGCCATTGAGTGGCGTGCGGATTTCATGACTCATGGTGGCCAGAAATTCCGACTTGGCGCGGTTGGCACGCGCGGTTTCGGCCAATGCACTCTTCATGCGGGTTTCGCTGGCGCGGATGGCGGTGGTGTCATGCAACGTAATCAATTTGGCGGGCTTGCCCCCGGCCAGCGTGGCAATCAGGCGTACGGTAACCACGCGGCCGTGGTCAGTGTCAGGCAGCACGGTTTCAAATTCAGTTACTGCTGCGGCGGGCAAGGCGTGCATGCGTTCACGGCACAGTGCAATCAGGTCATCGCAGGCCGTGCCGAGATGCAGATAGTGCTGCGCCAGCGCGTTGATCTCGACAATGACACCACTCTCACGCTCTACCACCAGCAAGCCAACCGGTGCGGTCTGGAAGATGCTGCGGTTAAGCGCTTCGCTTTCTTCCATGCGTTGGGTCTGTTGCTCTGTGGGGCGCAGCAAGCGCCGATCGATCCAGACCAACCAGGCAGCCAGCCCGGTCACCAGTGCCAAAGCAAACAGGGCCACGGTGAGCGCGCCGCTGCGCACATCGGCCACGATGCGGCTGGCGCCGATGCGGGCAACGGCATACCAATCGGGCTGCCCCAAAGGCGCCACCAGCAACACATTCAGCTCAAGACCGGGGCCGCGCACCCACTGCCACTGCGTTTGCCCGGCCAGACCGCGTTGCTGCTGGCTCAGACGCTGGTACAGATTGTGTAAAGCGGGCGAGCTGTTGTAGACCGGCAGCCAGCGCGTGCCGTCCTGCAAAACCAGATCAAAATCTTCAGCAAAGCGCGGGTCGCGGGGAGCGATATGGTTGGCAGGCAGGTCCAGCCCGACCACCACGGGCGCATGTTCGGCCGACTGCAGCAGCGTGGCAATGCGCAGGATGGGCGCGTTATTGAAGGCATCGTGCGCCGGGGTCAGCAGCACCGGTTTATCGGGTGAGGCCGCCAGCCGGGCCAGCAAGACCGGGTCCAGCAATGCCTGGCGCATGCTGCTGCCAAAGCGTTGCTGCCAGTCGGCTTCGGCCACTTTCAGGCGGCCCATCAAGGGATTTTGCGGAATCACATACAAGGGCTCGTCGGCCAGGCCCACCAGCCAGGCATTGCCGTCCTGCCCTTCCGCCGCACCGGTCTGACGCCATGAAAACGCAATGATGTCGGCCAGTTGTCGCACCGCATCGGGCGCGCCATCGGCGTTTTGCGCCGCCGAAACGCGAAAAACCACGCTGGCGTTAGCGGCCGGGCGTGGCGGTAAGGATGAATGGAGTGGCAAGTCGTCGATGGCGGCGCGGGCACGTTGCAACATGGCCTGGCTGCCCGCAAGGCGGGACGCCGCGTTGCCGCTGCTGATATCGAAGGCGGCGGCGTAATGCTCAACGGCGGCGCGAACCTGGTAATGCAAGACCACGCCCGCCGCGATCAGACCGATACAGCCACCCAGTAACGTAAACGCCATGACCAGCACGCGGATCTGGCGCACCGATAAAGACAGCACCGGCCATTTGTCGAGCAAGGGACGGCGGTTCATGCGTGGCACCTTGCGGCAAGCAGGCACGCGCTCGAAAACACAGGAAAGGTCGGACGGGAATACGCACGGGGCACGGTGTGTTCTCTTTGCGCCGGAGCCGACGCAAGGTCTGGGAAAGAGCGCCATTCTCTACAGTCGACCCCGGCGACGTTAATCAGCGCATTCCTAAAACTCTTAACTCGTACGTGGCGCGGCCGCCGCGTGCTCTTCCAGCCACAGCTCGGCATAGGCCACGGTGGCAGCGCCATGCACACCCAGTTCGTCGACGGCGCGCGTGGCACTGGCTTCGAGTTGCGCACTGGCGTCGGCAATGTCTTCACCGGCCGGCGCTTGCACAAAAGCGCCACGAATGCGATGCGCCAGGGCTTTCACCTTGCCCGGATCCAGCGACACCAACGCTTGCTTGAGCGCGGCCAGATCGGCTTGCAGCGTCTGCACGCGCAGCTGCGTCAGATCAACCGGCGTGGGCGCCCGATGCTGCGGGCTGGGCGCGGCGGCGGGTAGTTGCAATTGCGCCAGCGCAGCCGCCAGTGTCGGCAATAACACCGGCTTGGCCAGACACAGCGTCATGCCACTGCGTTGTCCGCGTTCGATTTCGCCCTGCAGCAGGCTGGCGGTAATGCCGATGACCGGCAAGGTCTGGCCCTGCGCCCGCAGTTGCTGCGTCAGCGCCAGGCCGTCGAGAACGGGCATATTGAAATCGGTCAGCAACAGATCGAAATGGTCCTCCGCTTGCAGTCGTTGCAATGCTTGTTGCCCATCGCTGACCGCCTCGGCACTGCAGCCGAGCGCCTGCAATTGCTGCAGCAATACTTGTTGATTGACCGGATGGTCATCGGCCACCAGCACATGCGCGGCAAACTGGCGGGCGCTGGCGGGGGGCGCGGCTTCGGCGCTGACTGGCGCGGCGGTGGCGACCTCCAGTTGCAAGCTGAAGCTGCTGCCCTGCCCCGGCACCGATTGCAGGGTGATTTGCCCGCCCAGCAAGCGGGCCAGGCGCTGGCTGATCGACAAGCCCAGCCCGGTACCGGCAAAGCGGCTGGCCGGATTGGCCTCGGCTTGCTGAAACGGCTGAAACAAGCGCGCGGCGGTGCTGGCGTCGATGCCGATGCCGGTGTCGCGCACCGCCAGGCGCAAGCGCGCACGCTCGGCCTGCAAGGGGATCACGCGCGCGCTGACCGTCACGCTGCCATGTGCCGTGAACTTGAGCGCATTGGCGATCAGATTGGCAAGGATCTGCCGCAAACGCACCGCATCGCTCACCACGCTGGGCAAATCTGCGTGGTAGTCACGCCGTAACGCCAGGTCTTTCTGCAGCGCCAGCGCTTGATAGCCATCCAGCGTGCTGTCGAGCAGCGCGTTCAGATCAAACGGCGCCAGTTGCACCGGCATCGCGCCCGCCTCGATCCGGGAAAAATCAAGCAGGTCGTCAATGATCTGCATCAGCGCGGTGGACGAGGTGCGCGCCATCGCCAGCTGCGCCAGTTGCTCGGGCTGCAAGGCGCTACGCTCCAGCAATTCCAGGGTGCCGAGCATGCCAAACAAGGGCGTGCGGATTTCGTGGCTGATGCTGGCCAGAAAAGACGATTTGGCGGTGTTGGCGGCCTCGGCAGCGCGGCGGGCCGTTTCGATCGCGTGCTGCGCGCGCAAATCGGGCAATAACACGCGCCGCCCCACCCAGCGCGCCGCCAGCACGATCAAACCCGCGGCACTCAAATACAGCAGCAAGCCGGCCGCCAGCGGTAGCGCTTGGGCGCGTATGACTTGCTGCGCATCGAAGGCGGCGACGCCCTGCCACGCGGGCGCCAGCGTGCGCGCGCCCACCCAGATCCGGCCGGCCTGCCACGCATAACCAGGCGCTGCCAACAACGGGCCATCGCGGGCCAGTAAACGCGCACTGGCCGGATGCAAAGTCGCGTCGGGATCAAACAGCAAAGCGGGTGCCGGCATGCCGGGTGCGGCCAGGATCAGGCGCCCGGCGACCGCATGCTCATTCAGGCTGGCGCGCAATTGCAGCGGCATCAGGCTGAGCAGCCGGTTGCCGATCAGCACGCCACCCGGCTCGCCTGTGGCGTTATGCAAGGGCGTGATGCGGCGGATTACGCTGTCGCCGCTGATGTCGTCCCGCAGCACGCGGGTTTCGCTATCGGCTTGGGCGAGCTGCGCGGCGTGCACGCTGCGCGCCAGATGCTGCAGCACGGCGTCCACCGCCAAGGGCTGGCTGGCCAGGCGCTGCATCACTTCGGGCTTGGCAAACAGCACGGCGCTGGCTGCGTCGGGGCTTAGCCACGCCACATAGCCATCCGCATTGCCTGGAAATGACACCCGGCTGATCAGATGCAAGCGTGCGATGGTGCGCGCCTCGGCTGCATCCAACGCCGGAGCACCCACGCTACGCAGCAACAACAGCGGCGTGCTGGCGGGCTCTATCCGCACCAGGCCGGCATGGCCGGGAGCGATCTGGTCTAGCGTGGCCGCCCATTGCGCCGCGCTGGCCGCGTCAGCCACATGCGCGGGTTCCTGCAGCAGGCGCGCGCTGGTATCAAGAAAATGCGTGTAGATATTGCGCGCCTCGGCCAGGCTTTCAAGCCGGGTCTGCGCTTGCACGACCAGCCGTGCCACCGTTTCGTCGCGCAAAAACTGCACCCAGGCGGCAAAGGCCAGCGTAAACAACAGCAATAACAGCGCCGTGCCCAGCCACAGGCCGCGAAACACCCAGCGACCGCGTCGGGTAATGCGCGCGCGTTGCGGCGTAACGGTTTGCGCCTGATCTGTGCCCACCCTCCGGCCTCGTGTGCTTGCGCCCGCATCGGCGTATCGCCCGTTATAGGCAAAGTGCGGCCATGCGAAACCACGCGGCGACCAGCGTCAGCTCTTACAACAAAACCTGGCGTGTTTGCCGTTGAAACAGTTGCAAAGCCGCTTCCACGGCGGGTTCGGTGGGGGTGGCCGGGCCCAGGCCGTGCGGACACGGCAGGCTGGGCACCGTGCCGAACAAGCGGCAGATCAGCGGCCGCTCCGCATACACCGTGCAACCGTCCGCGCCGAGGTAGACGCAATCGAGGTGATCCAGCGCCGCCGCGTGTTCGGCGGCCGTTTTGCGCGGCAACCACTGCATTTCTACCGAGCTGGCAGTGACCGGGCCGCAGCAATCATGGCAACCCGGTTTACAGGCAAATGCGGGGATGTGGTTGCGGAAGAAACGAATTTGCTGAACGCGGTCTGGCATGCGGCGGCCGGGGCTGAGGGGACGAATCGGCGCATTGTACGGTGCCGCCCGGGCCTTGCCGCAGCGAGGCGACAAACCGCGCGTCTAGCCACGCCTATGTTGTTCTACAGCCGTACCAGGCTAAGTCACGTCACCGGTTAAAAAGCGGGCATAGCGCCCCACCCGTTGGCGGAGGTCGGGCGGGCTGATCCTTGTAAAACTTGATCTGGATCAATGTTGGCGGGCCACGCCTACGACTTAATACAACGCGGCAATCGATTTAGCCGTTTTGATTGTAATTAGCTATCAACCCTGACACCGCAAGCGACTCCACATCGCCTGCCCCGGTTATGGGTTCAACTTTTATGGGACTCAGATCATGGCTGAACAGAAAAAACTCACTACCGCCGCCGGCGCGCCGGTGGTGGACAACCAGAACATCATGACTGCCGGGCCGCGTGGCCCGGCCTTGTTGCAAGATGTCTGGATGCTGGAAAAACTGGCGCATTTCAACCGCGAGGTGATTCCGGAACGCCGCATGCACGCCAAGGGTTCGGGCGCGTATGGCACGTTTACCGTCACCCACGACATCACCCGCTACACGCGCGCAAAGATTTTTTCGCAAATCGGCAAAAAGACTGAAATGTTCGCCCGCTTTACCACGGTGGCCGGTGAGCGCGGCGCCGCCGATGCCGAACGCGATATCCGTGGCTTTGCCCTCAAGTTTTATACCGAGGAAGGCAACTGGGACATGTGTGGCAATAACACGCCGATTTTCTTTATGCGTGATCCGCTCAAGTTTCCGGACCTGAACCGCGTGGTCAAACGCGATCCGCGCACCAATATGCACAACGCCACCAGCAACTGGGATTTCTGGTCGTCGATGCCGGATGCGCTGCACCAGGTCACCATCATCATGAGTGATCGCGGCATTCCGGCCAGCTATCGCCATATGCATGGCTTTGGCTCGCATGCGTTCAGCTTTATCAGCGCGGACAACCAACGCTACTGGTGCAAATTTCATTTCAAGACGCAACAAGGCATCAAGAATCTGAGCAATGCCGAAGCCGAAGCCCTGATCGGCAAAGATCGCGAAAGCCATCAGCGCGATCTGTACGAAGCCATCGAGCGCGGTGACTTTCCCAAGTGGACGCTGTATGTGCAGATCATGCCCGAGGCCGAAGCCGCCACCACCCCGTATAACCCGTTCGATCTGACCAAAACCTGGCCGCACGCGGATTACCCGCTGATTGAAGTCGGCTTTTTTGAGCTGAATCGCAATCCGGAAAACTTTTTTGCCGAGGTCGAACAATCCGCCTTCAACCCGGCAGCGGTGGTGCCAGGGATAGGCTTCTCGCCGGACCGCATGCTGCAGGCGCGTTTGTTTGCCTACGGCGATGCACAACGCTACCGCCTGGGCGTTAACCACCATCAAATTCCGGTGAATGCGCCGCGCTGCCCCTTCCACAGCTATCACCGTGATGGCGCCGTGCGCGTAGATGGCAATAACGGCAGCTTGATAGGCTATGAACCCAACAGCCTGGGCGAATGGGCGGAACAGCCCGAATTTCGCGAGCCGCCGCTGGCCATCGAGGGCGCTGGCGACCACTGGAATAACCGTCTGGACACCGATTTCTACTCGCAACCGGGCGCCTTGTTCCGCTTGATGACGCCAGCCCAGCAGCAAATCCTGTTTGAAAACACCGGTAGCGCCATGGCTGGCGTGCCGCAGGAGATCCAGTTGCGCCACATCACCAACTGCTACAAGGCGGATCCGGCGTATGGCCTGGGCGTGGCCAAGGCGGTGGGCATTGATCTGGCCCAGGTCTGTCCGCACCTGGTACGCTAAGCGCAATCCAGCTCGTCCCGCGCCCCGACCGGCTTGCCCCGGCCGGGGCGTTTTTCATGCACGCTGCCAACTTGGCGATTGTTGCGCTGGGTGCGGACGGGATGCGCGGTTTGCGGGTATGGTGAGCGCTCTTCAGTCAGCACATGGAGTGGGCATGGGCAGCATTAATTTCGGCAATACCGCAGAAGACTACCGCCGCTATCGGGCCGGTTTTCCCATCGAATTCTTTACCCAGGCCGCGGCGCATGGCGTGGGGCTGGCCGGACAACAGATACTTGATATTGGAACGGGCACCGGCACCCTGGCGCGCGGGTTTGCCCAACGCGGCGCGCAGGTGATCGGCATGGACCCGGCCACGGCTTTGCTGGAACAAGCCGTCGGCATGGCGCAGGAAGAAGGCGTACACGTCGATTTCCGCGTCGGCCGCGCCGAACAGACCGGGCTGGCTGATGCATCGCTGGACGTGGTCAGCGCCGGGCAATGCTGGCACTGGTTCGACCGTCCCGCCGCCGCGCAAGAAGCGTGGCGGGTATTGCGGCGCGGCGGCACCTTGATGATGGCGCACTTTGACTGGCTGCCTTTGCCCGGCAATGTAGTGGCAGCGACGGAAGACCTCATCCTTAAATACAATCCCGGCTGGAGCGCAGCGGGTGGTAGCGGCATCCATCCGCGCTGGTTTGCTGATCTGGCCACGGCCGGGTTCAGCGGTATCCAGTCTTTTTCCTTTGACCTGCCGGTGTATTACAGCCCCAAAGCCTGGCGCGGCCGCATCCGTGCCAGTGCGGGCGTGGCGGCCAGTCTGGATGCAGAAACGGTGGCGCGGTTTGACGCGGCGCTGGCCGCCCTGCTGCAAACCAACTTCCCCGGCCCGCAATTACTGACGCCGCATCGCGTGTTTGCGGTGTGGGGACGCAAATACCCGGCCGAGTGACGCGAAGCACCCCACGGTGCGCCGTCTGATCGTCCGTCCCCCAACCATCAAGGAAGCGCATGCCTGCCCCACCGCTCAGCACTGTCCGTCTGGAATTGCGCCCCGCCACGGCCGAAGATGCGGCGGCCGTGTTGGCGTGGCAGCGCGCCAATCGTACGCATTTGCAAGCGTGGGAGCCGCTGCGCGCCGATGCGTTTTATACGCTGGAGGCGCAGCGCGCACGGCTGCAGGCACAAGCCGACGCCACCGCCTCCGGCGCTGCGTTGCATTGGCTGATCGTGTGCAAACAGCGCGATGTACTGATCGGCGAATGCGCGCTGACCAACCTGGCGCGCGGCGTATTTCAGGCCTGCCATCTGGGCTTTGCCCTGGCCGCCAGCGCCCAGGGTCAGGGTCTGATGGCGGAGGCGCTCGGCAGCGTGATTGAGCACGCGTTTGCCGAGCTCGATCTGCATCGCATCATGGCCAACTACCGCCCGGAAAACCTGCGCAGCGCGCAATTGCTGCGCCGCTTGGGTTTTGAGCGCGAAGGCTTTGCCCGCGCTTATCTCAAAATTAATGGGCAGTGGGCCGACCATGTGCTGACGTCCTTGCTCAACCCGGCACATGCGTCTTGATTGAGGCTGTCTGGCTCAACCCCAGAACGGTTTAGGCCGCACGCAGGCTCGGTCGAGGCCACGTTCAAATAACAGGATGTCTTGCACGGCACGCACGGTGGGCGCGGCGCCGGCCACATAGATGGCGGCCGGTGCCGGCAGGTCGAGCATGCGGGCCATCGCAGGCAGCAGAGAGCGTTTGCTCGCCGTCTGGTCCAGCCAGGTAAACGGCAATTGCAGTTCCTCCAGCAAGGCAGCGATGCGCGCGTCGCCTTCGATAAATCCTTCACACAAGCCATGTGCCGCCTGGCTGATGGCCGCAAACGGGGCCAGAGTGGTGGCATCACCAAAGAACCAGTGGGTATGCCGCGTGACGTCGAGCGTGACACGTCCGGAAAAGCCGCGTAGCCAGACGTTGTCGCCGAGAGCCAGCAAACTGGCCCAGGCACTGCCAGGACCACGGCCGTGCAGATGCACCAGCAGTTCGATACGGCCCCGTTCGACGTCAAAGCGATAGACCGAATATTTGCGCGCCATGCGCAGGTTGGCGCCATCGATATACACGCTGACCGCCCGGCCCGGCGCGTAGCCGCTCATGCTTTTAAAGCTTTCGGCTTCAAGCGTGATATGGCGCAAGCTGCCTTGCAATGTGCGCACTTGTACCACGGCAGCCCGATGTTGGCTTTCGTGTTTGACCCAGGTTTTAACGGTTTCGAGCATGCTCATGAAGTGTCTCCGGCAGACAGGCAGGCGTTATGGTTCGCACTTTGAAACATATCGTACGATATAGGTCGCAAGATATATCTAAAGATACGAATCGCCAAGCGGTGCAAGACGAGCGGATGCCAATGGCATAGCATCCGGCGCCTCGTCAGCCTGTGCAGCTGTAGCGGTAGTCATCGGCCAGGCGCTGTTTGCGCACCAGCGTGCTGATGTGGGCAGCCAGCGTGGCAGCACACAGCGCATCGCGTGCGCCGTCGGTGTTCTGCCGATAAGCAAGGTCGTATTCGATATTGAAGACCGCCTTGCCCGCACTGGTGAAGGTAGTGCTGTAGCGGCTGCATTCATTCAGCGAATAGCACTGTTCATTCACGGCAAAGTCGAAACTGGCGACCAGGCTGGCGGCCTGATCCAGATCGTTTTTAAGGCCGACGCTCAGATTGAGCGCATGCGCCTGGGCGGCAATAAAGCGGTTGTAATCCAGTTGCGTGGTGGCTGTGAGCGCAAGGCCGGGCGTGTTGCTGTAGCCATCAACATTATCGGGATCGACGCCATCACAACCCTTGCTTTGCGCCAGTGCCAGCCGGGCTTGCATGATGGCGCGCACATTGGCGGAGCGCGTATCCAGCCAGTATTCGCCCGGCCATGCCGCCAGCTCATTGCCCATATCACTGGCGGCAAACTGGCTGTAGTCGCTGCGCCAGTTTTCGGCGGTGCCAGCGGAGAAATAACAGACCACGTGGCGCCCTTGCGCCTTGAGTGCGGCTATGGTGGTGGCTGGGGTGTCGAACAGATCGACGTCATACATTGACGCGTCGTAACTGGTATTGAGCGTGCCGCTAAGCTGGATTTGCCAACTGCTGCCCTGCTGTGGCACCCAATATGTGGGGGTCGGAGTTGGCGTCGGGGTTGGCGTCGGCGTCGAAGTCGGCGTGGCCGTCGGGCTGGGGATGTTGGTGGCCGCAGAACTGCCGTCACTACCGCCGCCACCCCCGCATGCGCTGAGCAGGGCAGCAATACTGGCCCCGGCCAGCCAACTCAAAACAGCTTGCTTCATCTCGACATTTCCACAGAACAATTCTTTTGATCAGACCGTCATTATCCAGATGGCATAGATATTTGCCCGCCAGGACCTTTACCCGTGGTTGGGAAGAGACACCCCCTTGCGTTTAAAACGACCGTTGGATTCCACCGCCAGCCCGCAAGCGTTTTATGATCGCCATCCAACAACTCAAACAGGAGCGCAGCAGATGAATATGTCTGAACAAGTCGGTGCCGGACTGGATGGTCTTGGTCAGCTGAAAGCACTGGTGGCAGCCGGGCGCAAACCGGGCATTGCCGTATCGCTGGATTTTGATTTTGTCGAAGTAGAAGTGGGCCGCGCCGTGTTCAGCGGCACGCCTGGCCATCACGCCTATAACCCGATCGGCACGGTGCACGGCGGCTATGCGGCCACCCTGCTCGACTCGGCCTGCGCTTGCGCAGTGCACGCCAGCCTGAGCGCCACCCAGGCGTATACCACGCTTGAACTCAAAGTGGCCTATCACCGCCCCATCACGGCCGACACCGGCCTGCTGCGCGCGGAAGGCAAGGTCATCTCGATTGGCCGCCGCGCCGCCTTTGCTGAAGGCAAGATCACCGATGCCGAAGGCAAGCTGTATGCCTCCGCCACCTCTACCTTGCTGGTGATGGAGCGGCCGACAGCGGGCTAGCCATGTGCATGGCGATGTAATGGTCTGACAAGCCGACCGCGCGCCAGAAGCCCAGCGCGGCGGCATTGCCAGCCAGCACATCCAGCCGCAAGCGCGGCGTTTTGCGCCACGGATTGGCCCACAGCCACGTCATCGCGCCGCGCCCGATACCGCCACGGCGGAATTCCGGCAGCACATAAAACTGGCGCAAAAACACCTGATCCGGCTCATGCACAAATAAGGCGTAGCCGGCCAGCTGATCGCGGTATTCAAATAACACGGCCCGATAATCCTTGTCGGACAGCCATCCCACCATGCGCGCCTGCAGCTCGGGCAGACTCAGACTGACGTGGTTGCCTTCATCGCGCAGCAACTGCAAATTGAGCATGGCCAGTGCGCTGACATCAGCCACCGAAGCAAAGCGAAACTGCAGGTCTTGTGAGTGCGGGACGATCGGGTTCATGGCCTGGTATCCTGGTTACAAGGTGGCACGCGGCAAGTGCCAGCCATATTGCACGGCCAGCATGCGCAAGACAAAACAGGCGATACCGCCGGCCATGGCGGCAACGGTGGGCGGCAGGCCCAGTTGCCGGGCACTGACCACCAACACGCCTGCCACAAACGCCGCGGTGGCGTAGATATCGGCATACAGCACCAGCGGCACACGCGCCAACAAGATATCGCGCACCACCCCACCGCCGGTGCCGGTAACAGTACCCAGCAGCACGGCAATAAACGGGCGTATGCCGTGCAACAGCGCTTTCTCCACCCCGGCCACAGCAAACAAGGCCAGACCGGCCGCATCAAGCACGGTATAGAACAGCGGCGGCAAGGCCAACACCACGCTGCTGCAGACAAAGCTGATGAAGCCAGCGGCGAAGGTGAGCGCCGGATAACGCCAGTCGCGGATGGCACTGGGGGGCGTATCGCCGATCAACACATCCCGGATGACGCCGCCCCCCAGGGCGACGATAAAGGCGATCAGCATCACGCCCAACAAATCCAGATGCGCGCGCATGGCGGTCAGCGCGCCTTCAATGGCGAACACCAGCGTGCCGACCAGGTCGGCGATCAGTACCAGCTTTTCTGCGCGGAGCCGCATTGCACGTACCGGGTTGTGTGAGCCGCAGCCATCATATAGCGAGACAGCCACTGCCCTGGCTTGCGCTGATGCGCAGCGTGGCATCCGCGCCACGCCAGCGGCCCGGCCCCACCAGGAGCGGTCCCCAGGTGGGGGCCTGGCTGGCAGGAGAGCCTGCCGCAGGCATGATGTCTTCAACGCGCAGGCAGGCGCGTTACTCTCTCCTTTTGGCTTTGGTTGGGCCCGCCCTGGTGGCGGGCTTTTCTTTGTCCGGCGTTTGGCAAGCCAGGAGCGCTCCTGGTAGTGAGCGCGCTCACCGCATATAAGAATGCGCTGATATATGACAGCCGCATACGACGGCAAGCGGTTGCGCAAGGACGCACCGGGCAGGCCAGAACCATGAACGAGTATTCAGATAAAGCGCAGCGGGCCACCCGCCATAGCGTGCGCTGGCGCGTGGTCTTGTTGACCACAGACGGGCGCCAGGCCTTTGGCCGTAGCGGTGATCTATCCATCAGTGGGGCATCGGTGTATCTGGATCTGTATTTGCAGATGCACACCGAGGCGCTGCTCTACCTGGAAATTCCGGCGCGACCCGACGGGATCGAGCGGCAGATAGTGCAGATTCCTTGTCGTGTGGTGTACACCGTGCACGACAATGTAATGAGCCAGTTCCGTACCGGCATCCAGTTTCTGCAACTGGATGACCTTAGCCGCGACGCCTTGCAGCGCGCCTTCAAGGCGTATTTTCACCGGGCACGGCCGGTCAGCGTGGCAGAGGCCTGAAACGGTAGACGAAAAAAAACCCCGCAATGCGGGGTTTTTTCTTAACAAGCAACGCAGCAATCAGGCCGGTTGGATGTTGGTGGCTTGCGGACCTTTCGGACCCATGCCCTTGGAGTAGGTCACTTTCTGGCCTTCTTGCAGGCTCTTGAAGCCGTCGACTTTCACTTCGGAGAAGTGAGCGAACAGATCCGGGCCGCCGTCAGCCGGGGTGATGAAGCCGAAGCCTTTAGCGTCGTTGAACCACTTGACGATACCTTGTTCCATTTTGATTCCTTGATACGTAGTAGAGCATGTCGCTCGAAAAAGAAGCGCACGAACATCAAGGAAAATAAGGTAACAAGGGGTGCCACTGGGGTACTGACAATGTAACGATCACTTCACGCTTGAGATCCTGCTCCGCCGTTATCCCCTTTTATGCTGTCCGCGTCAACGTTCTACGCCAATTAAATTCAAAAGCCCCGGCGCGCGCCCGCCCGCGCAGGCCGGGCAAGCCTCAGTTTTGCAAGGCGATATTCATCAATACGCCACGCATGCCGAGGATCAACAAAGTGGCGTTGTGTTCGCCTTTCAGGCGGAACACACAATACTGCGGGCTGTCTTCATCGCCTTTGCATTCGGGCTGGCCAAACTCGCTGGTGGCCAGATCCACCACCTTTTGCAGCGGCAAGCGGCTGCCGTCATCAAACGGGTGCAGCAAGATCGTTACCTTGCCCGGCTGGTTGTTGTCTTCGCCTTGCGTGGTGTACAGAAACGAGCGGTTGGCCGCCTGCGGCAAGGGGCAATTCGTCAACAGATAGCCAAAATCGATAGCGGGCAATTCGGTGCCGCGCACCTTTTGCGCCGGAATATGGCGCTCGCTGACCTGGCATTGCAATGCCTCGCCCACGTAATGCGGGTCAGACAGATTACCGTTAACACCCACTTGGCCGATGCGGTCGAGCAGCGCCACAAACGGCGCGGTATTCAGATGCGGCGGATCAGCCTGGGCGACCGTAGCCAACACTGTAGTCACAATGGCGATCAGGAGTTTTTTCATGGTGGCGGCCCTCGCTGTGTAGTGGGTGTTTCTCGCTTACATGGCCAGACTATAAATCGCCCGATCTGACCGCGAAAACACCTCAGCCGCCTCCTGCCGACTGAGCGGACGGCTAGCGCCGACAGCCGTTTGCCGAGTGTCTGATTGCGTACAATATTTCAGTTACACGAAAGCGATATCGTTGTTTTAATTCAGCAAACACCCCAGGTGTGGTCCTGGGTGCTTCTGTCAGAAAAATGATTGACCCGGGCAGACTTATCGACGCCTTTGCTTGCATGCAAGTCTATTTGCGTTCAAAAACCGGCGCTCATTACGTAGTTGAGCAACAAAATCGGCTGTAAGCAAAAGCCTGCATTCTGGCTTAAACGGACGCTCGGTCCGCGCTCACCATTTGTCGCTTTGCAAGCAACTTTTGCCTAAGCAAAATACAGAAGCGCGCCGGGGCCGCAGTATGCCTCAGCGGTAGTCGACCCCCTGCCGTTACGCTACGCCCGCCGTGGTCGGGTTTGCACTAGACTGCCGCTTTCAGCCAGCCATCCACGAGCTAGTCATGAACGCATTTTCGCGCTGTAGTTGGGCACAAAACGATCCGCTGATGCAGCGTTATCACGATGAAGAATGGGGTGTGCCCGAGCGCGACAGCCGCGCCTTATGGGAAAAGCTCATCCTCGACGGATTTCAGGCCGGATTGTCGTGGCGCACCATCTTGTACAAGCGCGAGGCATTTCGCCGTGCGTTTGCCGGTTTCGATCCCGCCACGGTGGCGGCGTTTACCCAGGCCGACGTGGCGCGTTTGCTGCAGGACGCGGGCATCATCCGCTCGCGGCAAAAGATTGAAGCCGCCATCGGCAACGCGCGGGCCTGGCTGGCGATGCAAGCCGCCGGCGAAGATTTCGGCGTTTGGTGCTGGGATTTTGTGCAGGGCCAGCCGCTGCAGAACAGTGGGCCGGTGCCCGCGCAGACCGAACTGTCGGTGACGATTTCGAAGGCGCTTAAAAAACGCGGCTTCAAGTTTGTCGGGCCGGTGGTGGTGTATGCATGGATGCAGGCGGTCGGCATGGTCAATGACCACGCCGCCGACTGCATTTGCCGCCACGGCCCACGCGCAGCGACGACTTAGAGCAGATGTAGCCCGCCGTCGCATTCGATCACCGTGCCGCTGACAAAGCCGTTCTCGCTCAAGAATTGCACGGCATGCGCGATGTCGTCCGCCTGGCCGACGCGACGTACCGGCAAGGTCGCCGCCTGCTGGTCAAACACGGCGGCTTTGAATCCGGCCGGTTTGTCATCCCACCACGGCGTATCCACCACGCCCGGCGCAACGGCATTGACGCGCAGCGGCGACAATTCGCGCGCCAGCGTGCCCACCATGGCTTCCAGCGCGCCATTGATGGCAGCGAGCCCGGCCACGCCCGGCATCGCCATCCGGGCCGAGATTGCCGAGATCAGCGTTACGCTACCGCGCAATACCGCCAGGCTGGCTTGCAGCGCATTCAGCTGCGGCCAGAATTTGGCCTCGAAACCATGGCGTAATTGCGCCAACTCAAGCTCGCGAAACTCACCCGCGCCCGCGCCACCGCCAAGGGCGAGGACCAGATGGTCGATTGGGCCGGTGGTGGCAAAGAAGGCGTCCAGCGCCGCGCGATCGGTCGCGTCGACCGCCACGCCGGTGAGGTGCCCCGGCAAGGCGGCCTGCAGCCTGGCCAGGCTACGGCCCGTTGCGATCACCTCTGCCCCGGCGGCGGCCATGCGTTTTGCCGTAGCCAGCCCTATCCCGGATGACCCGCCCATCACAACCACCCGTTGTTGTTGCAAGGTTTGCATTTGCTTGCTCCTGATTCACCGGCCAGCAGCGACTTGCCGCAGCCACGCAAGCAGGATAAGTTGGCAAGCTGTTATCACTCCAATCGTTTGGAATCATGCCTGTCATCAACGAAAATGATTTCCGCCGGCTTGATCTGAATTTGCTGCTGGTGCTGCATGTGTTGCTGCAAGAACGCAATGTGACGCGGGCGGCAGCGCGGCTGTTTATCGGCCAGCCCGCGCTGAGCGCGGCGTTGCGACGATTGCGGCAAGTGTTTGATGACGATTTGCTGGTGCGGACTTCACACGGCATGGTGCCGACGCCGCGCGCACTGGCACTCGGCCAGCAGATTGAACCGGTATTGCTGAGCGTGCAGCAAGCGCTGCAACAGCCAGCGGACTTCGAGCCCGCACAGGCGCAGCGCGTGTTCCGGCTTGGTTTAAGCGACGCGCTCGAAGTCGCGCTCTTGCCCGGCATCATGCAGCGCATCAATCAGCAAGCGCCTGGGGTGCAGATCATCGTGATCAATGCCGATGGCCAGAATGCAGTGCAATTACTCGATGCCGGCCAGATCGACCTGGCCATCGGCGTGTTCTTGCAGCACCCTGCCTGGTTACAGACCAGCGCCTTGTTCAAATGGACTTTCCAGTGCGTCTATCACCCGGCGCAGGTGCCGCTGTCCGGTGCGCAGATTGCGCTCGATGATTACCTGGCGTGGCCGCATGTACTCACGTCGTTTAATGGCGAATTACAGGGCGTCATGGATGATTATCTGGCCGCGCAAGGGCGGCAACGCCGGGTGATCTTGTCGAGCCGCCATTTTGGCGCCAGCCCGCTGCTGGTTCAGCAGATGGCGGCGCTGACCACGGTGCCCAGCTTTGTGGCGCAGGCGTGGCGCCAGGCGCTGGGGCTGGCGGTGTGTGCGCTGCCGTTTGCTGTGCCCGAATACGAAGTCAGCCAGATGTGGCCCGCCACGCATGCGCGCGATGCAGGCCACATCTGGTTGCGTACGCTGGTGGCGCAAAGTTGCGGCAGCGCGGCGGCGCGGACTTAATGCTGCAGCTGTTTCAGCTCAAACCCTGACATCGCGTATTCATAAAAGTTGGTCACTCCCTGCTGCCGGCTTTGTTCAAACAGCGTGCGTGCGCGCGCGTTGTCGCCTGCGGCCAGATAGAACTCACCAACATAGAAGTTGGCTTCGGTGCTGGCCATACGCCCTTCCAGCCCGGCCTTGCTTTGCGCGGCTTTAAGCACCTGCTCGGGCGTGGCCTTGCCGGCAAACAAGGCCAGCACAGGCGCCGGCCAGTCCTGGCTGGCATCCGCACGGGCACTCAATGCGCTGGGCAGCGGCTGATGTTGCCGCTTGAGCAGCCAGGCGGCCCAGATCTGGTCGTACGGATCACTCAAGCCATCGACCAGTTGCAAGCCATGGTTGACGTCGGCCAGCGCAGCCGTGGTGTTGCCATTAAAGAACTGTGCCACGGCGCGGCTGTAATACAGACGCGGTGCGGTGCCGCCGAGGCTGATTTCGCGGCTGCTGCTTTCGATGGCTTGCTGAAAGCGGCCCTCGTTAAAGTCGTATTCGGTGCGGCAGCGCAATGCCACCGGCGCCGAGCCGCCCAGCTTTTGCGCCATGGCGATATCGGCATCGGCCGCCTTGCCCTGCCCCAGATCGCGATAGGCCGCCGCGCGGAAACAATACGCTGCGGCCAGATCATCGCTACCCAGCTTGCCCACCGCCATGGCCTTGCTGATGCTGTCGACCAGACGTTGCGAACGCGTGGCGATTTGCTGCTGGATCGGGTCGCCCTTGGCCAGATTGGTGGTGGTCAGATCGCTTTTGGCCACGATGAAGATATCGCTGCTTTGCTGCGACAGCGCGCGCAAATCAGCGACAAAGCCGGAGGCATCGGCTGCTTCGCCGTTGGCCTTGGTCAGCACCAGATCTTCGACCTGGCGCGCCACATTGCCACGCATGCTGTAGGTGGCATCGTAGTTGAACAGTTTGCGATGCAGGGTGGTCACCACCGGATCGACCTGGCCGGCCACTTCTTTGGGCAGCGTCACCTGTACCGAATAACGCAGATGCTCAGGTGCATTGGCGCCCACCACAAACGGCATGGTGCGCACCGCCGACGACAAACGAGTAAAGGTATGGCGGAAGTTAGAGGCATCAAACGGCACTTGCCAGGCGCTGCCTTCTTCGTGCGCCAGCTCGGGCACGCTGAAATGCGACACCACGGTATAGCTATTGCCCGCAATATCGTCCTGCAGCGTGGGCGTGCCGATCAGTCTGGCTTTGGGATAGCGCAGCGTGATGGGGTCAGTCACAAAGCGGGCCATATCAGCTGCCGCGGCCGAAGCCGCGCTGGTGCGCATGCTTTCGGCGTTGTCGCCACGCCAGGTTTCGGTAACGGTCAGCTGCGCCGGGGCATCCCATTGCGGCAGCACAAATACTTCGTCACGCGCCATATCAATACGCTGGGTATTGTCGGGCGGGATTTGCGCCAGCTGGTTGCTGGCCGGATCAACCACCAGCACGCGGGCGTCGCCATAGGTCTGACCCATATTGGCCAGCGTGCCGTGTTGGCCCTGGCGCGTGGGGTCGAGATACCAGACCTTGCCATTCAGGCTGACTTGCAGAATGGCGTGATTAAACGCGAGCGGGCTGGGCTGCATGCGCTGCGGCAAGCCCTGGCTGGTGGCATCCAGCAAGACGGGCCGGCTGGGAATATTCAATTGCGCCAGCAGCGTATGCAGAAACAGCGCTTTGTCTTTGCAATCGCCATAACGGCGTTGGTACACCACATTGGGTGAGGCCGGGCGATGCGAGCTTTCGCCCAGTGCCACCGAAAAATACCGGATGTCGGTCTGCGCGATTTCCAGCGCCGCCACCACCTGCTGTTCGGGCGTCGGCAACGCTTTCAGCCGCGCCACCACCGCTTGCAGTTCCGGCCCTAACGGTTCTTTGACGGTGAATAAACCGTCGGCCCATACGGCCACCGCATTCCAGTCGGCAAAAGCGGAGAACTGCAGCCAGCCACCGACGATGTAATCCGACGGCACATCGCCTTCGCTGCGTACCGCCGCCAGATTCCGGGTCTGGAAAATCTGCGTGCGCCAGCCGCCGGCCACGGTTTCGCTCGGCTTGGGCGCCGCCACCTTGCTGTCGCTCAGATAGCGCCAGTAGATCGGCGTATCCACCGGCGAACGCAAAATGACGCGCCGCCACACCACGGGCGCGCTATCACCCCAGCCCGAGTTCTCAACAAAGCGGCCACCAAATACCGGGTTCTGCCCGGTGACGGTGTATTCATATTCCAGCGTGTCGCCGACGCGCAGGTCGTTGATCAGGATCGACACGGTGACCGCGCCGCTATACATCTGCTGTTGTTCCAGCCCGTCTTCGCGTTGCAAAAAACGCATATGCGCCGTCTGGGTGCGGTCGAGCATTTTGCCGCCGCGCCAGATGTGCAGGCCGTGCAAATGCAGTTTCTGATAATCAGGGATGAATTCAATCTCAAGCCGCCCGGCCGCTTCCAGCTCGGTAGCGCTATTGATCTGTTCGGCGCGGTGCACGTAATACGCAGGCGCGCTGCCCGCCTGCAGCTGGGTATCGGCCAGCAAATACACTTTGGGATCGACGTCCTGGGCGCTGGCGGCCGGGATGGTGGCCGGGCTCACCCAGGCCGGCACCGGGTCTTGCAGATAGAACGCGGCGCGCGCCTGTGCGCTTTCTTTGTCCACCGTCTGATCCACTTGCGCCAGGCCCTGCCCCGCCGTGGCGACGGCCGTTGGCGCGGCGGCCGGTGCGGCCAGAATTGCGGCGCTGGCAAGCAGCCATGCCGTACCCAGAATTGCCACCATCTGATGCTTGAAACCGTTCACTTGCATTGCCTTTGTCGATACGGGAGCCCCAGGCATCTTAGCGTTTTCTGTGAACAGTTTGGTATCGCGCGCACGCTGTTTTGTACGGCGCAGCATGGCGCGTGTGCGGCGCAAACCGAGTCTGTAGCCGCCCCGCCGCCCGGCTGAAAAATCCACCTTTTTAAACCATTTCGTCGAAACGGTTGCATAAGTCGGTGCTGATGCAGCATCGCCGCGCACCCTGCATTTGCCATCCACGCCAAAGCAAGGATTGATGCGGGCTGCACTGTGAAATCGCTTTCACAAAATCGACACATGGCGTCATGCAATGACGCGGCGCAGCAAATTTCGGGTTCAACCATTTGTCAGAAAAGGCATTTTTGCTGCACCGCGCTGAGACCACAAACGCGCAAAGCCTGCACTAGAATCCCCGTCATGTAGCGTTATGTATCGAGTAACGCACAAAACCAGGGCGCCAGCGCGCGCCGGGCTGCGCTTGCCCGGCGTGCTCGCTGTACGCCTTTGTTACGCCTGCTTGTGAAATCGATTTCAGATTACGCAGCGGTGCACGGCGCGCTTCAAGGCCTGATACAGCCACGATTCCAGGCTGGATAAGGCGAATCATGTAGGTGCGACCACACCGCTATTTTGAAATCGCTTTCATTTTGTCGGCACTCCAGCCGTCCGCATTTAGGGCGGCAAGTCATCGCCGGTGTTGGGGCTATGGCGCTGTTTGCAGTCCCCGGTAAGGCCGGCGCAGCTCGGCCATGCCGATCCATCACACGAGGAGCTGAGTTGTCCATGAAACACGATCGAGCCTGGGCATGGGGGCGGCTTTGCGCCGCCCTGACTGCCGTCTATGTGCTCGCGGGGTTAGCGCCAACCGCAGAAGCGGTGACGTTAGCCCCGTCCGAGCGGGTGACCATCAATCTTGGCGAAACGCCATGGAAATACATCAAGGATCAAGACCCGGCCACGGCGTATCAGCCGGGCTTTGATGACAGCGGCTGGATTTCAGTGGGCGTGCCGTATTCGGCCGACCAGCTGGATACCTTTATCAACACCGAATCAGGTGGTGGCGAAGGCTTTTTAAGCGGTAACACGCAGTGGTATCGCAAGCACTTTACCCTGGGCAGTCAATACGCCCAGCGCAAGGTGCTGGTGGAACTGGAAGGCGCACACACCGGCGTGCAGGTGTATATCAACGGCACCTTCTTGCCCGGTAACAGCCAGCTCAACCCGCAAGCCACGCACGTGGTGGGTTTCCTGCCCGTGGTGGTTGATCTGACGCCGTATGTGAAGTTTGACGGCAGCGATAACGTGCTGGCGATCCGCGTCGCCAAAAACGCCAACTGGTTTGCCTCGCCCGGCTTCTCGCAGGCGTTCCGCTTTGGCCAGTCCGATGCCGGCCTGTTCCGGCCGGTGTACATGTACATCACCGACAAGGTGCACATTCCGCAGAACGTGTATGCGGGGCTGGGCACGTGGGGGACGTACGTGGCCACCGTCAGCGCCAGCAGCACCTCGGCGCAGATCGAGGTGCAGACCAACGTGGTCAACGAAGGCACGACGGCGCAACAGGTCACCCTGACCACGCAGATCGTCGACGCCAACGGCAATGTCGTCGCTACGGCGCAAGACAATAAAACCGTGGCCGCCAACGTGGCGCCGGGCCTGCATCCGCAATTGTTTGACCAGACGCTGACGGTGACCAACCCGACGCTGTGGTATCCCAACAATTCGCCCTACGGCAAGCCCTATATGTACAAGGTGTTCCACACCGTCAGCATCAACGGCGCGGTGGTCGATGCGGTACAAAGCCCACTGGGCATCCGCACCATCACGTGGGACAAGGACTTTCCGCTGATCAACGGGCAGCGCCACTTTTTGTGGGGCGGTTCGGGGCGCTATGACTATCCGGCGCTCGGCACCTCGGTGCCCGAAGAACAGCAATGGCGCGATCTGCAACAGATGGCAGCCATGGGCGGCAATCTGTGGCGGCCTGGGCATTCCAGCTCCAGCCCCGAGTTTGTTGATGCTGCCGATGCGCTGGGCGTGTTTATCGTGCAGCCCAGCGGGGATGGCGAAAACGGCTTTGCCGACGCCTGCACCGCCCCGCCGTGCAACAAGCAGATCCTGAAGACCGAACTGCACCGCGAAATGATCGTGCGCGACCGCAGCCACCCGTCGATTCTGGCGTGGGAGGCCGATAACGGCGCCACCGATACCACCTTTGCGCAAAGCCTGAAGACGCTGTCGCAAGTGTGGGACCCGATCAATACGCGCGCGCAGGCGGACCGCACCCCCAACCCGGCCAATGGCGACATCCTCGGTTGTACCAACCAGGGTTGCGAGGTGCTGACCAAACAAACCTATCCGAACAAACCGGCGTGGGGCTCCGAATATTGGGGCAACGGTTCGGCGCGCGGCGCATGGGATTTTGAACTGGCCTTTGCCGCGCCTTTTCTGGATAGCTGGCGGCAAGGCGTCGCGGTCAACGCCTTCGGCATGGCGCAGTGGTATTTCGCGGATACTCCGGGCGAAAGCAGCATCTTTGCCGAAGGCCCGGCGCTGAATATTCCGCAATCGAACGTGCGCTCGCTGGGTGCGTCGATGGTGGATCAGAACCGCTTTCCCAAGCTGCTGTATTACATCTACAAGGCCGCGTGGACGCCGTACGCCACCAAGCCCGTGGTCGCACTGGCACATCACTGGAACCGCTCCGGCAGCGTCCGCGTAAATGCGTTCAGCAACTGCCCCAAAGTACGCCTGCTGGTTAACGGCACCGTACAAGGCGCAGACCAGACGCCTAACTCGTGGAACAGCGACAGCCGTTCCGACCTGTCGCAAAACACCACCAAAATGCCGTTCCAGGTGCATTGGGATGGCGTGACGTGGCAATCGGGTACGGTAACGGCGCAGTGTCTGGATTCGTTTGGCAACGTCGTGGCCACCGACAGCAAAACTACCGCTGGCCCGGCTGCCAAAATCGTGCTGACCGTTGTGCCCAATCTGGTCAAGCCGGATGGCACTGCGTTTGCCACTACCGCCAATGGTTCGGATGCCGCCTTTGTGGAAGCGCGCGTCACCGACGCCAATGGTGTGGTCGTACCCACCGCCAGCAACAACATCACGTTTGCAGTCAGCGGCCCGGTGACGTATATGGGCGGCACGCAGCAATACGTGACGGCAGGCCAGGCGCTGACGTACCACTCGCCCGGCGATCACGAACTGCAAGCTGAAGGCGGCATGACCAAGGTGGCGCTGCGCACGCAGTTCACCACCGGCACCGTCACGGTCAGCGCCAGCGCCAACGGTCTGACCACGGGTACCACCACCTTTGTGGTGCAGCCGGTGACACACACCACGCCGGTACAAGGCGCGCCGGTGATCATCGCGCAACCCGTGGCGCAGTCGGTCACCCTGGGCCAACCGGCGCACTTCTCGGTGACGGCGACGGGTGCGGCCACGTTGAGCTTCCAGTGGAAGAAAAACGGCAGCAACATCAGCGGCGCAACGGGCGCAACGTATGACACGCCCGCCACCACCTCTGGCGATAATGGCGCGACGTATTCGGTGGCCATTACCAACAGCCAGGGCACGGTAACGTCGTCGGCCGCCGCGTTGTCGGTATTTGCCGCTGCGGCGCCCACGCTCAGCGCAGCCCCGGCCGCGCAATCGGTGGATGTGGGCCAGAGCGCGCATTTCAGCGTCACGGCCAGCGGTTCGCCCACCTTGTCTTACCAATGGAAGAAAAACGGCAGCGCCATTCAGGGCGCCACCAACCCGACCTACGACACCCCGATCCTGGCCTTGAGCGATGACGGCGCCTTGTATTCGGTGACGGTGACCAACCCGGTCAACGCGGTGACTTCGGCGCAAGTACGGCTGACGGTCAACGCGGCGCGTGTACCCACCATTGCCACGCAACCGACGCCCGTGGTGGCCATCCCCGGCCAACCTGCGACGTTTACCGTGGTGGCGGCAGGTTCCGCACCGTTCCACTATCAGTGGATGAAAGATGGCGCGGCCATTGGCGGTGATAGCGCCACCTTCAGCATCGCTGCGGTACAAAACAGTGACGCGGGCAGCTACAGCGTGACCGTCACCAACCTGGCCGGCAGCGTCACCAGCGCAGCCGTCACGCTGAAGATGGCGCCCCCGGGCGTTAATCTGGCGCTGAACAAGGTGGCGACCGCCAGCAGCTACGAGAACCAGGCCGGCAACCCGGCCAGCAATGCGGTGGACGGCAACGCCACCACCAAATGGGGCTCGGCGTTTGTTGATCCGTCGTGGTTTGAAGTTGATCTGGGCTCGGTGCAGACGTTTAACCGCGTCATCCTGCGCTGGGAAGCCGCTTTTGCCTCGTCGTACGAAATCCAGGTTTCCAACGACAACGCCAACTGGACCAAGGTTTACGGCCAGGATGCGGGCGCGGGTGGCGTCGAGGACTTTACCTTCCCCACCCAGAAAGCACGTTATATCCGCATGTATGGCAAGACCCGCGGCACCGTATACGGGTATTCGCTGTACGAGTTCGAGGTGTACAACGGCGCCAATTGCGGCAATGCCAGCGAGCGTTATACGGTGATCGATCCGGCCACCGTGAAAGACAACGTCACCGGGCTGACCTGGAAACGCCAGCAGTACACCCTCAGCGATTCGGGTGCGCAATTTACCCAACCGCTGGCAACGGCTTACTGCGCCAATATGGGCGGTGGCTGGCGTCTGCCGACCAAGGACGAAGCGCTGGCGATTTCTGGCGCCAATGCCTCCACTTGCGCCTTCCCGGCCGCATGGAACACGTGGACTTCCACCAGCTACGAGCAAGACAGCACGTATGCGTACTGGGTGTCGTCAACGGGTACGTCCAATATCGGCGTGGCCACCAACTTCCCGGGATGGGCGTTGTGCACGCAAGGGACTTCGATTGCCGGTCCGGCTATTACCACGCAACCCACCAGTCTGACGGTGGCCGTGGGCGCAAGCGCGCACTTTACGGTGACGGCATCGGGTGCCACCAGCTATCAGTGGTACAAGAACGGCGGCCTGGTCGCTACCACCACCACCGGCGCCTATGACACGCCGGCTACCACCACCGCAGACAATGGCGCGACCTACAAGGTTGTGGTGTTGAATGCAGCGGGCGGCAGCACCACCAGCAGCACGGTGACGCTGACGGTCACCAGTGGCGGCAGCAGCGGTACCGTCAACCTGGCGCTCAACCGCCCGGCCAGCGCCAGCAGCACCGAAAACGCAACGGTCAACCCGGCCAGCGCGGCATTCGATGGCGATGCGGTCAACACCCGTTGGTCTTCGACGTTTGTTGATCCGGGCTGGATCAGCGTTGACCTGGGTTCGGTGCAATCGGTTAACCACGTGATTCTGCGTTGGGAAGCGGCATACGCCACGGCCTATCAGATTCAGGTGTCCACCGATAACACCAACTGGACCACGGCCTATACGCAATCGGCCGGTGTGGGTGGTGTGGAAGACCTGCGCTTTAACGCCGTATCGGGCCGCTATGTGCGCATGTATGGCACGGCGCGCGCCACGCAATATGGCTATTCCTTGTTTGAGTTTGAGGTGTATGGCGCCGCCAGCGGCCCGGCCATTACCACGCAGCCGGCCGCTAAAACCGCCGCAGTGGGCCAGACCGCCACGTTTAGCGTGGTGGCTTCGGGCAGTGGGTTGACCTATCAGTGGCTCAAGAACGGTGCGGTGATCAATGGCGCGACCAGCGCCAGCTACACCACCCCCGCCCTTGCCGCCACCGATAATGGCGCGGCGTTTACCGTTATCGTCACCGACAGCAGCGGCAACAAGACCACCAGCAATCAGGCCTTGTTAACCGTTACTGGCGGCAGCGGTAGCGGCAGCACCAACCTGGCGCTGGGCCATACCGCCACGGCCAGCAGCAACGAAAACCCGGCGTTCTCGGATGCCAGCTATGTGGCGGATGGCAACACCACCACCCGTTGGTCCTCGCTGGTGGTAGACCCGTCGTGGGTGACGATCGATCTGGGCAGCACGCAATCGATCAACAAGGTGGTTTTGATCTGGGAAACCGCGTACGGCAAGGCCTATCAGATTCAGGTCTCGACCGACAACGTCAACTGGACCACGGCGTACACCCAGGCCAATGGCGCGGGGGGTACTGAAACCCTGACGTTCAACACGGTATCTGGCCGCTACGTGCGCATGTATGGCACGGCGCGCGGCACGCAGTACGGATACTCGCTGTGGGAATTCCAGGTGTTCGGGCCCGCCAGCCAGACCGGCGCAGCCACCAGCGTCAGCGCTAGCAAAACCAGCACATCGTCCAGCAGCAGCACCGCCCCGGCCAGCACCGCCACCAGCAGCAGCACGCTGGGCAGCGGCCAGAGCACGGCCGCCGCCACCACCGCCGATGCCAGCGTCAATCTTGCGCTGAACAAGGTGGTGAAAGTCAGCGGTAGCGAAAACGCAGCCACGTTGGCGGGCACTAACGCCGTCGATGGCAACAGCGGCACGCGTTGGGGTTCGGCCTTTGTTGATCCGGGCTGGATTGAAGTCGATCTGGGTTCGGTGCAAACCGTGGGCCGCGTGGTGTTGCGCTGGGAAGCCGCATACGGCAAGGCGTATCAGATCCAGACCTCGAACGATGAGGCCAACTGGAGCACGGTCTATACCCAAACCGCCGGTAAAGGCGGCGTGGAAGACCTCAGCTTTGCCAGCACCACGGCCCGTTATGTGCGCATGTATGGCACGCAGCGCGCCACGCAATACGGCTATTCCTTGTGGGAGTTCGAGGTCTATTCGGGCAGCACGGGTACGAGCAATCCGGCGTACACGGTCTATCCGGGCTTTGTGGGCACCGAGCTGCAAAACAACACCAAAGGCGCATGGCGCGATGACCAGATCTATGTGACCGTATTGGGTCGCGATCCGGCCAGCGGCGTGTTCAGTTGGCTGAAGCCGGACGGAACGTTAACCCATGCTGCAGTGGCCGATAACGATGCAAACGGCCATCTGATCAAGAATGGCGTCAACTATCCCAACTACGCCTTCACGCTGGCGCAAAGCAAGTTGCTGAAACTGCCGAAGATGGATTCCGGCCGTGTCTTCATCTCGCTGGGCGAACCGGTTTATCTGAAGGTACTGAGCGATGTAAACGGCAATATCGGTTATGCCGGGCCCAATCCGTTGAACCCGACCGACCCCAATATCGCCGTTAACTTTGACTGGTATGAATTCACCTACAACACCACGGGTTTGTGGATCAACACCACCCAGGTGGATGAATTCGGCGTGCCGCTGCTGCTGGATGTGTACGGCGCCAACCAGACATTCCACGCTCAAACCGGCATCACCGAATCGGTGTCGGCGCTGTACAACGAGTACGTGAGCCAGACCCCGGCCGAGTTCCATACGCCGACCCCTGCCCTGCCGCGCATCATGGCGCCGGGCAAGTCGACGTTCGATGTCGGTCAGGCCAACGGTAACTACTTTGACAGCTATGTAAACCAGATGTGGACCTACTACACCAGCAACACGCTTACCGTGGACATGTGGGGCGGCAGCCGTCGCTTCAGCGGCCGCGTGCAAGGTAATACGCTGGTGTTTACCGAAGTCAATCTGGGCAACGGCGCGTATCAGGGTGGCACGTACAACGTCAGCAAACCCACCACGCAAGACATTCTGGAAGGCAAAGGCACGCTGGCCACCGGCAATTCGGTCGAGCTGGCCCTTGAAGCCCAGATTTGCGCGGCGTTTAACCGCCACATCATGCAAGACAGCAGCAAGTGGGCCACCCCGTCCGCGTGGTATAGCGCGGCCCCGGCCAACTTCTATGCGAAGTTCTGGCATAGCCACAGCGTGGGCGGTCTGGCGTACGGCTTTGCCTATGACGACGTGTCGGATCAAAGCTCGACCATCATGTCGCCCACGCCGGAACATATGGTGTTTGGCATCGGCTGGTAAGGCGGGCACGCCTCTCATAAACCAACGGTACTTGCTGTTGCAGTAATCACCGGGTCCACCCTCAGTGGACCCGGTTTTTTATTTGTGCCAGCCCAGTAATGCCTTTGACCGGCCCCGGGGGGACAGGGCTATTTTGGCGACTGAACCATCGTCACTTTCTGAAATCCGAGGCCCTCGCAGCATGAGCAAACCCCGCGTCGAAGCCGCACCACCGCTTGATCTAACCCGCTTGCAGACTCTGCCGGACTGGCCGCAGTGGCTGGCGCAGCACCAGATCATTGATGCGCAGGGCCGCTATCTGCCATGGTGCCAACTCAAGTGGCGGCTGCCGCGCGCGCAAGCGCGCGACGTGTGGCAAGCCATCCGCTTCAAACGGGCCTTGCAAAGTCAGGTGTTGCCCTTGCGGGCGCAAAACGGCCAGCCCTTTACCTGGTGCCTGCACCCGCGTTTGCTCTGGCGGATCAACTGCATCAATCAACTGGTGGCCCACGAAAACATCCGCTGGCCCGCGCTGGCCGCCGATCACGCTGACCTGGCGTGGGATGAAGAAGAAGCCATCAGCAGCGCGCAACTTGAAGGCGCCGCCACCACACGCGCCCAGGCCGAACAAATGCTGGCCGAAGGCCGCAGCCCGAGCACGGAAGACGAACAAATGGTGTTCAACAACCTGATGCTGCTGCGCGAAGTAGAACAACTGCGCGATGAGCGGCTTAGCCTGGCGTTGATATTGCGGCTGCACCGCATCGCCACCGTGGGCACTCACGGCAACGATGTGCAACCGGGCGTGTTACGCAGCACGGATGACATCGACGTCGGCGACCCGGAAGGCAGCTATCGCCCGACCGCAGCCAGGCTGCTGCCCGCACGGCTGAAGGCCTTGTGCGACTTTGCCAATACCGATCACAGCATCAAGCTGCTGAACGCCACCGGGCTGGAGATTGATCACGTGGTCAAGGCGATGATGTTGCACTTTATGCTGGCGTATGAGCACCCGTTTCGCGATGGCAACGGCCGCACCGCGCGCGCCTTGTTCTATTGGTTTGTGCTCAAGCAGCGCTACCGCTGGTTTCGCTATATCTCGATCAGCCTGCAATTGAAGGCACGGCCCAGACAATATGGTCTGGCTTATCAGTACACCGAAACCGACCAATACGATCTGACCTACTTTATTGACCACCAGGCGCAGACCATCCTGCAGGCCATCGTGCAACTGATCAATAATCTGCCGCCGCCTGCCGACGCCAGCGTCACCGTCCGCGCCACGCATAGCCAGTACATCGAAACCGCACAGCGCACGCTACAGCCCGCATTTGAAAACCAATGGCTCAGCCGCTGTTAGCAAGGTGGGTCCAGCGGGTGGGCCATGCCGGAGACGCCGACCTCCCCGGTGACCGGCACGCGCCGTGGGTGTGCGTGCCGGGGCCGGATGGTGGCCAGACGCTAGTCAGGCAGGCAGCCTTTCTTCATCAAGGCGGGCGCGCCAAACAGACGCTCGCGCCAGGTTACGCTGCGCGAGGCGCCTTCGCACACATAACCGGGCCCGTTAGCGCGGGCCAGTGTGGCGCTGCGTAATTGCGCGGTATCGGTATAGAACGGGGTGGCATCCAGCGGCAGGCCGACGTTTTTGGCCTCCTCCACCAGAATCTGCAAGTACTCGGTCATATGTGTGGCGGTATACGGGTTGACGTCGTGGAAAGCGACAATCACCGGCGTAACCCCGGCCACCTCCGGCAATTTGCCGGCCTGCCAGGCCTGCAGCACCACGGCCAGCGAGTCATGCATATGGCTGCGCCGACGCAGGCTGATATTCCAGCCATAGATCTTGCCGTCGTTGGCGCTGACATCGGTCTGCAGCATGGCCAGGCCCGCCTGACGATAAGTGGCCAGCGTGCTGTCGTTGAATTCCCAATCGGGCGGCCGCACCACGCCCGCTTGCGTGCCGCATTGCGCCTCGATATCGCGGATGCCTTGCTGCAGCGACTGCAGCAGTTCTTCCGGCGCCATCAGCGTATGTGGAATATGCCCGCGCGGCGAACCTGAATGCACGCCAAGCACATGGCCTTGCGCACAACTCTGCCGTTCCAGCGCCTGGCCAGCCACGCTGCCGCCGTGATCAGGATGCGCAGTCTGCACAAAAAACACGGCTTTGATCTGCGGCACCACCGGATTGTCTTGCAGTTGCTGCAATATCCGCGCCGTGGGCGCGCTGCGCCACAAGCTGGGGCCATCGTCGAAGGTCAGGATAAAGCGTACCGGCGCAGGGGCGGCGTGGGCCGCGCTGGCAAGGCCCAGGCATAGGGCAAACAAAAATCGGAACATGAATTCGGCAACATCTTCAGCACGGACAAGGGCCGCGATTATCCGCGATGTGCTGCCCCTACGCCACGGCCAGGCCAGATTCAGGCCGTTGCCTCATGCCGCCCCAGCACGCGTCGGCTCAGACGCACGCAGTGGGTTTTCAGTTTAAGCGCGTGTTGTTCCAGCAAATGCCAGGACAACACCGCCAACACCAGGGTGATGGGCCACGCCACCAGATTGACCTGGTACATGCTGATATCCGGAATCAGATCGACCACGCATTGCTGGATCAGAAAGCCGTAGATATAGATGCCATACGAGTAATCGCCCAAGGCGTTGTACTTGCGGATAAAGCCGCCAGGTATATAGGCCAGGTAAAACACGATATAGGCCACGCTGAGCGTATACACCACAAAGAACGATTCGACGTGGATCAAGGACAGCAGCAACACCGCGCACACGCCAACAAAGGCAGGCGTGGACAAATAAATGCGCTGCTTGAGCGCCTGGAAAGCAGCGCCGGTAAAGAACAAGGCAAAAAAGCGGTACAAGGGATTGGCGGTCTTGTCGGCCTCGATGGCATGGAAATGCATAAAGATATAGAACGCCATGCCCAGCACGCCAAACACCACCACCGCTTTCCGCAGCAGGGCCAGCCGCTGCGCACCAGCCACCATCAGTACCACCCAGAGCAAGGCCAGCACGCCATACATGCGTAGTTCATACGGCATGGTCCAGAGCGAGCCGTTAACCACATCGTGCATAGGCACCGTGCTGAACAGCCCCGGCAACGAAAACGCCACGCCATCCACCAGCGTGCCGCTATGCAATACGTATTGCCAGGTCATGGGATGGCTCAGAAACGCACCGCTCGACAAGGTGCCCAGCGCGGGGCCGATCACCAGCACGGTAATCCCGAGCATGACCCACAATGCGGGATAGATGCGCAGCACCCGCGCCCAGAAAAAATCGACCACATCCTGGCGACTGAACAAACTGGCGGTGACCAGAAAGCCGCTGATCAAAAAGAACACATCGACGGCAATCGAACCACACGTCATGCCCAGCCAATCCATGCCGGGCGCCGCGTTAACGCCCACGATCGCGCCTTGATGGCTGACCATGACCAACGATGCCGCAATCAGGCGGATCAGATTCAGGTTGTTGTCTCTACCGCGCGCGGCGTCAGCGAGTTTCATGGGGCGTTACCTTCTCACGGGTGGGCAGGGACGATGCCTGTAAACGGCAGCGATACTGCCACATCTGAGTTTCCATATCTGTAAGAACAAAATGCAGACTATGTGATCATATTCTTACAACGCATGAATGATAACACGGGTGTACTGTCAACCCTATGTTGCACTGCACTAATCGAAGACCACACCGCCCAGACGGCTCAATTCGGCCAGTTGCTGCAACTGTTGCGGCAATATGCGTCCGGTCGAGAGCGCGGGCAGTTCGGCCAGATCAAAAAAACCGACGCCGTCAGTTTCCAGCCCGTCGCCCTCGCCCGCTTCCACAATCTCTCCCAGGAACACCAGCTTCCAGATATGAAATAACTGCGGCGCGTGCGGATGTTTGCGCATATCCCAGATTGCCAACGGCCGCGTAATGCGCACGCGATAGCCGCTTTCTTCCAGCACTTCACGCGCGGCGCATTCGGCCGGGGTGGAGCCGACATCGGCCCAGCCGCCGGGCAAAGACCACAGGCCCTCGGCCGCCTCGCGCACCAGCAGCACCCGGCCCTGCGCGTCAAACACCGCACAACGGACATCGAGCTTGGGGTTGGCATAGCCGTCCTCGTGCGCAAACAGTTTTTCGATCTGTTCGGTCGGGCGATCCGCCAACTGCGCCAGTTGCGCGTGCGCAATCTGTTCAATCTCGCGATAACGCTGCTGATCAAATTTGTCGGTGGCAAAGTGCAAGCCGGTCTGGGCGATGGCCAACAGACGGCGGGTTTGCTCTACGTATTCATTCATGCGCGGGGTCCTTGCGACGGGGCGTTCAGGGTTCGGGCAAGCATCGCATAAAAACGTTCCAGCAACGCAAGCCACCAGAAAGCAAAACGGGCCGATCAAATCGTATTACACGATCTGATCGGCCCGTCGATCACGGCGCGGACTATTGCTTTAGCAGCCGCTTTGTTCCAGCAAGCTGCACTGGCGTGATTTGCTCGGGCTACGGATGGCATCACGGGTCAGGTTGTTGACCGGAATGCCCAGTTCGTTGGTATAGGTTTCGAGCATGGCGATGGCTTTTTCAGAGCGGTTAAAGGTGCCACGCAGCCCTGCGTTAACCAGCTTGCCAAAGGCTTCATCGTTTTTGCGCAAGGCAATGCCGTACGGCTCAACCGAAAACGGTGTGCTGAAGGCAAACGATTTGATATCCAGATCGGCTTTGCGGATCGCGCTCTGGATCAACACCTCATCGTCCAGATAAGCCTGCGCGGTGCCGGCATTGACGGCTTCGATACCTTGTTTGGCATCGGTCACTTCCATGACCTTGACGTTGGCGATCATGCGCGAGATCAGGTCCACGTGGCTGGAGCCCTTCTTTACGGCCAGCGTCTTGCCTGCCAGGCCTTTGAGCGAGGCCGCATTGGTGCTGGCCAGGCTGACCATGCGCGAAGTGGTCACAAAGGTGACCAGCGAAAAATCGACCTGCTTCAGACGATCTTGCGTCACGGTGGTCGAGCCGCACTCCATATCAATCGAACCGTCTTTCAGCAGCGTCAGCCGGTTTTGCGCGGTGACCGGCACCCATTTGATCTTGACCGGCTTTTTGACCGCTTCGCTGATATTGGTCGCGACGATCTGTTTGCACAGTGCCACCACAAAGCCGGTCGGCTCGGTCTGGCCCTTGGGCAGATAGGACACCGGCAGCGACGATTCGCGATAGCCGATTTTGACTTCGCCCGAAGCTTTGATGGTATCGAGCGTGTCGGCATGCGCCACGGAAGGCAGCGCAAACGCCAGGCTCATGGCCAGAGCGCCCACTGCGCGATAAACGGTGGAATGGATCAACAAGGGGTAAGTCCTCAGGCACAAGTTATTTGTTATTGCGGGCATAACGGTGATGCGGCCGCGAGCACGGCGACGTATTAACGCACAAAGGCTCTGCCCGGTTGATTGCGATTAGCCCTGGTTCGTTTTAAACGGCGGCTTTGGGCCGTTGCGCGGCGATGATCGGTAACAGAGTGTGTAGTTTATGCAACCTGCATAGCTGACCAAATGGTAAATCCGCCGCAGGGTCGCTGACCCGCAAAGCGAACGCGCGTGCAGCGAGCGCATTACGCGGGTGCCGCCGGTAGGTTTTTGCTTGCCCAAAACTTAATTCAAACTTAAATTTTTGCGCAAGCAAACAGCCTTATCCGAACAAAAAGACCCCCCGCTCAGTGTGCAACCACCGAGGAGGTTTACATGTTCAAGGCCCACTTCATGGCCGGCGCGTTGTTGTGCCTGGGCGCTTATGCGCAGGCGCTCACGTTTCCCGACCAGCCCAATAATCTGCAAGGCGCGGCACCGCTGGGCGAGGTTTACTCGATCCTGGCGGGCGTGGACGACAGCAACAATAGTCAGTTCTGGGACACCAACTACACCCAGGTCAACAGTATCTCGCAGGCGGATTACGCCAGTATTTATGGCGCCGCGCTGGCGTTTCCGTCCTCGCCCTACGCCCTGATCAACGCCAGATATTTCAATTCCAGCTTCAGCCTGATGACCGTGCCGGACGAGACCACCGGCGCGCACGGCACGTTTTATTTTACCGGGGCCGAGGCGGCCGCCTTTACCCCCGATTACGGCGGCAGCGCGTTTGTCAGTTCCACCATTACGTTTAATGGTTACAACGGTAATACCCTGGTCGGCAGCGATAGCTTCAACCTGAGCAGTACCTCGTTTGACTGGCTGGCTGCATCGTTTGCAAGTAGCGCGCTCACACGCATCGATATCGTTTCGTCCGGGCTGGGGCAGCGCTGGCTGATCGACAAGCTGGGCTTGACGCCCATCGTGCCCGCCCCGCTCGCCGCCGCCGCCGTGCCCGAACCCGAAACCTGGGCCCTGTTATTGCTGGGCGCAGTGGGGCTATGCGCACGTCAGCGCCGCCCGCGTCACCTTGCTGGAGCCCGCCCATGAAACCGCTATTGATCGCCAGCCTGCTGGCCTGCGCCGCCAGCGCCTCGGTGCAGGCGCAACTGATTACCTTCAGTGACTTTGTTTCGCCCAATACCGGCAGCACCATGGGCCAGCCCGCCACTTATCAGGGGCTGGAAATCGACGGGTTCTTCAGCACGGTGACGGCCTCTGCCGACTATGTTCCGTTTCCGAGCGGTACTCAGGCGCTGTCGAATAACTTTTACTGGGGTGGACCGGTGCAGACCCTGCGCGGGCTCACGCCGTTTATTTTTGCCAGCGCCGAAGTCGCTCCCCTGGTGGTCGACGGTTACTACGGCTTTGCCGCGGACGGTCTGCAAATCGATGGTTACCGCAACGGCATCAAAATCGCCACTGCCACTTACGATTTCGGCGCGGCCAATCCGGACTTTGCCTGGTATTACGCCAGCAGTGGCTTTGATCAGCCGGTCGATACCCTGGCCTTCACACCGCTGTCATTCGGCTTTAAAGGCCAGGGCTATTTGCTGGACGCGCTCAATATCACCCCGGTACCGGAGCCAGCGACATGGGCTTTGCTGGGCATAGGCGCGGTGGCGGTGTTTGCCCGCCGGCGCAGCCATTTGCGCAAACCCTGATCTGCAGCACCACATTGTTGCAGCGTGCCGGGCCGCCCCGCCCGGCTTTTTAATGCCCGCAAAGATAATAATATTAATAATCTAAGCCGGTAAAAACCGTGCGCAGCCGGAACGCAATTGCTGCATAGCATCAATGCCACGCCAGGATTTGCAAGGCGCGACGTCAAAAAAATCTCATCGCAGCCCGTCGGCGCGTAATTAATATTTTTCTGCATTTATAGATATTATTAGCTCCGCTTGCACTACGGCCGCGCAGCGTGCGGCAGAAGTCGGTGCAAGAAGCGGATGCCCGCAACGGCATCCAACCCTGCCCGCTGCGGCGGGCCGCTGGAGGAGATCAACAAGATGGGAAATCGATACAACCGCGCTTTGCAGGCGCTGGCGGGGGGCGCCACGGCGCTACTGCTGGCGCTACCGGCCTATGCCGACACCTGGACCAATTACGGAGGCAACTGGTCGCATAGCGGCAGCACGCACACCGTGGATGCCGGTCTCGGCAACAAGGCCATACAGGCAGGCACCAGTTATCAAAGCTCAACCATGGAGGCCGATATTGCCTTGGGCGCCAATGGCGACGCCGGCTTTATTTTTCATGCCAGCAATCTGGCTACCGGTACCGATGCGTATTCCGGCTATTACGTGGGCCTGAATACGCAAAAGAACACCGTGGTATTAGGCCGCGCCAACAATAACTGGACGCAGATGATCGCGTATCCCTACACCATCAATCCCAATACCGCGTATCACCTCAAACTGGTGACGGCGGGCAAGCGCATCGAAGTGTTCGTGAATAACGTGCAGGTACTAAGCGCGGCCGATGACACCTATCTGAACGGCGCGGCCGGTTTACGGGTCATGGGCACCAACGCCACCTTCAGCAATGTCAGCATCACCGATAACGGCAGCCAGACCGTGCCCACGTGGAATTTCTCCAGCGTGAAAGGCGCGGTTTATACGCCGACCAATGCGGTTAATTACATCGAGTGGTGGCAGTCGTACGACTCGGCCATCGTGGATAGAGAGCTGGCGTATGCGCAGATTTATGGCATCAATACCGTGGCGATTTATCTGCACTATCTGCTGTGGGAAAACGACAAAGCCGGCTTGCTCAACAAGCTGGAAAATTTTCTGCAAATTGCCAATCGGCGCGGCATCAAGGTCTCGCCCATCTTCTTTGATGATTGCTGGGGCACCAATGCCGACGGCAGTGTGCGGCAACCGGCATTAGGCGCTCAGGGCGCGCCGGTTCCCGGCATTCATAACAGCCGTTGGGTGCAATCGCCAGGCCGCGCCATCAAAAACGTTTATCCCGCCAGCTACAAGGCGCAAATCCGCCAATATGTGCAGGACGTGGTCAACGCGCATCTCAACGACAACCGCATTATCTTCTGGGAACAACTTAATGAAGCCGGTTGTACCGGCGATTTGCCCGATCAATCGCGCGATTTGATGAACGATGCCCGCATCGCCATCAAAGACACTGGCACCAGCATCCCGGTGGGGTCGCCAACGGTGCAGATGTCGGAGCCCACGTATTTTTCGGATTTCTTTTCTTTCCACCCTTATGGCGGCGATTATCCCGGCCCCTATGGCAGCACCGTACTCAATTCCGAAAGCATGAATCGCGGCAGCCAGAGCGTGCCCGGTATCGTGACCAATTACGGTGGCCGCGGCACCGGCTACATCATGTGGGAACTGGGCATCGGCCGGACCAACACGCGTTTTCCCTGGGGTAGTCCGCAGGGTGCGGCAGAACCGACCACGCCTTTCCACGGCATCGTTTATCCCGATGGACATCCGTGGCAAGTGGCTGATGTGGTGGCGTTGAATGGCGCGCAGGCCAATATGCCGGTGTTTGGCGTGACCTATTTCAATGGCAATTTCGCCACGCAAATCAAGACCTCGATTACGCCGTTAATTGATTTCGATTTGAACACCGAACGCGGCACGGCATCGCCCGATGCCTCGGCCGGGGTGAGCGAAACCAATTACGCCATCCGCTGGACCGGCACCTTGCGCCCCACCAGCAGCGAAACCTTCACCGTGTACGCCGATAGCGACAATATCGCGCGGGTCTGGATCAACAATGTGCAGGTGATCAACAAGACCAGTGCCGGCCGCAGCACCAGCCAGGGCAGCATCGCCTTAAGCGCCAACACCAATTACCCGGTGACGGTGGAATATGTGCATGGCACCGGCGCGTCCAATATGCACGTGACATGGTCCAGCGCCAGCATGAGCCGACGCGCCCTGTCGGTGATAGCCCCGGCATTTGCCCCGGCCAGCGTGCGCTTTGGCGCCAGCAATATCGCCGGCAATTTCATACGCCATCAAAACTCGCGCGCCCGCATTGATCCGAATGTGACACCGGCCGCCGATTCACAATGGCGTATGGTGCCAGGTCTGGCCGATCCGCTGGCGGTGTCGTTTGAATCTATTAATTATCCGGGCCAGTATTTGCGCCATCGCAATGGCGAAGTCTGGAAAGATGCCAATGACGGCACCGATTTATTCAAAGCCGATGCCACCTGGCGGCCGCGCGTGGGTTGGGCTGATCCGGGCAATATCTCGTTTGAATCGTATAACTATCCGGGCAATTTCATGCGCCATCGCGATTCATTGCTATACAGCGAGCCGATCCTCAATAGCTCATCCGCGCTGGATAAATCGGATGCAACTTTTGTGATCAATTAATCTGCTTTGCCGCAGCTAAATAAAAAACCGGCGCAATCGTTTTTATTGCGCCGGTTTTTTTTATTCCAGCAACGCTTTATTGCGAACCGTAAACTGTCTGGCCTGAATCAGTTGATTGCACAATCTGATATTGCCCATCCACTTTTTCGATAACGTCTTTACGCGTGCCGCTGGATTTGATGACCGGCACCATATTAAACGTGTACGCCAGCTCAACCGTGGCAGAACGTTCATCCTGGCTGAGCGTTATTGATTTGATATCCACCTTGTAGGCGATAGCGCCCGCGCCATTGTTGGCGTCACGTTGTTTGCGGATCGCTTCAAAAGTCTTTTTTTGCGTATCGCAGGTTTCGGCCTTGCTGACTTTCTGGCCGAATTGCTCGCTCACATTCAAACCTTCAAAGCTGTCTGCATATTCATTGCACAAGGCATCGGTCTGCATTTGCACCGTATTGTCAAAATCATTTTTATAGAATTCTTTAACCCCATCCCCGGATACTTTTTTACTGCTGACGTAGGCATAAGCACCCCCTGCCACGCATAACGCGACTGCGATCACCACTTTATTCATTGCTGATCCCCTTGTTATGTCCATACTGGTGCATGCAAAGGCAAATACGCACCGAATCGGCCGATACTGCTTTTTCCAGTCCCCACTGGAATTCGACTGATCCGATGCCCTGACCTGTATTTGCAATCACGCGCTGACATTGCCAGATACGTCATGGACAAATCAAGAAACACATTTGCCATTGTCCTCTTTAAAACACAATTCCCGATTTATCCGCCAACAAATGCGTTTTAAATGCCGCTTTAAATGCAATGCGCCAGCGCACACGGCGCTATCGGTGGGAGCGGGACACATCACGCGGCAGCGACTGACTGCCGCGTGCGCCAGACTAGCCCGGGTTTTTTTGATCGGCCGACAGCCAAGTCGGGCGCAGGCTTATTCAGTGTGCACCCGGCCGGTGCCAGCATGGCTACACGTACTACCAACACGGGAGTCACATCATGCAAGGCAAAAACACCATCAAACTATTGCTCAGTAGCGCCGCGCTGTTGTGCGGCACCGCCATGGCCGCTGGCACGCCTCCGGCACCGCAAGACGGCGCCAGCCTTGGCAATAACTCCACGGCCGGCACCAACAATGGTCAGACCCAGCAACGGCTGGACACCAATGTGGGTGGCACCGCCAATGGCGGCGGAGGCGCGGCCAACAGCCCGGGTGCCACCAACGGCAACAGCAATCTGAACGCCAGCCCGGCCAATAACGACAACACCAGCAATATGGTGCCAGGCCGCAGCACCAGTGGCGGCACGCCGACCATCAATAACGGCGCCACCAATGGCATCGAGGGCGGCGCTAATCCGGCCACTTTGCAACCGGGTAACGGGGGTTCAACCCGAGGCGATCTGAACGGCCAATAAGTGCGATGGGCATTTTGTTAACAAGGCGGTGCGTGCTTCTGCGGGAAACACGCGCCGCGCGCGCTCGCAGCGGCTATAAAACACATCATTGCCATTATTAAAAAGGCCCGCCCCGCCTATGACCCGCGCACGCAATTCGTTTGTGATCAGGCTGGTTGCGGGCGTACTGCTGATGAATGCGTTTGTCTATTTGCTGGTGGGCGCCGCGCTGTATCAAAGCCATCTGCAATATGAACGCCAGACCATACTTTCCACGCAGAACCTGGCGCAGACGCTGTCGATCAGCGTGTCCGGCACGCTCAAGAAAATCGACGTCAGCCTGTTTGCCGTGGCGCATGAAGTAGAAGGCCAATTACGCCGCGGCGAACTGGAGTGGCCCCATCTGGCCGACTGGGTGCGCCAGCAACATCGTCTCAGCCCCGAACTGGACGGCATCCGCATCAGCGACGCGCGCGGCCGGCTGCAATACACCGAGGGCGCCATCGGCAAAACGCCGCTTAATTCGGCCGACCGACCGTTTTTCCAGCAACTGGCGGTGGCACCGCCTGAAACCGTGGTCATTTCCGACCCGCTGATCAGCCGTATTACCCATACCTGGGGCATGGTGGTGGCGCGGCGCATTACCGGGCCCCAGGGCGAATTTGCCGGTGTGGTGTCCGGTTTTTTGCCGCTGGCGTATTTTCGCGAATTGTTTGTGCCGCTCGATATCGGCGAGCACGGTTTGATTACCCTGCGCGATACGCAAATGCGCTTGTGGATCCGGATTCCGGAAGTCGGTGATGGCAATCCAACGGCGGGCAACACCACGGTATCGCAAGCCACCGCCGATATGGTGCGGCTCCACCCGGACGGCGCCACTTACGAGACGGTGGTCTCGCTGGATGGCGTGCGCCGGCGCATGGCCTTTCGCCGTGTGGACCGTCAGCCGCTGTATATCTTTGTCGGCGAAGCCACCCAGGATTATCTGGCCGGTTGGTATCGCGAACTGGAGGTCAGTCTGGCGCTGGCTTGCGGCTTTACCCTGATCACGCTGGGCGCGGCCAATAACTCGTATCGGCGCCGCCGCAATGAGCTTGCCACCATCGAACAACTACGCCAGAGCAAAGAAGAAGCCGAGCGCTCCGGCACACGCTTTCGCACGCTGTACAACGCCACCGGCGATGCAGTATGGCTGCGCGACGGTGACCACATCATCGATTGCAACGACGCCGCTTTGCGCATGCTGGGTGCGCAAAGTGCCGAGCAACTGAAGGCGCTGACCATGCGCGATTACTGGGCGCCCACCCAGGCCAATGGCGAGGATGCTTTCGAGCGCGGGCGTGAGCTGGTCAAAACTGCGTTTCGCGAAGGCAGCGTGCGCTTTGAATGGCTGTTCAAGCGGCTGGACAACGGCGTGATTTTCCCCACCGAAATCCTGCTCAACGCGCTGGAATTGGACGGCCGCCCGATACTGCAACTGGTGGTGCGCGACATTACCGAACGCAAAGCCACCGAAGCGCAAATCCGTCATCTGGCCTACTTTGACCCGCTGACCAGCTTGCCCAACCGTCGCCTGCTGATGGACCGCCTGCAACAGGCACTGACCAATAGCGCCGACACCGGCGAGCTGGGCGCTTTGATGATTCTGGATCTGGATAACTTCAAGGTGCTGAACGATACGCAAGGCCACGCCGTGGGCGACCGTTTGCTGGTGGCGGTGGCCGAGCGCATCCAGTCCTGTTTACGCCCGCGCGATACCGTTAGCCGCTTGGGCGGCGATGAATATGTGGTGTTGCTGGAAATGCTGGGCGGCGACCGCGCCGGCGCCGAGTTGCAAGCCGAAGCCTATGCCGAGCAGATCCGCAGCATCCTCGACCAGCCCTATTCCATCCTCGACGAAGAAGTGGGCCATCACAGCACCGCCAGCATCGGCGTGACGGTGTTTGTCGATCATGCCGTGGAGTCCAGCATTTTGCTGAAACAAGCCGACGTCGCGCTGTATCAGGCCAAGGCCGCCGGACGCAATGCGGTGCGGTTTTTCAGCCCGGCGATGCAAGAGTCCATCAATGCGCGTTCGGCCATGGAAGCCGCCTTGCGCCACAGCCTGCATGGCAATGGCTTTCGGCTGTTCTACCAACCGCAGGTGCATCTGGATCAGGGGTTGATTGGTGCCGAAGCGCTGGTGCGCTGGTTTCCCGAGCAGCATCAGGCCGTTTCGCCCGCGCAATTCATCCCGGTGGCGGAAGACAGCGGCTTGATTATTCCACTCGGTTACTGGGTGATGCAGACCGCCTGCCAGCAGTTGCGCACCTGGGCCGCCGACCCGCACAAACGCGATCTCAAGATTGCCATCAACGTGAGCGCGCGCCAGTTTCACCAGCCCGATTACGTCGAGCGCGTGCGCGAGGCGCTGCAGGAATCCGGCGCCAATCCAGCGCGCTTGCAGCTGGAATTGACCGAAAGCGTGGTGCTGGAAAACGTCGACGAAGTGGTCGAACGCATGCGCGCCATCCGTGCGCTGGGCGTCACTTTTTCGCTCGATGATTTTGGCACCGGCTTCTCCTCGCTGTCTTATCTGAAACGGCTGCCGCTGGACCAGATCAAGATCGACCAATCGTTTGTGCGCGATGTGATGACCTCCGCCAACGACGCCGCCATTGTGCGCGCCATCGTCGCCATTGCCCGGTCGTTAGGCTTGCAGGTGATCGCCGAAGGCGTAGAAAACCAGGCGCAACTGGATTTTCTGACCGAAGCCGGCTGCCGCGTCTGCCAGGGCTACCTGTTCGGCCGCCCCGAGCCAATCGAGCATTGGCAAGCATGACCGCCCAGTTCGCATAGGGTGGGTCTAGACCCCCCCCCCAAAGCGGCCGGCCAAGAACAACGCGGCACGGGATCGACGGCTGTGTCTGGTGGGTCTCGACCACCCTATGCCGACGCAAACCAGGCCATGTAGGCAATCGTCCGTCACCATTTCCCGCACTATCCCGCAGCGCGGTTGCGCGCATCGCCGTCAGGCTGTAACCCGCGATCTGGTTAGCATGCAAGCATGACTATCGCTGCCCCGCACGCCCCGTTCCGTTGTGCTTGCCCGCCCACTTCAGGAGCCCGCTCATGAACCTGGTGGTCGCACGCCCCGAAGGCTTGTACTGCCCACCTGGCGATTTTTATATCGACCCATGGCGGCCGGTAGAACGGGCCGTGATTACGCACGGCCATTCCGACCATGCGCGCTGGGGACATGCGCATTATCTGGCGTCACAAGCCGGGCTGGGCATCCTGCGCGCGCGCCTGGGTGAGATCAATGTGCAAGGCCTGCCCTATGGCGAGACGCTGCTGCACCACGGCGTCAAACTCAGTCTGCACCCGGCCGGGCATGTGCTCGGTTCGGCGCAAGTGCGGCTGGAATACGCGGGCGAAGTGTGGGTGGCCTCGGGCGATTACAAAACCCAGTACGACCCCACCTGTCTGCCGTTTGAGCCGGTGCGCTGCCACACCTTTATCACCGAATCCACCTTTGGCCTGCCTATCTATCGCTGGCAAGATCCCACCGAATTGTTTGATCAGGTCAACGCCTGGTGGCGCAGTAATGCAGCGCAAGGACGGCCATCGGTGTTGTATTGCTACGCCTTTGGCAAGGCCCAACGCATCCTGGCCAGTATTGATCCTGCGATCGGCCCCTTGATCATGCACGGCGCAATCGAACCGCTGAACCGCATGTATCGCGAGCAAGGCGTGCAGTTGCCTGAGACCCGCTACGCCGGGGACGTCGAAGACCGGGCGCTGGCCCGCACCGCGCTGATCCTGGCGCCGCCGTCGGCCAGTGGCAGCACGTGGTTACGCCGCTTTCCCGATTACGCCGAAGCCTTTGCCAGCGGCTGGATGCAAGTGCGCGGCAACCGGCGGCGCCGTGGCATCGAGCGCGGCTTTGCCCTGTCTGATCATGCCGACTGGCCCGGCCTGAACTGGGCCATTGCCCAAACCGGTGCGCAGAACGTGTATGTCACGCATGGCTCGACCGATGTGCTGGTACGCCATCTGCGCGACCAGGGGCTGAATGCGCAGATTTTCAAGACAGAATACGGCGACGAGGACGACACCCCACCGGCCAGCGATGATGCGGCCGCTCCGGCAGAGGGGGCGTCATGAAGCAATTTGCCGCGCTGTACGAAAGCCTGGACGGCATGACCGCCAACAACGCCCGCCTGGCGGCGGTGGTCGACTATCTACGCAACGCGCCACCCGCTGACGCGGCATGGGCGGTGTATTTTCTGGCGGGCGGCAAACCGCGCCAGCTGGTGCCGACGCGTTTGCTGCGCGAACTGGCGCAAACGATGTCCGGCCTTGCCGACTGGTTGTTTGATGAGTGTTACCACGCCGTCGGCGATCTGGCCGAAACCATCGCGCTGGTGCTGCCGCCGCCCACACACGCCACGGACGTGCCTCTGGCGCAGACCATGACGCAATTGCTGGCGCTGCGCTTGCTTAGCCCGCCGCAACAACAAGCCGCGCTGCGAGAAATGTGGCAGGCCATGGATCGCTGGCAACGCCTGGTCAGCATCAAGTTGATTACCGGCAGTTTGCGGATCGGCGTATCGCGGCTCACGGTGACGCGGGCACTGGCGCAGATCGGCAAGCTCGATCCCAAAGAAGTGGCTCAGCGCCTGGTCGGCTACACCGCAGGCCAGGCGGCGCCGGATGCCGAACATTATCTGGCACTGGTGGCGCCGCCCGACGAAACCGGCGGCGCACGCGGCGGCCAGCCCTACCCCTTCTTTCTGGCGCATGCCTATGCCCAGCCACTGGACGTCATGGCCGAACAACTCGGCCCGGCGAGCGACTGGCAAGTAGAATGGAAATGGGATGGCATCCGCGCCCAACTGGTCAAACGCGCGGGCGAAGCCTGGGTCTGGTCACGCGGCGAAGAACTGGTGACCGATCGCTTTCCCGAACTGGCCGCGGCGGGCATGTACTTGCCCGATGGCACCGTCATCGATGGCGAAATCGTGGTGTGGCTGCAAGACCGGGTGGCGCCGTTTGCCCTGCTGCAACAACGCATCGGCCGCAAGAATCTGACTGCGCGCGTGCTGCAACAAGCGCCGGTGGTATTGCTGGCGTATGACCTGCTGGAATGGCAGGGTCAGGACTGGCGGCAACGCCCGCAGCGGGAACGGCGCGCGCAATTGCAGGAAGTGGTGGCGGCCTGTAACGCGCCCGCCCTCAGCCTGAGCCCCTTGCTGCTGGCGCCTGATTGGCCCGCCTATGCCGAACTGCGCACGCAAAGCCGCGCCTTGGGCGTGGAAGGCTTGATGTTGAAAGCGCAAGCGGCGCAATACGGCGTTGGCCGCACTAAGGATGTCGGCACCTGGTGGAAGTGGAAGGTCGACCCCTACAGCATTGACGCCGTGCTGATCTACGCCCAGGCCGGCCACGGCCGCCGCGCCAATCTGTATACCGATTACACCTTTGCCGTCTGGGACAAACCCATGGGCGCGCCCGACCGCATGCTGGTGCCGTTTGCCAAAGCGTATTCGGGCCTGACCGATGAAGAGATACGCCAGGTCGACGCCTTGGTACGCAAAACCACGGTGGAGAAATTTGGCCCGGTGCGCTCGATAACCCCGTCGCAAGTGTTTGAATTGGGCTTTGAAGGCATCGCCGCCAGCTCACGCCACAAGAGCGGCGTGGCGGTGCGGTTTCCGCGCATCTTGCGCTGGCGGCACGACAAACCGCTGCAAGAAGCCAATACGCTGGCCGATCTGCAAGAACTGCTGACGCCGGCGCGGCCACCCTCGAGCATGGCATGAACGCGCCCGCCTCCACTTCGGCGTTTGACCCGGCCGCCTGGTTTGCTTTACGCGGCTGGACGCCGTTTCCGTTTCAGCAAGCCACGTGGCAAAGCATCATCGCGGGCGATTCGGGCCTGCTGCATGCCTCCACCGGCTCGGGCAAAACCTGGGCCATCTGGCTGGCGGCGCTGGCGCGTTTTGGCGCAAAAAAGATCGAACCTTCGCCACTTAAACCCACGCGCATGACCGCGCCCAAACTGACGGTGATCTGGATTACCCCGATGCGCGCCCTCGCCGCCGACACCGCCAAGGCGCTGGCCGAGCCCATCGACAGCGCGCAGCTGGACTGGACGCTATCGCTGCGCACCGGCGACACCAGCAGCAGCGAACGCGCCGCGCAAGAACGTCGCCTGCCCACTGCGCTGATCACCACGCCGGAAAGCCTGACGCTGATGCTGAGCAAAGCCACGCAGCAAGACGCGTTGGCCGGTGCGCGCATGGTGGTGGTGGACGAATGGCACGAGCTGATCGGCAACAAGCGCGGTGTGCAATTGCAACTGGCGCTGGCGCGGCTGCGCAAACTTAATCCGCAACTGCAGGTGTGGGGTTTGTCGGCCACGCTGGGCAATATCGATCTGGCACGCGAGGTGTTGCTGGCCGGCGCCCCCGGCCGCGTGGTGCAAGGCGATATCGGCAAACCCTTGCTGATCGATACGCTGCTGCCGCCCAAGCTGGAGCGCTTTCCGTGGGCCGGTCACCTTGGCATCGCCATGTTGCCGCAAGTGATCGAAGCCATTGAGGACGCGGGCACCACCCTGGTGTTTTTGAATACGCGCTCGCAGGCCGAGCTTTGGTATCAGGCGCTGCTGGATGCGCGGCCGGACTGGGCCGGTTTGATTGCGGTGCATCACGGTTCGCTGGACCGCGAAGTCCGCGACTGGGTGGAAGCCAGCCTGAAAGCGGGCGCGTTGAAGGCGGTGGTATGTACCTCCAGTCTGGATCTGGGCGTCGACTTTGTGCCGGTGGAACGCGTGTTGCAGATCGGTTCGCCCAAGGGCGTGGCGCGCGCATTGCAACGCGCCGGCCGCTCAGGCCATCAACCTGGCCGCACTTCGCGTCTGACCATGGTGCCGACCCACAGCATGGAACTGGTCGAAGCCGCCGCAGCGCGCCACGCCATTGCCACCGGCCACCTCGAAACTCGCTTGCCGCCGGACAAACCGCTCGATGTACTGGTGCAACATCTGGTCACCATCGCGTTGGGCACCGGCTTTACCCCGCCCGAATTACTGGCCGAAGTGCGCACCGCCTGGAGTTATCGCACGCTGACGGCGCCGGAATGGGAATGGGCGCTCGGCTTTGTCCGCCAGGGCGGCAGCGCGCTCACGGCCTATCCGGAATATCGCCGCGTGGAGCCGGACGAACACGGCATCTGGCGCGTGCCCGACGCGGCACTGGCACGACGCCATCGCAGCAATATCGGCACCATCGTCAGCGACGCCAGCATGGTGGTGCAATACATGGGCGGCAAACGCCTCGGCACGGTGGAAGAAGGCTTTATTGCGCGGCTGGCCCCCGGCGACGCCTTTCTGTTTGGCGGCCGCATGCTGGAGCTGATCCGCGTTCACGAAATGACGGCGCTGGTGCGCCTGGCCAAAAAATCCAAAGGCGCGGTGCCGCGCTGGAACGGGGGCCGCATGTCGTTCTCGACTGAACTGGCCGACGCCATGGTCGAGCAACTGGAACACGCGGCAGCCGGGACATTGCTCGGCCCGGAAATGCAGGCGGTGGCCCCCTTGCTCAAGGTGCAACAAGAATGGTCCGCCATCCCCACCCGCAGCACCTTGCTGGCGGAAGTCTGGCATTCGCGCGAAGGCAACCATCTGTTTCTGTACCCGTTTGCCGGACGCCATGTGCATCTGGGCCTGGCCTCTTTGCTGGGCTGGCGTGTGGGGCAACTGCAGCCTGCCACCTTTTCGATTGCGGTGAATGACTACGGCTTTGAATTGCTGACCAGCGCCGACGTCGACTGGCCCGCACTGCTGACGCCGCAATTGTTGAGCGACGAACATCTGCTGGAAGACGTGCTGCATAGCCTGAACGCAGGCGAACTGGCGCAACGCCGCTTTCGCGAAATTGCCCGGATTTCTGGCCTGGTGTTCCAGGGTCATCCCGGCAGCGGCGGCGGCAAAAGCGCGCGGCAATTGCAGGCATCGTCTAGCCTGTTTTATGAAGTCTTCCGCAAACACGATCCGGCCAACCTGCTGCTGACGCAGGCACAAACCGAAGTGTTGCGGCAAGAACTGGAAACGGTGCGGCTGCAACAGACGCTGCGGCATATGCAGTTGCAGAGGCTCGATATCCAGAAACTGGCTCGGCCAACGCCTTTGGGTTTTCCGCTGCTGATTGAGCGCTTTCGCGAGAGTATGTCGTCGGAGAAACTGGCCGACCGCATCGCTCGCCTGGTGGCCACGCTGGAACGCGCGGCCAGCGGCGTGGCCGACCCCGCCATCGATGCGCACGCGGCAGTCATGTTTATGGCGGCTGACATGCCCAAAAAACAAAGCCGCAGCGGCGGCCGCCGCGCCCGCCCCAAACGGGTGTTTGGCCATAACCGTGGATAAGCTGATTTGCCTGCCGAGCTTGTAACCCGATTAAGCCAGGCCCATGCCGTCAGCACGCAGCTTGCGGGCGAAACGGTATGGCTGCTGCCGCAAAAAGCCCTGTTCTGGCCTGCACAAAAAATGCTGCTGGTGGCGGATGTGCACTTTGGCAAAGCAGCCGCCTATCGCGCGCTCGGCCAGCCGGTGCCGCACGGCACTACCCAGGCCAATCTGGCCCGGCTGGACGAAATGCTGCACGTGTTGGCCGCCGACGTGGAGACCTTGGTGTTTCTGGGCGATTTTTTACATGCCCGCTCGGCACGGCATCCCGAAGTACTGGCGGCGCTGGCAGTCTGGCGTGCGCGCTGGCCCGCCTTGCGGTTGGTGCTGGTGCGCGGCAACCACGATCTGCGCGCGGGCGACCCGCCGCAATCCTTGCGGGTGGAGGTGGTCAACGAGCCATGGTGTGTGGCGGGGCTGGGCTTGTGCCACGAGCCGGATGTGGTGTTGCCGGACGGTATGTATGGCTTGTGCGGGCATGTGCATCCTGCCATCACCTTGCACGGCGGCGCGCGCGAGCGGATGCGGCTGGCGTGTTTCTGGTTTGGTGAACGCGGGGGGATCTTGCCGGCGTTTGGCGAATTTACCGGCAGCTGGACCATGCCACGGGATGCGCGGGCGCGGGTTTGGGTGGTGGGAGGGGGGCGGGTTTTTGGGGTGGGGGTGGGTTAGGTTGCAGCGCGGGTTTGATGTTCTGATTGGCCGCAGTTGGGCTGGTGCCTAACAAACCCTTAGCTGCTTAGCCTGCGGCGCATGTTTTGATGTTCGGCTTGCGCCTCGTAAACCCTTTACCGCTTAGCCTGCGGCGCATTTTAGATGTTCGGCAAGTGCCGAACAAACCTTAAACGCCTTGCCTGCGGCGCATGTTTGATACCCGGGGGTGCCCGGGAGCACGTTACTTTTCTTTGCTTCGCCAAA
>NZ_BAAIHC010000026.1:0-58691 GCF_054652575.1 Silvimonas sp. JCM 19000 | reverse complement strand
CCGAAGTTCCGCGGAGCGGCAGCTGAGCCATGTGAGTGCAAGACGGTCCGTTTCGGTTTTTGACCTGCGGGCCCCCTGGCGAGCGAAGGATTCGCGAGTGGGGTCGCCTTTCTTTTGCTTACTTTTCTTTGGCGAAGCAAAGAAAAGCGAGGCGCAACGGGGCGCCCCCCGGTTTCAAAACATGCGCCGCAGGCTAAGCGGTTAAAGGTTTACGAGGCGCAAGCCGAACACCAAAACATGCGCCGCAGGCTCAAGCGGTAAAAGGTTTGTTCAGCGCAAGCTGAACACCAAAACATGCGCCGCAGGCACAAGCGGTTAAAGGTTTACGAGGCGCAAGCCAAACATCAAAAACACCACCCTCAACCCACCCCGCCCAAAAAAAAGCCATCCGCCCCGCTAAAACCCCACGCCTTCAGGCCGAAAGCACCCCTCGCTGCGTCACCACATTGTGATAATGCCGATCCAACCGCGGATGCATCACCCGAAACCACGCCACCGGCACCAACGCCAGCATGATCATCATCGGATAGCTCCCCGGCAACATCGGGGATTCCGCCTGATCCCCCAGCGTGGCAAACGGTGCGCCCGGCCGCACGTGATGGTCGGCGTGGCGTTGCAGTTCAAACATCAAATAATTGCTCAGCCGGAAGTTGCTACTCCAGCTATGCGCCGCCGTCGCGCGCTCAAAGCGGCCGTCGGCGCCTTGTTCGCGAATCAGGCCGTAATGCTCGATGTATTGCACCGCCTCCAGCAAAGAAAACCCCAGTACCGCCTGCAGCACAAAGGTCGCCGCGCCTGCGATGCCCGCCACGTAATACGCCGCCACGAGCAAGCTCGCGCTGATGGTGGCGCCAAACAAAACTTCATTGCGCCAGTGCCAGTCCGGCAGACGCATTTTCATCAAACGTTGCGATTCATGCTGCCACGCGCAGCGAAAACTTCCGCTCACCGCCTGGCGCCAGAAGGCGTAATAAGATTGCCCGCGGCGCGCGGTCGAGGGGTCGTGCGGGGTGGCTACCCAGACGTGATGCCCGCGATTGTGTTCGACGTGGTAGTGGCCGTAGCCCGACGTCCACACCAGCACACGCGAGAGTTTGCGCAGCAGATGATTGCGCCGGTGCCCCAGTTCATGCGATGCCGCCAGCCCGACACCGGCCTGGACGCCCAGCGCCAACGTATTGCCCACCCATTCCAGCGGCGTCCAGTGTGGCGCCGAGATGATGCCGATCAGCAGCACGCCCGCGCACAAAGGGATGAAGGCTTCAAGAATGTATTGCGAATGCGAGCTTTCGACGTGATGCGGCAAACGTGGCGCGCGGCCCACCAGCCAGTCGGCGATGGGCAGCAGCACAAAAGCAAACAGCGGCAGGCTGAAACTGGCCAGGCCGCCGGCCAGCATGCCGCACAAAGCCAGCAGCGGCAGCAGCCAGGACAGCAGGTAAAGCACAGAAACGGGGCGAGTGATCACGCGCGCTCCAGCAGAATCGTTGTGTGTTGTGAGTCACAACGATAACAAGAGCGCCCGCGGCCGCCGCTGTAAGCCAGCCAGGCGGATAAAAGCGGCGATGACTGGCACCAAAACGGTTGTATCGGCCTGTATCAGCGGGCTGTAGATTGATAAGAAAATGCTAATGTCATTTCAAACGCAGTGATCAAGGCGTCAGAAATGCGGCGCGAGTCTCACCATTCCGCCACGCTGCCATCGGCATGGCGCCACAAGGGATTGCGCCAGTCCGGCGCGTTTTTGCTGCGTTCAATAATCAGTGCCTCATCCAGTTCCACGCCCAGCCCTGGTTTGGTGAACGGTTTGATATGGCCGTTCTCGAGTGCGAAATCGTCCTTGTTCAGCACGTAATCCAGCACCTCGCCGCCCTTGTTGTAATGGATGCCCATGCTCTGTTCCTGGATAAACGCATTCCACGACACAAAATCCACGTGCAAACAGGCCGCCAGCGCAATCGGACCCAAGGGGCAATGCGGCGCCAGCGCGACGTCGTAGGCCTCGGCCATGCTGGCGATTTTCATGCATTCAGTAATGCCACCGGCGTGCGACAGATCGGGTTGCAGGATGGACAAGCCGCCGGCCGCCAGCACGTTCTTGAACTCAAAGCGCGAATACATACGTTCGCCCGCTGCCAGCGGAATATGCGTTTGCGCTGCCAGCTTGGGGTAGTACTCGGCTTGTTCGGCCAGCACCGGTTCTTCAATGAACAGCGGCCGATACGGCTCCAGTTCCTTGATCAGCACCCGGGCCATCGGCATGGTAACGCGGCCGTGAAAATCGAGGCCGAATTCGATTTTGTTGCCAAACGCCTCGCGAATTTCGGCCACTTTGCGCACGGCGGCATCGATGGCGCGGCTGTTGTCGATAACGGCCAGTTCTTCGCAGCCATTCATCTTGAAGGTGTCAAAGCCCACATCCACGCGCGCCTGTATGTCACGAATGATGTCAGCGGGCCGATCGCCGCCCACCCAGCTATAGGTCTTGACCCGATCCCGCACCAGCCCGCCCAGCAGCTGGTACACCGGCACGCCCAGTGCTTTGCCTTTGATATCCCACAGCGCCTGGTCGATGCCCGCAATCGCGCTCATCAAAATGCCGCCGCCGCGATAAAAACCGGCGCGGTACAGCACTTGCCAAAGATCATTGATGCGGGCGGGATCCTGCCCCACCAGGTATTCGCTCATCTCGTGCACGGCGGCTTCGACCGTTTTGGCGCGGCCTTCCAACACGGGCTCGCCCCAGCCGACGAGACCTTCGTCGGTTTCGATCTTCAAAAACATCCAGCGCGGCGGCACGCGGTAGGTGGTGATGCGGGTGATTTTCATAGTCGAGTGATGTCCCCGGTGGCGGCCTGATAAGCCGCGATAAAGTCGCGCGCCTGGCTGCTGGTGCGGCTGACCGGCTGGCCCGGTTTGTACAGATCGCTGCCGAGGCCAGCGCCGATGCAACCGGCGCGCAAAAAGTCTTTGAGATTGAGTGGCGTCACCCCACCCACGGCCATTACCGGCGTGCTGGCGGGCAATACCGCGCGGATGGCCTTGATGTAATCGGGGCCGAAGGCACCGGCCGGAAACACTTTGAGCGTCTGGGCGCCGGCTTCCAGTGCGGCAAAGCATTCCGTCGGTGTGGCCACGCCCGCGGCCACAATCTGGCCCAGTTCAACGGCGCGGCGGATTACGGCCGGGTTGGTGTTGGGGGTGACGATAAGCTTGCCGCCCAGCGCGGCCAGTTCATCAACAAAATGCGGCTGCAACACCGTGCCGCCGCCGATCAAGGCTTGCTCACCAAACGCCGCCACCACGCTGCGCAGGCTGATGGCCCAATCGGGCGAATTCAGCGGAATCTCGATTGCATCGAAACCAGCATCAATCAGCGCGCCCACATGGTCGAGCGCTTCCGGTGGGGTGATGCCACGCAGGATGGCGATCAGGGGCAGAGCGGTGGGCCAGGTCATGGCGTTCCTTGGGCAGATTATTCGTGATACAGCTGGCTGCGGCCGCCATCGATCAGGATGTCGGTGGCGTTGATAAAACGCGCTTCGTCGCTGGCCAGAAACAGGGCGGTATAAGCCACTTCTTCCGGCTCGCCGATGCGCTTGCACGGCAGCAGATCAGTCTGCCGCTGGCGCTCGGCCGGGCTGAGCGTGGCCAGCCAGTCTTCGGCCAGCGGCGTCAAAATCAGCCCCGGCGATACCGAGTTCACCCGGATACCTTGCGCCGCATATTGAATGCCCAGTGCTTTAGTCAGCCCGATCAAGCCATGCTTGGCCACAGGGTAGGGGAAGGCGCCGGGAATGATCTTGTGGCCGTGCACCGAGGCAATATTGACGATGTTGCCGTAGCCACGCGCCAGCATGTGCGGCAGCAGCGCCTGGGCACAGTGCCACGCGCCTTTAAGGTCGACGGCAAAGCAGCGCTCCCACTCGTCGTTGCTGAGTTTGAGCGGATCGTTAAACACATTGATGCCGGCGTTATTGATCAGGATATCCACCTGGCCAAAGCGCTCCAGCGCGGCCTCGGCCATGCGTTGCACGCTGTCGGCATCGGCCACGTCGGCTTCGGCGATCAGCGCGTTTTCCACGCCCACTTCGCTAAGCAAAGCACGGGCGCGTTCATCGCGTTGGCGCACATTGATGACCACCCTGGCGCCGTGCTGCGCAAACAGCCGCACGCACGCTGCGCCTATCCCCTGGGCTGCGCCGGTAACCAGCGCGACCTTGCCTTCCAGCCGTCTCATGCTGCGTCCTCCGTCGGGTGCCAGGCATCGTCGCGCACGGTAAACACATAGTCGCGCTGCAGCGTTTCGCCTTGTTGCAGTACCGTCAGGCCGTGCGGGCCATCGGGCAGGTTCAAGGCGTTGACGGGATGGTCGGCGGGTTCAACGCAAAAGTAATCGCGACCGGGCGGCGAATAAAACACGTAATAGTGGCTGTCGCACATCAACTCGACGTGCAGTTCGCGCTGTGGCCAGAACACGGTGATAACGCCCTGGGCACCGCTAAACGCATGATTGATGCGCGTGGTTTCCGGCAAGGCACGCGGCAGGCGGTAATCAAATTCGCCGCTGACGGGCACCAGTTCAATGGGCAGATCGTCTTCCGCCGCGCGCCAATAAGCTTGCGCCGGGGCCGCCACCAATACATCAGGCGTACGGGGAAAAAACGGATGCAGGCCCAGACCAAACGGCAGCCGGGTCGGGCTCTGGTTGGTGACTGTCACGCGCAGGCGCAAACGCGGACCATCCAGCGTGTAGCTTTGCGTGGCGTGATAGGCAAACGGGCCGGGGCCGGTATAGGTGTGGCTGAGGGTTACCGCGCTGTCGTCTTGCTGCGTCACTTGCCAGGGGGCAAACGCGCCGTGGCCGTGGATGGGGTATTGCTCGTTGTCGCGCGTGCGCGGCACCACATAGGTCTTGCCCTCAAACTCAAACGTGCCGTGCCCGATGCGGTTGGACCACGGCACCATGGTGTAGCAGCTGAGCGAGTTGGGTTCAGTCGGGCTGGCGGCCGGATCGCGCGGGCGAAAGATGGCTTGTGGCGTGGCGCCACCCAGCCAGTCAAAGCGCGCAATGCCACCGGCCAGTTGCGGCATGACTTCCAGCAGCAACTGCGCGTTTTTGAGCGTAACGGTGCCGGGTGCGCTGCTCATCAGACTTCTCCCAGCCAGATTTGCTCTGGCAAACCACGCACGCCCGGAATCTGGATGGCAAACACTGACCCGGCCTCGGGTTGTTGCGCGATGGCGGTGTCGTCCAGCCCGGCGCGGGCGCTGGTAATCAACAGGGTGTCGAGCTCGGGGCCGCCAAAGGTGACGCAGGTGGGCTGGCGCACCGGCAGCTGGATCTTGCGATCAACCCGCCCATCCGGCGCATAGCGGGTGACGCAATGCCCGGCCCATTCGGCGTTCCACAAATAGCCCGCGGCATCAACGGTCGAACCGTCCGGTTCAATCACCTGATCTTGCAGATCGTAGAACACGCGGATATCGGCGACGGCGCCACTGGCGCTGTCGTAGGCGCACTGCATGATCTTGTGCTGCAAGGAATCGCACCAGTACAGCGTGCCGCCATCGGGGCTGAAGGCCAGGCTGTTGGAAATGGCGATGGCGGGCAGCGCCAGTTGTTGCAGGCGGCTTTGCGTATCAAAGCGGTAGAAATGGCCTTTGGCCTCGGCGCCGCGCTCGTACATGGTGCCAAAGACCAGGTTGCCAGCGCGATCAACGCGGCCGTCGTTGCAGCGCGTGCCAGCGATTTCGGCCTCAACCGGCATCAAGCGTTTGATGGCGCCGCTGGCGGTATTGAACAACGCCAGACCGGCATCAAAGGCCACCAGCAACACGTCGTCATCCTGGGTAAAAGCAAAGCAGCACACGCGCTGCGGCATGCTCCAGTAGCGATGCTGACCGCTGTGCAGATCGAGTTGCCACAGTTCTTTGGCATGGATATTGGTCCACCAGACCTGGCCGGTGTGGGGATGCTGGATGATGCCTTCGGCCAGGTTGTACTGGCCTGCCGACAGGCTCTGCAGCGCTTGATGGTTGATGGCTTGATTCATGCAGCTATTCCTGTGATGGCGCGGCGTGGATCAGGTCCAGCCGCCGTCGATAATGAAATCCTGAGCCGAAATCATGCTGCTGTCGTCTGCCGCCATAAACAGGGCCAGCGCGGCCACGTGTTCGGGCCGGACGCGACCGGGCAGGGTCTGGCTATGGTCAATTTCGCGTTCTCCGGCTTCGTCCACCCAAAGCCGCAATTGTTTCTCGGTCATGGTCCAGCCCGGCACCAGCGCGTTGACGCGAATGTGGTGCTGGCCCAGTTCGCGCGCCAGGCTGCGGGTGAGGCCATGGATGGCGGCTTTGGCGGTGGCGTAGGCGGGGTAGCCAGGCGCCTTGATCATCCAGCTGGTGCTGCCCAGATTGATGATGGAACCGCCACCGGCTTGCTGCATATCGGGCGCGACGGCTTGCGCGGCAAAAAACTGATGGCGCAGGTTGATGTTCATGGCGTTGTCCCAGAACTCGACCGTGACTTCTTCCACCGTATGGCGCGCGTCGTTGGCGGCGTTGTTGATCAGGGCGGTGACGGGGCCATGCGCCTCGCGCGCGGCCGCAATGGCAGCTTGCAGGGCGCTGATGTCGGTGACGTCGCACTGGATGAACAGCGGGGTGTGCAGAACTTGTTCGGACAACTGCGCGGCAAGGGCGCTACCGGCTTCGGCGTTACGGCCGATAAAGGCTACTCGGGCGCCCTGGCGCGCGAACGCATCGACAAACGCGGCGCCGATGCCGGTGGTGCCGCCGCTGATAAAGACGCTTTTGTCGATCAGGCTGGGGTAAGTCGCAAACAGGTTCGCGTTCATCCGGCACTCCCGAGGCGTGAAAAGCCGCCCGTAAGGGGCGGCACGGCGGTTAATCTACGCTGCGTTTCAAACGCCGAGGATCAGGTGTAGCCCTGAGGCTGCACCCACAGCATGGGTCATGACCCACCCGGCAAAGCCATCAACAAGCACGCACACATGGCGGGTTTGATCAGCGGCTTTGAAGGGTGGGTCTTGACCCACCCTATGCAGCGATTTCCATACGGTGGGTCATGACCCACCCCCCAAAGCCATCGAGAAGCTCGCACACATGGCGGGTTTGATCAGCAGCTTTGAAGGGTGGGTCTTGACCCACCCTATGCATTTATCAAGATGTTTTGCCGCGGTTCTTCAGTTGGTCGATCAGCACCGCCACAAACAGGATGGCGGCGCGGACTTCGTATTGGTAGAAGGCGTCGATGTTCTTCAGGTTCATGGCGTTCTGCACCATGCCCATGATCAGCACGCCAACTACCACGCCGCTGATGGTGGCGCGGCCCCCGGCCAGCGAGACTCCGCCCAGCACGCACGCTGCAATAACATCCAGCTCAAAGCCCTGGCCCGAGTTGGGTTGGCCGCTGGTAATGCGCGAGGCCAGGATAATGCCGGCCAGCGCAGTCACCACGCCCTGAATCAGAAAGATGTAGATCCGGGTACGGTCCACCGCCACACCCGCCAGGCGTGCCGCGTCGGGGTTGCCGCCGATGGCCAGGGTGTTACGGCCATAGACCGTTTTGTTGAGCATTACGCCAAACACGATCACGCAACCAATCCAGAACAGCACCGGGATCGGAATATGAAACAGATCGTTATTACCCAGATTAAAGAAGCCTTCGTTGCTGATCCCCACGGCCTGACCGTGCGAGGCAATAAAGCCCAGGCCGCGCACCGCGCCCATGGTCACCAGCGTGGCAATCAGCGCATTGATGCGTAATTTGGCGATGGTAAAGCCGTTGAACAGCCCGATTGCCGCACCCGCCAGCAAGCTGCCGCCCACGCCCATGACAATGCTGCCGGTGGAGTTGATGATCATGGCGCACAGCACGCCCGAGAAGGCGATGGTTGAGCCGACCGACAAGTCAAAGTCGCGTGAGGCCAGACAGAACATCATGGTGCACGCCACCATGCCGATCTGCGACACCGACAGCGCCAGGCCCTGCATATTGGTCACCGAGAAAAAATACTCGACGTTGAACGACAGCACCACAAACAGCACCAGGAAAATCAGGATGATGCTGTAGTCGCTGGCGAACTTGATCAGCTTTTGTTGTCCGGCGCTGCGGCCCGGAGGCGGCGGTGCGGACGGCGGGTTGGCGGAAGCGCTGGTCGGCTCGGCCGGCAGCGGTTGTACCTGAGTGGGCGTGGTTTGCATGGCTAGTCCTCTGCGGGGCGTTAATCGGTGGTTTACGCCGCCACCGGCGTTGCGGCCGGGGTAGGGGCGCTGACGGGCAGGGCCAGCGTCAGTACATTGCGTTCATTGGCGTCAGTGCGGTTCAGTTCGCCGGTAATGCGGCCCTGGCACATGGTGATGATGCGATCGGACACGCCCAGCACTTCGGGCAGTTCGCTCGACACCATGATCACGGCCACGCCTTTTTCGGCCAGGCCGTACAGCACCTGATAAATCTCGTTCTTGGCGCCCACGTCGATGCCGCGCGTGGGTTCGTCGATGATCAGCACGCGCAAATCCTGTTCGGCCAGCCAGCGCGCCAGAATGGCTTTTTGCTGGTTGCCGCCGGACAAAAAGCGGATTTCCTGATGGCGGCTGGGGGTCTTGATGCGCAACAGCTTGATATAGCCTTCGGCGGTGCCGGCTTCGGCGCTGTCATTCACAAAGAAATGCGCGCGCCGGTAGTGCCGGCGGCAGCTGATATTGATGTTTTCCGACACCGAGCGGCCCGGCACGATGCCTTCTTGCTTGCGGTCTTCCGGGCACAACACCAGGCCGGCATGGATGGCCTGGCTGATGCTGGTGATATTGCCTTTGATGCCGTCCAGTTCCACCGTGCCGGTGGCGCGCACGTCGGCGCCATAAATCAGCCGCATCAGTTCGCTACGGCCCGCGCCAACCAGGCCAAAGAAGCCGAGGATTTCGCCTTTGCGTACCGAGAAGGTGGCGGGCGTCGGCACTTTTTTGCCGCTCAGGTTTTTGACCGTCATCGCCACATCGCCCAGCGGGCGTGGCTTGTAGTCAAAGATGTCCTTGATCTCGCGCCCGACCATGCCTTGTACCAGCTGGTCGCGCGTGATCTGGCTCAGATCATGGTGTTCGGCCACTTTGCGGCCATCACGGAAGATGGTGCAGCCATCGCAAAGCTCAAAGATTTCTTCGAGCCGGTGCGAGATATAAATCAGCGCCTTACCGCGTGCCTTCAGGTCGCGGATCATGCGGAACAGGATTTCGCTTTCGCGGTGCGAGAGCGAGCTGGTGGGTTCATCCAGCGCAATAACGGTGGCATCACGCAGCACCGCTTTGCAGATTTCCACCATCTGGCGTTGGCCGATCGACAGATCAATCAAGCGCGCCAGCGGGTCGATATCCACGCCCAGACGCTGCAAGTTGTCACGTGTCCAGCGGATGGCCTGACCCCGCTGGACAAAACCGAAGCGCGTGGGCAAATGCCCCAGCAGCAGGTTTTCCATCACGGTCAGTTCGGGAACGTATTGCAGTTCCTGGTGGATGATGGCGATGCCGGCATCGATGGAATCACGGCTGCGGCTAAAGTGCCGCTCCGTGCCATCGAGCATCACCTGGCCGCCATCAGGAATATATTCGCCGCCCAGAATCTTGAGCAGCGTGGACTTGCCCGCGCCATTTTCGCCGAGCAAACCATGCACCTGGCCACGGTCAACCGCAAAGCTGACATCCGACAGCGCCTTCACGCCCGGGAAGGTCTTGGTGATCGATCTGAATTCCAGAAAATGCGACAAAGCGGGACTCCTTGCTTCAACTTGATTTCCGCTGCGATAGGGTGGGTCGGGACCCACCTTTCAAAGCCATAAAAAACAGCATCAACGATTGCGGTCCAGGTCCGCGGCTTTGGGGGGTGGGTCTTGACCCACCCGATGCCGCGCATGTTCCAACGCCTTTCCGCTGCGATAGGGTGGGTCGGGACCCACCTTTCAAAGCCATAAAAAGCAGCACTAACGATTGCGGTCCAGGCCGGCGGCTTTGGGTGGTGGGTCTTGACCCACCCTATGCCGCGCTTATTCCGGCGCCCCCGAATGCAGGCGGACGCCAGAACAAGCAGACGGTTTTAAAACCACTGCCGCGCAGTGGCCCGAACCATCACTCCAGACCCATTTCTTTGCGGACTTGCTGGATATTGTCGCGGGTCATCAACATCCCGGTGGTCAGCGTCAGCTTCGGCGGTTCCTGGTTCTTGGCAATCCAGTTGTACATGTTGACCGAAGTTTCATAGCCATGACGTTTCGGGCTGATCAGCACCGTGCCAAAGAAGCCGGTTTTCTCGCCTTTCTTGAACTCGTTCAGCGCCGACTGGCTGCCGCCGATGCCGATGCCGATCATGTCGTCAGCCTTGGCGCCGTGGCCTTCTGCCGCACGCACCGCGCCCAGCACGGCTTCGTCGTTCAGACCAAATGCCAGCCAGTGCTTGAACTTGGGGTTCTGCGTGATTGCCACGTTGGCGGCGTTGAATGCGGCCTCGGTGTCGGTCTTGGCTTGCGGTGCGTTGATGATGTTGGCCTTGGGGAAACCACCGGCGGTCAGCGCAGCAATCGCGCCATCGGTACGGTCTTTGGCGGTGGGCAGCTGGTCGTAGCTGATGCGGATGGCACCCACTTCTTCCGGCTTCCAGCCGCGTTTCTTGATCTCGGCCATCATGGCGCTGCCGACTTGCTCACCAATCTTGAACGCCGAAATGCCCATATGTGGCACGGCTTCCAGCGGCTTGCCGCTGCCATCGACAAAGCGGTCATCGACGGTCATGACTTTGAGGCCGGCCGCTTTGGCACGGGCAACCACCGCAGGCCCCAGCTTGACGTCGGGCGCGCAGATCACAAAACCCTGGGCATGTTGCGCGGCCAGGTTATCGATGGCGGCCAATACCTGGTCACCACTCGGAACACCAATCTTGACCACGGTGAAGCCTTTGTCTTTGGCGGCCTGATCAGCGAATTTCCATTCGTCCTGGAACCACGGTTCTTCCGCTTGCTTGACCAGAAAACCGATCTTGACCGGATCAGCAGCGTGGACCAGGGCCGGTGCCATCATGGCGATGGACAAGCCCAGCGTGCTCAGTACCTTCTTCAATTGCAGCTTCATTTTTGTCGACTCCTTGTGTCCCGTGGGAAACGGGGTTGCTTGTGGACGGCGTGGTGCGCCGTCGTGCCGTGCGGGTGCAGAAAACCCGCCGTTCTTCTTCGGTAATGCGACTACGCGTACTTCGTTTCTTGATCTTGTGGGCGCTACATGGGGTGCGCGGGGCTAATCCAGCAAGCCGCGCGCGCGGGCAACTTCGATGGCACCAAAGCCGGCCAGATTGCTCTGTTGCTCGTCTGTGGTGACCACGATATCGCCCGAGAAAAAATCGTCGTGCTTGACCAGCAGGGCCAGCGCTTCACGCAGCATGGCTTTGCCGGTCACCACAAACTGGGTGCCCGGCGTCATACGAAAGGCGGAAGAATTCTTCAGGGTCAGCAAGTCAGCGCCCAGCACCGCGCCCAACAAAAAGTTGGCGCGGGCGTTGCGCTCATAAATCGTGAATTGATCAAGGATGCGCACGGTAAAGCACGCGCGGCCCAGCCCGATCTTGCCGGCCGAACGCGCACCGGCCAGCAGCATTTCGGTATCGATCTCGTCGGCGAAATCACTGTCGAGTGAGCCAGCGAGGATGGTGTTGTGGGTGATCACATGCAGCAACTCGCCCGCCAGCGTGGTGACACAACCGCTGATGCAGGCGTTTTCATCCAGATGCACAAACTTGGAATGCGAGCCCGGCAGCACGATGACCGTGGGCTTGTCTATACCGAGGCGGCGTACCAGCCCGATGGTCTCGACTTCTTCGCCGCGCATCATGTCCATGGCTTCGACGTTATGCAGGCCGATGTTCTCCACCCGATTGCGCACACCCGGCACAAACCACACCGGCGGCGCGCACACCTCGGGAATATGCGCCTGCACCATGGCAGCGGCCAGCGCGGCGCGCCCGGCCGGGGCCAGTACGTGCGGAACCTCGTGCAGGCCGACGTTGGAGGTGATCATGCCCGAGCCCAACACCAGATCGATCTGCGCCATTTCCAGCCGGGCATCGTCCAGCGCGGCGGCAATGGTCTGACGCACGCCGTTCTGCAAAGCCACCGGGCTGCCGCTGATGGCGGTATCGCGTACCCCCACCTGGCGAGCCGCCTGACACAGCGCCTGCTGGTCACGCCACACCGTAACGCGGGTGTTGGTAGTGCCTGTGTCGATGGTGAGGATATGCATGCGCAAAGGCCGGCGATTGGGGTGAGCGCATTTAATCCTTGTGTAGCGCGCTGTGACAAACTACAAATTTATTTGCTATCGTTAAGAAAAATTTGATGAGACATCATGCCCCGACGTTTACCTCCGCTTAACGCATTACGCATGTTTGAGGTCGCCGCCCGCTTGACCAGCTTTACGCAGGCGGCGCAGGAATTGCATGTGACCAATGCGGCAGTCAGCCATCAGATCAAGCAGCTCGAAGAATTTTTAGGGCTGCAATTGTTTGAACGCAGGAATAATCAGCTAAGCCTGACGATGGCAGGAGAAAGTTACTTACCACGGGTGCGTGAGGCTTTCAGGGCCTTGCAGCAGGCCACCGACGCCTTGCTGGATGACAAGACCACCACCTTGCGGGTGGCAGTGCCGCCCGCTTTAGGGACGAAATGGCTGGTGCCGCGCTTGTACCGTTTTCTGAATCTGCACCCGGATGTGCGGGTTGAGGTGTCGTCCGACTTTGACCGCGATTACCAGCGCAACGACATCACCATCGACCACCGCCAGGTGGATGCGCCCGACTTGGTGGTGGAGCGCTTTACCTCAAGTACGGTATTCCCTGTATGTAATCCGGCTATTGCGACTACGATCCGCAACACGCTGGACCTGTCGCGCCACACGCTGTTGCACGAGCGCAGCCAGCAGCGCCAGTCGCATCTGCCCAACTGGCAACAATGGCTGGAAGAATCGGGCGCCGCGCAGGTAGATGCCAGCCACGGCCCGGCTTTCTCTGATGCGCAAATGACCTTGCAGGCGGCCATAGACGGGCAGGGCATCGCGCTGGGGCAACAGATATTGGTGGAATACGACATCGCAGCGGGGCGTCTGGTGCGCCCGCTGGGCAAGGAAGTGTCGTTGCGCGTGCCGTATTACCTGATCTTTCCGCAGCACGCGGCGCAGAGTCATGCGTTTGCCGTGTTCCGGCAATGGTTGATGGATGAAGCAAAGCGCAGCACCTGACACCGCGCTCTGACCATCCGCCCGGCGGCGATTGTGCAATGCAGCATGAAGGCTAGAATCCAGCAAACGGTCGTTTTAATGCCGGGAGCCCAGATGAATAGCCGAATTCGTGAACCTGAACTGATGGAAGACAGCGCCAATGGCGGTAACTGGGGCGCTTTGATATTGCGTTGCAGCACGCTGGACGCCGATGCCGCCGCTGCATTTTTTCTGGATGCGCGTAACGCGCCGCTGCCTTTGGGGCTGGCTGACCAAAGCCTGGGCCTGCAAACCTGTTGATCGGCTGGGCCGTAACGCGCAATGCATCGGGCGCGCTCCAGCCATCCACTGCAACAGGCGGCTGTTTGGCCACTATCCGATAGGGTGGGTCAAGACCCACCAGCCAAAGTGGCGTGGCAAAGCGCTGCAGTTTGGTCGTCGGCGTTAATGTGTGGGTCTCGACCCCCGCCATGCCGGACTGCGGCGCATGGCGTCGGCCGCCAGCGATCAACCCACTTTTATATATAAAGGCAGCTTCGGCTGCCTTTTTCTTTCTTGTAATTTAACAATACAAACCACACTATCCATTACGCGTGTAACTGCTCGCGCCCATAAAAAGGGCCGCTCGAAAGCGGCCCTGGTCTGCAGTGCGAGGATCACCCGCAAAGCAATTACAGCGTGGTCGGTGCTACGGCGCGGAACGCATATTGCGTCATGCCGTTAATGGCCGAGGTCTTTTGCGCAGCGGCTTTCGGCGTAGCGACCTGAGTGGCCGGGGCAGCAGCCGGTACGGTGGCCGGGGTCACGGCGCGGAAGGCGTAGCTGGCCTTGCCGGCGCCGGTGCTGGCGTCGCTGGACTGCTCGATCGGGTGCGTAGCGCGTTGTGCGTACTGTGCCAGACCATCAGCAGCTTGCGCGGCGCCGAGCACACCGGCGAAAGCAAACGTGACCACAGCGATGTTGGTTGCAAACTTGTTCATGATGGTGCTCCTTTGTCTTGTTTTGGTGCCGCTATGCTTGCGGCATCGATGGACTGCATCATATTGACGCGACATATATTGATAAATATCAATACCGGATATTGTTTGTTTCCTGTGGGTTAACAAAGTATGGATACGTTGCTGAGCATGAAGGTGTTCAACCAGGTGGCCAGCCTGGGCAGTTTTGTCGCGGCGGCCGAGCGCATGGGCTTGTCCACGGCCATGGTCAGCAAGCATGTCAAACATCTGGAAACCCATCTGGGCGTGCGTTTGCTCAATCGCACCACGCGCAAATTGAGCCTGACCGGGCCGGGCGGCGTGTACTTCGAGCGGTGTCAACAAGCCATCCATGATCTGGAAGACGCCGAGGCCATGCTGAGCCAGGCCTCGGCCAGCCCGCGCGGCACGCTCAAATTAAGTGCGCCGGCCGCCTTCAGCACCAATTACCTGGCGCCGGTGCTCAGCGACTATTACGCGCGCTATCCGCATATGAAGGTCGATTTGTCGCTCACCGACAAAGTGGTCGATCTGGTGGAAGAGGGCTTTGATATGGGCATCCGCATTTCGGCCTCGCCGCATCCCACGCTGGTGGCGCGCCGGCTCAGCCCGATCAATTTATTGTTTGTGGCGTCGCCGGCTTACCTGGCCAAGCATGGCGCGCCCAAAAAACCGTCCGATCTGGTCGACCATCACTGCATTACCTACACCTACACCAACAACGGCAATGCCTGGGTGTTCGACGGCCCGGATGGCAAGTATTCAATTTCGATTGATCCGCGGTTGCGGGTGAACAACGGCGAAATGGCAGTGGAAGCCGCGCTCGCGGGCCTTGGCATTACAGTGCAGCCGACGATTCTGATCGAAGAACATATCCACGCCGGCCGCCTGGTACCGGTTTTGCTCGACTATCCCCGCCCTCCGATTTACGTCTACGCGGTGTATCCAAGTCGCGCATTTGTCTCGGCCAAATTACGCACTTTTATCGATTTGCTGGTGGAGCATTTCGGCGAGAACCCGCCGTGGGAAGAAGGTCCGCTGCGCGCCTATATCGAGAGCAAAAGCCGCACGCGCTCGCAGCCACGCACCACGGCGGGCCGCGAAGATCCAGAGCCCGTGGTGTCGCGGCCGGGCCTCGGCTAAAGGCAGCCCAGTCCGCTGCTGCAGATGTGGCGGGGCGACGGCCTTATTGCGCCGGTCCGTCGATCACACCCGGCGCCACCGGTTGCGGCGGGGCCGGAATGCGTTGCACCGCGACGGTCTGATCGGCTGCCGGTTGCGCCAGATCGGGCCGGGCGCCGGTGCCGCGTAACACGATCATCTTCTGCAATAAATCAAACCAGAACGGCGCGCCAAACATGGCCGCCAGCGCCGTCACCCCCCAACCACACAGCATCAGCAAAATGCCGCCAAAATGATGCAGCGAGGCCAGCCGGGTATCCGTCCAGCCCAAGGGCAGACTGGCCAGATTCTGAATCGCCTGCACCGCATTGTCGGCGCTGGCATTCTGGTACAACTCGGGCTTGATGCTGCCATTGGTCCACAGCGTATGAAACAGATACAGGCTATCCACATTGAGCAGCGCCGCCAGCGCCATGGCCACAAAGAAAGTGATGATTTGCTGGCGCTGTTTATAGCGGCCACTCACGCGTTCCATGCTGTGATCAAACCATTGCGCCAGACCCGCCACCACACGCGCTTCTTCGCCTTGGGCCTCGCGCAGCACGCCAGCCAGAAAGGTGCGCAATTGCGGGTCCGCAATGGTGTCGGTCAGCTCGGGCACGGCATTTTGTTGCTGGCTCTGGCGCAGGATGTCGAGTAGCGCGCTGGCAAACTGGCGCGACGGGATATACGCCGGTTTGTATTTAAGGTCGGCGGCCGTGGCTGCCTTGCCATCGCCCAGCGGATTGACCCGCGCATGGTTGTACAACGCCAGGGCCAGCCCACCCATTTGCGGGTCGTTCAGCATGTCTTTGACCGCATCCAGCAGCGTATTGGCGCGTAATTTAAAGAAGCTGGCGATGGCCTCGTTAACGCTGCTCACAATCAGACTGACCGAAAAATAACAGAACGCCATACCGGCGATGACTTCAAGTACGGTGCTGCCAAACATGGGAAAACTCCGCGAGCCTGTTGCGCGCGAGCATACCACCGCGCCAGCGCCACGACAGCCAGGCGCGGTTGTAACATAGCTGTCTTTGATCGCCGGTAGCCTCGCCGCATGCTGCTCAATACTGCCCAACCTTATGCCATTGAATCCGCCGGGCTGGTCTGCGGATTTTTGTGCTCGCCTGCCACCACGCCGCATCCGGTAGACGCCGCCGAGGCGCTGGCGTGGCTGGCTTTGCCGCCCGAGCAGACCGAGGGGTTTTTGTGGCTCCATCTGAATTTGTCGCAAGCGTCGACTGAACGCTGGATTCGCGAACATCTGGATTTGCCGGAGGCGTTTCATGAATCGCTGCATCAAGCCAGCCGCTCCTCGCGCGTGGAGCAAGAGGGCGATGCGCTGCTGGCGGTGATGAATGATGTGCTGTTTGAGTTCTCGTTTGAGGCCACCGACATTTCGACCTTGTGGGTCAGTCTGGAAAGCCGCTTGGTGGTCAGCGCCCGCACGCGGCCGCTGCGTTCGATTGATCGTTTGCGCGAGGCGGTCAAGAAAGGCGAAATCCTGCGTTCACCGGTGGATTTGATGGTGCGTTTGCTCAGCTTGCAGGTCAAAGTGCTGGAGCAGATCGTGCGCGACGCGGTGATCGAGGTCGACAATATCGAGGACCGCTTGCTGGCCGAACGGCTGCAAAGCCGCCGGGTTAATCTGGGCGCGTTGCGGCGGGTGATGGTGCGGCTGCAGCGGCTACTGGCGCCGGAACCGGCAGCCTTGTTCCGCTTGCTGAACAAGCCACCGCATTGGGTGGCAGAAGAAGATGTGCTCGATTTGCGCCAGTCCACCGAAGAATTTGCCGCCGTGCTGAACGACATGAGCGCGTTGCAGGAAAGGATCAAGTTGCTGCAGGAAGAGATCGCGGCACGCATCAATGAACAGGACAACCGCAGCCTGTTCGTACTGACCGTGGTCACGGTCCTGGCGCTGCCGTTCAATATTATTGCCGGGCTGCTCGGCATGAACGTCGGCGGCATCCCGCTGGCGCAACACGCGCATGGCTTCTGGATCGTGGTGGCGATCGTCGCCGTGTTTACCGCAACAGTGGCGTTCTTTGCGCTCAAACGCTGGCGGAGCTGAGCATTTCCGCGCTACCCCGGCCACAGCGCATAGGGTGGGTCTAGACCCACCATTCAAAGCCGACTAACAAAAACGCGAACGTTTCCTTTTTCTCTGCCCACTTTGCCCGATAGGTCTAGACCCGCCCAATAGGTTTACCGCTGTAAGAAAATTCCCTTACAAATCCCAACAGGGTTGTCAGTTTTCTGCTTTCAGATTACAGCGTAACCCTATGTATTTATTGAATATTTTTTACCAGGAGCCGTCCTGGTACACAGCCTTGGGCAGACACGCGAAGATGCGCCTTATCAAATCCCGGCCTTCTTCAAGGACTATCGCCATGCTGTTCAAGCCCCATCGTGCCAAGAGCTACAAAGCCAGCCGTACCCCGGTGCGCCGTCGTGTCGGTGCGGTTGCGGCGCAGCGACAACCCTTGCCCGCGCTGGCCTGGCGCAAGCGCGCCGAGTAATCGGCCTGACTTGATCGCGCCATAAAATCTACTGCGCTTTGATTCCTCTCGATTCCTGTTGATTTGCAACTGTGTGGCCACGCCAGCGGCGCCGCCCCGTTGCTGGAGTATTGCCATGACTATCGCAAATGCACAGATTGCTTTTAATGCCACCTGCATCGACTGCGGCCAATGTGACGTGCTCGATGCCGCCCCGGTAGTGGCCCCCAAGCGTTACGACGCGTTATCGCGCACGCTGCACTGGGTGTTTGCAGTCGCCATCATTTACGCCAGCGTGGCCGGTTATTCGATGCATATCGTCACCAATCCGATGCTGCATTCTTTCTTGTCGCAAATGAATATGTCGCTGGCCACCGTGCTGATCATGCTGTTTCCGCTACGGCTGATCTGGAAGCTGGTGCGCACCGAGCCCGAACCCGTCGCCAGCATCCCGACCAGGCAGCAAAAAATTGCGCACATCGCGCACAACGTGTTGTACGGCCTGATTGCCTGGGTGTTGATTACGGGTTTTGTGATGGTGCCGCACGGCTACAACCTGTTCTGGACCATCCCGATCCGCACGCCGTTTGAAGAAGGCGCCATGACGCATGCCTTCAATGTGGCGCATCGGATAGGCTGCATGACGCTGGCCAGCATGGTGTTGCTGCATGTTGCCGCGGCGCTCAAACATCAGTTTGTGTCACGTAATGGCGTGCTGGACCGCATGTTGTGAGCTGACGCGACCGCCCTATAAAGCAATGCTGTAGAAATTGAGCGGGTGGTCGATACCGGGAATTTCGATCACGCGCTCAAATACAAAGCCGACGCGCTGGAGCAAGCGGCCCGAGGCAATGTGCTCGCGATCGGTAATCGCCACCACCCGTTGCAGATTTTTTGTCTGGCGGCCCCACGCCAGCCAGGCGCGTGCGGCTTCACTGGCGTAACCCTGGCCTTCAAATTGTGGCAACAGGGCGTAGCCCAGATCGACGTCATCAAGGCCGGCGCGCTTGATCAGTCCGCTCATGCCGAGCAGTGCGCCATCGTCAGTCCGCACCATCACCCATAAACCGAAGCCGGTTGCGGCGTACATGGCCAGCGGACCGTCCTGGATATAACGCTGCGCATCGCTTTCATTGCGGACTTTTTTGTCGCCAATAAACTGCAACCAGCCCGGGCTGTTGAGCAATTGCACGATAAATCCGGCGTCGTCGCGCGTAATCGGGCGCAGGGTCAGGCGTTCGGTGGTGATGGGCGTCATGGGGCTAATCTGGCGGGCAAGGAAAACGGCTATGGTGCAAGCGTATGCGCCGCGCTGGCAAGCCAACGGCGCAGCTCCTTGCGGAGTCTGCGCCGTTTTTGCGTTCCCACTTATCAGAGGAGTGCGCGCGCCCTGTGACCGGGGCCGTGCGCATTACGCGTTAAAGCTGGCTTAGCTGGATTTTTTCGGCTGCTTTTCGTATTCAAACTTCGGCAAGGCCTTGAGTGCGTCTTTGCTGGCACCGGTCAGTACAAATTTGCCGTCGTTGGTGGTGAACTGGTCCACCGGAATGGCCACGTCATGGCGCGCCACACCCAGGAAACCGCCCACGCCGATCACGGCAAACGACAGCGACTTGTCCGGGGCCACGATCACATCTTCGACCTTACCGATCTTCTCGTTCTGGTCGTTGTAGACGTCCTTGCCCAGCACGCTTTTCTTCACGCTCCAGCCATTAACGATCAGTTGTTCTTGCTCGACGGTCACCCCCAGCGTGCTGCGGCCAGCAACAGCGGCAGTAGCGGGCAGGGCGGCGCCAAGACTGGCGGCAAACAGGGCGGCGATCACAGCATTCTTCTTCAGGGACATAGCGGGTACTCCGTTTTAATGTGTCCCCAGTATTGCTGCAGCGCAGCGCGGCCAGTAGCGTCATCTGGCCGAGTTGCCTGTAGGCCATCCAGGCTTGCCGTGTCCGGGCGTTTCCGATGCGGCGGCGCTTTAGCCCAGCAATTGGCTGGCGTCGATGCCCAGGCGCAAATTGCCCCAATGGCGGCCGCTGATATAAATCGGCAAATCTACTTCGGTCATGATTTCGCCGGTATCGCGCATATAGGTTTGCAACAAAAAGCGCTGGGTATTGGCCGCGGCACGTTTGCCGGACGCGTCGCTAAACATGCGCTTATTGCGGCTGGTGCGCAAATCGCTATCGGCGTCGCCGGTGGGTGGTTTGCTGAACCAGCTGTTATTGACCGGGCAAAACGCCTGGGTATTCAACATAAAGGCCACTTTGCCGCCTTTGACATCGCGCACCAGCTGATCGCATTCCGGCTGGCATTGCTCGTTCATGGCGTCGATATAGCGCGCGTTATATTGCTGCGGTTTGGTGCCCGGGATAGGCGTCAGATTCTGATCGAACAAATCAATACCGCGATCGGCCAGCGCCTGCATTCGCGTCTGCAATACATCGCGCGCTTTAAGCGCTCGATTAATTACATGGTCCAGATCGCCATGCCCCAAGACAAAGGTGCCGATCATTTCTTGCACGCGTTCAGTCAAGACCGCCAGATCACGCGTGGCGGTGGAAGCTTGCACCATGCGGGTACTGATTGATTCCGCGTCAGCATGAATTTGCGCCACGCGCCGATTGGTGCCGGCATTGTTATCGGCCACGGCCTGCAAATGGGTGGCGATACCACTCAGGCTGTGGCTGGTGGTTTCAAAATCGCCCACCATGGTACTGAAGTGATCGCACGCATTGATAATGCCGGTGCGCGTGGTGTCGGTGCTTGCGTTGATGCGCTGGGTATGCACGTGGATATTGTCGACTTCGTGCAGCATCGAATCCATATTGCCGCCGATTTCTTCCGTGGCCACGCGTACTTTCTCGGCCAGTTTGCGCACCTCATCGGCAACAACGGCAAAGCCGCGACCGGTTTCGCCGGCGCGGGCGGCTTCAATGGCGGCATTCAATGCCAGCAAATTGGTTTGATCCGAAATTTCCTTGATAAACCCGACAATTGATTTAATGCCGACTGAGCGATCTTTGAGCTCGGTCACCACTTTATTAAAGTCGTCCAGCAATGCGGTGATGCCGCTGATACTGGCGCTGGCGGCACGCAATTCGGCGGTCGAAGTGCGCGCCAGTTCGAGGTTTTGTTCGGTGCTGTCGGCAATGCCGCGCGTTTCGTGCGACACCATATCGACATTGGCGGCGGCGGCATTGCTTTCGTCCTGGACTTCCTGCGCAAAGCGGGCCTGATTGGCGGTGCTGGCGCTGGAATCATCCACATTTTTAAGCAAGCGGGTGGATTCCACCGCAATCTTGACCGTAAGCGATTGCACCGCGGCAATCATCTCGCGTTGCCGCTGCAAAAAGCGGTTGTAGCTATTGGCCAATTGGTGGATTTCGTCATGGGTCATGGTCGCCATATCGCGCGACAAATCGCCGGTGCCGCTATTGGCTTCGTCCAGCGCCGCAATCATGGTTTTGAGCGGGCGTACCACCAGATGGCGCAAATACCAGACCATAAAGGCGGTCAAGGCAAAGGAGGCCACGCCTACCCATAAAGCCAGTTGTTGCAATGTATGCACGCGGGCCTGCAAGGCCGCGCTGGCGGCGGGGCTGACTTGCTGGCGCTGCAATTCGGCCAGAATATCTTGCCCGCTTGACCACGCCACATAGACAAAAGCCAGTTGCAGCAACACCAGAATAAACAGGCTGGCGAATTTGCGGCTTAGCGTGTTGAACGCAATTTTTTCAAGCTCGATATAAGCTTGTTTAAAAAAATCCATTGGTACTCCCGTCAATCGGCGATGTTGCTGGCCGGCGTGCGTATATAAGCGCGCGATTATGTTTGAGAGCCTCAATCATTGAAAGTGTTGCAACGACTTTTTCGCTGGTTCAAGGCAGTAATCACACAAACGGTAGGGTCTTTAGGGGCAGGCTTAACCCAGTCCGGATGCGGCTTTCAGCCTCATGACACCAGCATAACCACGGCGCGGGCATTAATTAGATATATAGCCAAAAGCCAGCCTTTGAACCTGGCGCTAATTGACCCCGCTATGCATTTAACTGCCCGGCGCCATTAAAGGCCGCCAATTACGAAATAAAATTACAAAAAAAGACGGGCGCCTGGCCCGTCTTTGTTGTTTTAACCGACCGGATGATTACAGCGTCAATATCACGCTGCCGGTGGTTTTGCCGCTTTCCAGATCGCGATGTGCCTGAGCCGCCTGCGCCATGGGATAAGCGTGGCCCACCGGGTTGTGCAAACCCTGCGCCAATTCGGCCAGCAACACCTGCGCACCTTGCTGATACCACGCGACGTGCGTGGCAAAGGCCAGTACGCTGGGCTTGGCCAAGGCAATCGGCCCCATGGTTTTGATATCAACGGGTGCCACCGCGCCACCGGCCTGGCCGATATTGGCCACGGTGCCAAACGGCCGTACTGCGCCAAAGGTGGCGGGCAACACGGCGCCGCCTATGCCATCCACCGCCAGATGCACGCCCACGCCATCGGCCAGTGCCCGCACTTGCTGCGGCCAGTCGGGCTGGCTGTGCAACAACACCTGTTCGGCACCGTTGGCGCGGGCGATGTCGGCTTTGGCCGCGCTGCTTACTGTGGCGATGACGTGGATGCCTTTGCGCACCGCCCAGCGTGTCAATAACTGGCCCAGGCCCCCGGCGGCAGCATGCACCAGCAGCCAGTCGCCCTCCTGCAACGGCACCACCCGGTGCAACAACATATAGGCAGTCAGACCGCGCAACATGCTGCTGCCTGCGGTGTGGTCGTCCAGCTGGTCGGGCAACGCAATCAACGCAGTGGCGGGCAAATTACGGACTTCGGCATAGGCGCCCATGGGTGCACCCATATACGCCACCCGCTGGCCGGGATGCCAGCCGCTCACGCCTGCGCCCACGCGCTCGATAACCCCCGCGCCCTCAAAGCCAGCCACGGCAGGGTAGTGCGCCAGCGGGTACTGGCCTTGACGGAAATAGATATCGACAAAATTAACGCCAGCCACGCTCTGGCGTATGCGGACCTCGCCCGGCCCCGGTTCGGCCACGCTCTGATCAATTAATTGCAGGACGTCGGGGGCGCCCGGTTGGGTGATAACAACGGCAGCGGTCATGGCAGTACCTCATGCAGAGTGGATGAACGTCGCCATTAAACGCCCCTGCCGCAGGTGCATATAGTCACCATAGGCGCGCATGGCATGTGCAATACTGCGCAAGATGAACTGGCAAGATATCCACTATTTTTGTGCCTACGCCCGCAGCGGCTCGCTGTCTGCGGCGGCGCGTGAGTTTGGCGTTGATCACGTCACCGTCGGCCGCCGCATCGCCGCGCTGGAACAGGCGCTGGACTTGCGTCTGGTTGATCGGCTGCCGCGCAGCACGGTGCTGACCGACGCCGGGCGCGCTTTGGCGCTGCAGGCCGCCAGCATGGCCGAGCAGGCGCAAACGCTGGCGCGGCATGCGCGCAATCTGCAAGCCCGCAGCCGGACCACGGTGCGCATCAGCGCGCCACCGGCCGTGGCCAGCTGGCTGCTGGCGCCCCAGGTGGCGACGTTTTGCCAGCAACATCGCGATATCAAACTGGTACTGAGCGGGGCGGCGCAGACGGTGGCGCTGGACCGGGGCGAGGCTGATATCGCACTGCGCATGACGCGGCCGACCGAGCCGGAACTGATCGCGCAGCGCGTCGGCATCATGCGGTTTGCGCTCTACGGCAACGCCGATTACGCCCGCACGCCCGCAGAAGACTGGCAATTTATCGGCTACGACGCGCCGTTGGAAAACACCACGCAGCAAAGCTGGTTGCGCCAACTGGCGCAGGGCAAGGCCCTGGTGTTTGAGGCGAGCGATCTGGCGTCGCAGATTGCCGCGGTGCGCGGTGGCCTGGGCGTGGCGGCCTTACCGCAATTCATTGGCGACGCCGAGCCCGAGCTACAGCGTTTGCCCGCGCCATTGCCTGCGCCCGAACGTGAGATGTGGCTGGTCACTTATCCTGATCTGTATCGGGCGGCGCCGATCCGTAGCGTGATGGCGCTGTTGGCCCAGGCGTTCAGTCAGGCCTGCGCGCCAGGCTGAGTCGGGGCTATTTATTCAGCCCCAGATCTTCGCGCAGTTTGAACAGCACATCGTGCCCGATCGAGCCATGCAAACGCGCCAGAAACTGATCGGCCAGATGCAGCAAGCGCCGTTTTTCGCTGGCCTCTACCGTGCCGGATTGCAGATAGCGATTGAGTGCATGCGCGGCCGACAACATCAAGCGGCTGTTGAGCGTGCGCTCGGCCGCTTCGACCAGCAAACCCACGGATTCGCTGACCGCGTTGCGCATCATCAATTGCACGCCGCGGTTGTTCAGATCGATCACGTCCTGGCCGATACGCTGGATAAAGTCTTTCCAGGCCGGGCGCAGATTGGCGGCGCTTTCCAGCACGCCGGAAGTCTGGCGCGTGGTGATAAAACGTTGTGCCAGCGCCTGCAGCCAGCGCCACGGCGGTATGCCCGGAGCCGGGCGCTCGCCCTCCACCGTGGGTGGGCAAACCAGATCGGCCGTCATGATCAGATTAACCGCCAATTCCAGCGTGAATTCGGGGTGATGCAAAAACGGCTCGATCTTGTTTAATTCATCGGCTTTACCGCCAAAGATAGCGGCCGCGAGTATGCCGACCACCTGGCTATTGACGCCACCATCACGCCGCGCCACATCCACCAGCGTGCGCAGATATTTATCGGCATCGGCTGCCACGCCGCCGCGTTTGGCCGCCAGCGCCAATTGCAATACGGTCTCCGGCGCCAGGGCACTGCTATTGCCGCCACAGGCCACGGCTTTTTCCAGTAAGGCGCGCGCTTTATCGGATTGCCCCAGCATATTGGCCAGATTGCCGGCCTTTTGCAGGCGCGAGACGTTGTTCGGCGAAATGGTCAGGCATTGGTCGAACACGCCCATTGCATCTTCCAGCCGGCCTTCCGCCAGATAGGAATGCGCCAGCTCCTCATACGCATCCACGTAATTGGCGTGTTCGCTGATTGCCGTATTCAACAGCGTATTGGCCTGTTCTTTGCGCCCTTGTCGATTAAACACTTTAGCCAGGCCTAGCCGCGCCCACGGCACCACGCGTTTGTTCAGGATTTCTTCGTACAAGGTTCGCGCTTCATCCAGCCGTCCGGCTTCGAGCAACAGGCTGGATAACAGCCGCAATAAATCATTGCGATAAGACGCGTCGGCGCGCGGCATTAATTCGCGCGCAATCTGGATTGCGCCGTTGATGTCATCGTCGGCAATCTTTTCATACAACGGTTTTAGCGCTTGTTTGCGATCCCATGCATTGCGCAACCGATCCGACAATCTGGCACCGGTAAATGGCTTGAGCAAATAGTCGTCCGGACCCACTTCGGCCACCGCCACCACGCGTTCATACGAGGCTTCGGCCGTGATCATGAACCAGATCGTCGATAAGGGCAGTTCGCCGGTGCGGCGTAATTCTTCGAGCAATTCCTGCCCGTTCATGCCGCCGCCAAAATCGTAATCGCACAACACCACGTCGTAATTGCCGTTCTTGAGGCGCCGCCGCGTCTCTCCCACGCTGCTGGCGACGTCGACGCGGGTGATGCCGATGGTGGACAGCGTCAGCCGCAGCGATTGCCGCACGGTGGGCGAATCGTCAGCGGCAAGAACGCGGGCTTCTGCAAGCGCAGTAGAGGCCATGGGGGCAGGGGCTCAGCACAACGAGGTTGATCATAAAAGTTGTGGCCAGGTTACAGAGGTGGCAAGCAAAAATTGCCATGCCGGTCGGGCAGGGCGCAGCGGCTGGCCAGTCTTTGTAAGCTAACGTATCAAAATTTGCTGATTCGGATTCTGCCCGGACTTGGCCACGCCGACGAGACGGCGCCGACGGATTGTGGTTTATGCCACACGCATTGGCGCTGAACGGCGGTAAATGCCGCTTTTTTTGCCTGCGGCACCCGCAGATATTGGCACCACCTTTGGCAGTGAGCACCGTCACTGCGGTGCTGGATTAATTGGGAGCTGTCCTATGCGAGCGCGTGTGGTCGGCATGGTCTTATTCAGCGCGCCACCACGCCGGTTTCAGTGGCTTCTTATTTATTCTCAAATTCTCTTGTGGATCGCATCATGAAAAACCGAATTGCACGTCTCACTCAATCTGCAATTGCAATTGCAGCGATATGTACTAGCAGTTACGGCTTTGCCTATGACGGCACAGTTAATTTCAAAGGATCGGTGGTGGACGCGCCATGCTCAATCAGCGTGGAAACAAAAGACCAGTTGGTTGAATTTGGCGCAGTCGCATCAACGGGTTTTACCGGCGTGGGCTCCACCGTAACCACCAAGAAATTCCCCATCGTGCTGGAGAATTGCGCCGTGGGCACCTACACCAAAACCAGCATCCGTTTTGACGCCACGCCCGATGGCGAACATATCAAACTCACACCTGATATCGGCGTGGCTAAGGGCGTAGCAGTGCAATTGCTGTATCCGGACGGCAGCCCGGTGCTATTGGGCTACGACTCGCTGTCCACCAACCTGAATAACGGCTCCAACACTCTGCAATTTGGCGCACGCTATATCCAGACCGCCGCCGCCGTTACCACCGGTCCTGCTAATGCGCAGGCGCAATTCACGGTGAGTTATCAGTAAATAGTCCGCAGCGCAGCAGGCGCCGGCGCGCCTGCTGCGCTTTAATCCCACCCGCCGTCGCGCATTGAATTCAATTATCTAGCCAGGAAGAACCATGTTTGCAGGTCCGCGTTTGATTGCCATGCTGATCACGCTTTATAGCGGATTAATGCTTGCGATTCCGGTCCAGGCCGGCATTACGCTCAGCAGTACTCGAGTGATCTTTGAGGCCAATGCTCAGGCTTTGGCTGTGCCGCTACAAAACAACGATAACCGCGATTATCTGGTGCAATCATGGGTGGAAGATCAATCCGGCCAGAAAGCGCCCTTTCTGGTTACGCCGCCTTTGGTACGCGTGGATGCCAAAAAAAGTATGGTGCTCAAGATTATCCCCACTGACACCAGCGCTTTGCCGCAAGACCGCGAATCGGTGTTTTTTTTAAACGTCAAAGAAATTCCGCCGCGCGCCGATACTGAAAACGTCTTGCAGATTGCCATTCGCACGCGCATCAAAATGTTTTATCGCCCGGCGCAATTGGCGGGCGAGGTGGAGACGGCAGCCGCTCAATTGCAATGGCAAGTGTTGCGCGATGACGCCGGCGCGCTGCAGTTGCAGGTGCAAAACCCGTCCGCCTATGCCGTCACGGTGGTGGATGCCAGCGCGGATGGCGTGGCCCTGCGCAACGATATGGTGTTGCCACAACAAAGCCTGCGTTATGCGCTGCCGGCCCATACCGGCGCCAGCGTCGAGGTGACTTTCAGCAGCATGAATGACTTTGGCGGCACCAGCGTGCCGCTCAAGGTTCGCGCCCAGCGCGCCGCTACCGCGCCATAGAGACGACGCGCGATGTCTCAGTCTGAACTGGCCGCACACGCGGCTGCGACTGTCCCCGGTCGCCTGGTTTCTGCCCTGTTGTTGACGCTCGGCGCGCCACTGTCGCTGGCGGCAGAGCCCGCACCCGCCGCGCCCTTGCAGCCCTCGCGTAGCCTGGGCTTTGATCCCGGCTTTTTGCAGCTGGGCAGTCCGGAAGATCAAAGCAATGTGGATATCTCCGGCTATGCCGAACGCAATGTGGTACAGCCGGGCCTGTATCGCGCCGAGGTCTGGCTCAATGGCCGCCAGGTGACGGTGCGCGATCTGCAATTTGTGGCTGCTGCGGATAGCCAGTCTGATGCCACACCCTGCCTCAGCCGCGCGCTGCTGCAACAATGGGGCATAGACCTGCAACACGCTGTGGCCGCGACGCCCGACCAGGCCGATTGCGTCGATTTGCCCGCGCTGATCCCGCAAGCCAGCGTGAATTTTGATCTGCTGCAGCAACGCCTGGAAATCGGAGTGCCGCAAGTCTGGATGTCCCGGCCCCCGCGCGGTGCCAACATGGCGCAGTGGGATAACGGCACCAGCGCGGGCTTGCTGGAATACAGCGTCAATGCGGCCAGCGGCCGCGCCGCTGGCGTGCGCAGCGATACCGCCTATGCCAGCGCGCGGGCTGGCCTCAATCTGGGTGCGTGGCGGCTGCGTTCAACGTTGAATGCACAAAGCAGTCGCGGCCAAGCCAATACCGTGCAGGCGCTGGATAACTACGCCCAGCGCGATATTGCGCCCGTGCAGGCGCGGCTAACGCTGGGCCAGGCCGTCACGCCAGCCGACCTGTTCGATGGCGTGGCGTTCAGCGGCCTGCAACTGGCCTCGGACGACGCCATGCTGCCGGATGAGCAACAAGGTTATGTGCCGGTGGTGCGCGGGGTGGCGCAGACCAATGCGCGCATCAGCATTCGCCAGCGCGGCTTTGAAATCTATAGTGGCCTGGTGGCGCCGGGGCCATTTGCCATCGATAACCTGCCCAATGCCACCACCGGCGACCTGGAAGTCACCATCGCCGAAGCCGACGGCCGCGAAACCCGCTTTGTTACGCCATTTGCCTCGTTGCCGGCGCTGGTGCGCGAGGGCGGCTTCCGCTATAGCGCCACCTTTGGCCGCTATCGCGATGGGGCACGCCAACATGGGTCCTGGTTTGGCCAGGCCACGGCCACGCGCGGCATGCAGTTTGATCTGACGGTGTACGGCGGCTTGCTGGGCGCCTATGAATATCAGGCGGCCATATTCGGGCTGGGCAAGAATCTGGGCGAATTGGGCGCGCTGTCATTCGACCTGGCGCAATCAAGCACGCTGGCCAACTGGTCGGCCAGCGGTGCCGCGCTCAGCGGCCAGTCGGTACGTATGCTGTACGGCAAGGTGTTTGGCAATGGTTTGAATCTGCGGGTACTCGGCACGCGTTATTCCAGTTCTGGTTATCGCAGTTTTGCCGAGGCGATGCTGGAACAGCGCACCGGCAAGCCGCACGAGCATATGCAAGATCTGGCGCGCTTGGGCGCCCGCAAAATCCAGTTGCAGGGCAACCTTAGCCAGTCGCTCGGACGCATGGGCGCGCTGTACGCTGCGGTGACGCAGCAGTCCTATCACGCCGGGCCGCGCGCGCTGTCGGCGCAATTGGGCTATAGCACGGCCGTCGGCCCGTATGCCCTCGGCGTGTATTACACCGAGGGCCGCAATGGGGGCGGAGGGGCAACGCGGCAAGTCAGCGCCAACCTGTCGATTCCGTTTGGCGCGCCCGCCCGCAGCAGCCTGGGCACGGCGACGCTGAACAGCAGCGTGCTGCACGACAGCGTGAGCGGGATATCGGAACAACTCGGCATTAACGGCACCGCGCTGGCCGAGCGCACCCTGAGCTACGCCCTCAATGCGCATCATGGCGCCGGTGCCGGGCGTGGCGATGGCACGCTCAGTTTTGCCGGGCGTTATGCCACGGTCGGTGGCGGCATCAGCGCCGGTGCGGCCTATCAGCAACTGGGCCTGAGCCTGTCTGGCAGCGTGGCGGTGCATGGCGGCGGCATCACGCTGGGCCACGCCCTGGGCGACACCGCCGCGCTGATCGATACCCACGGCGCGCCCGATGTGGCGGTGGCGTCTTTTCCGGGCGTGCGTACCGATGGCCACGGTTACGCCATCGTGCCGAATCTGGCGGCCTATCGGGCCAATCGCATCGAACTTGATCCATCCTCGGCGCGCCGCAACGACAGCGTGGAAATGCAGGACACCATCAGCAGCGTCGTTCCCACTCGGGGTGCGCTGGTCCGCGTCAGTTTTGCCAGTCGCATCGGGCAGAAGGCCTTGCTGACCTTGACGGATGGCCTGGGCAAGGCCTTGCCGTTTGGCGCGCAAATCTACGACGTCAGCGGCCACGAAGCTGGCGTGGTGGGGGAGCGCGGCGAAGCCTATGTCAGTGGCCTGGCCGCGATGGGCGTGCTGAATGTGCGCTGGGGCTCGCGTAACCGCATCCAGTGCATGGCGAAATATCAACTCGATGCCGCGACCGTGCGCACCGGCCCCTTGCCGACGCTGGCTGTGCACTGTCTGCCGCAGGCGGAACGCTGATGCGGTGCCGCTATTACTTTTTGCCGGCGTGCGGCAAAGGACTCGCCATGTTGTTCCGGCCTGGGCGTCATCTGCTGGCTTTGCTCTGGCTGTTGCCCTTGCTGGCGCAGGCCGCCTGCATGACGCCGTCAGCCCGGCGCGGCACCACGCTGGACATCGTGGCCCGATCGGTGCGCATCCAGCCGGATCAGGCCATAGGCAGCCGCCTTGGCACGTGGACCAGCACCAGCGTGGCCAATGGCTGGCAGCGCAGCATCGGCTATGGCTTGCTCGATTGTCGCGATGGCGGCGGCAGCATCGGCTGGATGGGCGATACCCCGGTCGGGGCGGATGGGGTTTATCCCACCGGCAAGGCGGGCATTGGCATTCGTTTTCGCTTGAGCGGCGCGCTGGTGGATCAAACCCGCGGCACGCTGCTGGGGGTGGTGCTGGAAAGCGGCGGCCCGCGGCTGGCGCTGGCGGAGGGCAAATATCTGGCCAACACCTTGCCGTGGGTGCTGACCTATAGCCTGGTCAAGACCGGCCCGATCGAGCTCGACGACAAACTGCTGCGCGCCAGCTTTCATCTATCCAGCGCGGCCCTGGCCGGGGTGTGGGTGGGCGGCGATGGGGATGTCAGCGCGGGTACCGTCGCGCCGCGTACGGTGGCGTTCAATCTGGCCAGTAACGCGCGCTGGCATCTGTCGCCCGCCACCTGTTCTGTCACTACGCCGGACCTGAGCGTGCAGATGAACACCGCCTTGCTGCGTTACTTTTTGAATAACGAAACCAATATCGGACTGACCCCGTTTACGGTTGGGCTGACGTGTCCGGGCGGCGGCGGCAGCCTTAAACGGGTGTCGGTGGTGCTTAGCGATAATGTGCGCCTGGGCAATAGCAGCGACGTCCTTGGGCTGACGCCGTATTCCACCGCCAGTGGTGTTGGCATCCAGGTCTTGTATGCGGGCGTGCCAGTGCGCTTGCAGGCGGATTCCACCGATACGCGCGGCGTGACGCCCGCGACCGCGTTGGCGGTGGGCACGGTCAACGGCAAGCAGTTCAATATCCCGTTCAGCGCGCGTTATGTCGCCACCCATGGCAATCAGAATGTAGAGGTCGGCACCGTAAACGCGCGCATGTCCTTGACGGTGTATTACGACTAGCGGGCCGTCGGCGCATAAAAAAAGGCATCCGTATGGATGCCTTTGGTTTGCCGTGCCCGGAGCACGCTTCGCGCTCAGTGTCCGCCTGCTGCCGCGGCACTGGCACCGCCGCCTTTGGGCGCAAACGGTGGTTTGGCAAAATACACCACAAAGATTAGCGACAGGAACAGCACGCCCAGCATGTTGAAGTAGTCGATGGTCGACATCATCATCGCCTGGCCTTGCACGATGCGATCCATCACCGCCGCGCCTTGTGTGACATTGCCGTGGCCCAGTTGCGTCATGGCTTGTTGCGTGGCCGGATCGTAGATCGAGATATGTTCGGTCAAGCGTGCATGATGCTCGGTGCCGCGGCGTTGCCAGATCCACGTGGTCAGCGAAGCGGCAAAGCTGCCGCCCAGCGTACGCAAGAACGTGGCCAGGCCCGAACCGGCCGAGATTTCATGCGGTTGCAGATCCGACAACACAATCGACAGCACCGGCATAAAGTAGAATGCCACGCCCAGCCCCATCAGCAACTGCACCAGCGCCACGGTGTGGAAATCGACATCGGTGGTAAACGAACCGCGCCAGAACGAGGTGCCCGCCAATACCACAAACGAGATCGATGCCAGCAAGCGCAAATCAAAGCGCGGCGCGTATTTGCCCACCACCGGCGTCAAAATCACCGGCAGCACGCCGATTGGCGCGGTGGCCAGACCGGCCCACACCGAGGTGTAACCCAGCTGCGTTTGCAACCACAACGGCAGCAGCAAGCTCATGCCAAAGAAACCGGCATAACCCAACACCAGCGTGATGGTGCCAAAGCGGAAATTGCGATGGCGGAACAGCTTGAGGTTAACGATCGGGTCTTTATCGGTCAGTTCCCAGATCAGGAATACCGTCAGCGCAATCGCCGCAATAATCGCCAGCCAGATAATGAAGGTGGACGAGAACCAGTCCAGATCATTGCCCTTATCCAGCAGGATTTGCAGCGCGCCCACGCCGATAATCAGCGTGACCAGGCCAACATAATCCATGCGCGGTTTTTCCAGGCGCTCGGGCCGGCCCTTCATCTGGCCCGATACCACCCACGAGGCAAAGATGCCGATCGGCACGTTGATAAAGAAAATCCACGGCCATGAGTAGTTATCGGTAATCCAGCCGCCCAGAATCGGCCCGGCAATCGGCGCCACCACGGTAATCATCGCCAGCAAGGCCAGGGCCTGCCCGCGTTTATTGGCCGGGTAGATCGAGATCAGCAACGCCTGGGTAATCGGATACATGGGCCCGGCCACCGCGCCTTGCAGGGCGCGGAAACCCACCAGCATGCCCATGCTCTGCGCAATGCCGCACAAGAACGACGCCAGCGAAAACAGCAGCGTGGCCCACACAAACGGCTTTACCTCGCCATAGCGGCGGGTCAGAAAGCCGGTCAGCGGCAGCGCAATGGCGTTGCTGACCGCAAACGACGTGATGACCCACGCGCTCTGATCCGAGCTCACGCCCAGATTGCCCGCGATGGTGGGCAAGCTGACGTTGGCGATGGTGGTGTCCAGCACCTGCATAAAGGTGGCCAGACACAGGCCGATGGTGGCCAGCGCCTGGTTGGGCGGACGAAACGTCGGATGGCTCATGACGATTACTTCTTGGCGACAGTGGTGGGCAGATTGCTGTGGATCACATCGGCGATCAGTTGGTCTGCGGCAGCCAGTTGTTGCTTGTAGATGTCGGTGGTAAAGACCGGCGTGGTGGCGGCGGTTTGCGACAGCGCCGGGCCATCCTGGTTATGCAGTTCCACATCGACCGCCATCGACAGACCAATGCGCAGCGGATGCGCTTCCAGTTCTTTCGGGTCGAGCGTGATGCGCACCGGAATCCGTTGCACGATCTTGATCCAGTTGCCGGTGGCGTTTTGCGCCGGCAGCAGACTGAACGCGCTACCGGTACCCACGCCCAGGCTTTCCACCTTGCCGTGATATTCCACGCTGCCGCCGTACAGATCGGCCTTCAGCGTCACCGGTTGGCCAATGCGCATATGTTGCAGCTGGGTTTCTTTAAAGTTGGCTTCCACCCACACCTGGTTGAGCGGCACCACCGCCATCAGCGGCGTGCCCGGCTGCACCCGTTGACCCACTTGCACGGTACGTTGCGCCACATAGCCAGTGACCGGCGCTTGCAGATTGGTGCGCACGTCATCCAGATAGGCCGAGCGCAGCTTGGCGGCAGCAGCTTGCACGTCCGGATGGCTGGCAATTACGGTGTCTTCGACCAGTACTTTGCTGGTGCTGAGCTGGCCTTCGTACGAAGCAACGGCTGACTGCGCCGTCGCCAGCGCATCTTGTGCGTGGCTCAGTTCTTCGGCCGAAATTGCGCCAGTTTTAGCCAGCGCCAGACGACGCTCGTAATCCTGTTTCGCTTTTTGCAGCGAGATGTTCTGTGCGGCCACCTGTGCTTGCAGGCTACTCACATTGCTGAACAAACCGCGCACCTGGCGTACGGTGCGGGCCAGATTGGCTTTGGCTTGTTCCATGGCGACATGCGCGTCGCTGGGGTCCAGCGCCACCAGTTGCTGGCCCACTTTCACCAGCGCGCCATTATCCGCGCCGATGCTGGTGACGGTGCCCGGCACTTGCGGCGTGATCTGCACCACGTTGCCTTGCACATAGGCATCATCGGTGTCTTCGTTCCAGCGGCCGACGGTGTAATACCAGAACGCCCACGCCACGGCGGCGATCACCACAATCAGGGCCACCAGGCGCAGCAGGAAAGTACGGCGCGACGGCTTTTGCGGCGCGGCTTGCTGTTGTTCGTTGCTCATCTTTTATGTCCTCAAGCTAGCTGAGTTCGGCCAGGCCGAAATGTCTTGTCTTTGTATGCGGCGTTTATTGGGCGCTGGCGACGCTGCTGGCGTCGACCTGGCCGGGCAGCGCGCCGTCGGCGTTAAACCCCCCACCGAGGGCCTGCACCAGCAACACCGAGGCATCGATCTGCTGCGCATTCAGCGCGGCCAGACGCATTTCGCCGGCATACAGTTGTTGTTCCACGGTCAGCGCATCCACGTAGTTGCCCAGCCCGCCGTGATAGCGCTGCATGGCCAGATCAAACGCTTCGCGCGCGATGCGAATGCTGTCTTGCTGTTGCGCTACCTGCTTTTGCAGCGATTTAAGCGCGCTGATCTGCGCGGCCACATCGTGCACGGCGTTCACCAGCGTCAGGTTGTACTGCGCCACGGCTACGTCGTATTGCGCGTCTTTGCCAGCCAGGTTGTTGCGCAGGCGGCCGCCATCAAAAATCGGCAGCGTAATGGCCGGGGCCAGTTGCGCGTAGCGGCTTTCCCAATGCGGCAGATCGCCCAGACCCAAAGAAGCCAGGCCGACGGCGGCACTCAGATTGAAGTCGGGGTAGAACTTGGCCTTGGCCGCCTTGATATCCTGGCTGGCACTTTCCACACGCCAGCGTGCAGCCACCACATCGGCGCGACGCCCCAGCAGATTGGCAGGCAGGGTATTGGGCAGCGCCAGGCGGGACGGCTCGATCAGCTGCGGCCGCGCCAACTGATCCGCGCGATCCGGGCTGGCGCCCACCAATGCGGCCAGTTCGAGGCGCGCATCGTCGATTTGCTGTTGCGCGGCTTCGATCTGTTGCTGCGCAGCGGGCACGGCGGCTTGCGCTTGCTTGGATTGCAGCTGGCTATCGATGCCGGCGTCTACGCGTTGCTTGACCAGCCCCAACAAATCCTGCGAGCGCTTGAGCTCGGCGCGCGCCACATCCTGCAGCGACCAGGCATAGCCCAGTTGGGCGTACGTGCGGGCGATATTGCCGGACAGCGTGATGCGCGCTTGTTGCGCATCGACGGCGGCGGCGCGGGCCTGGCCGGCGGCGGCTTCCCACGCGGCGCGTTCGCCGCCCCACAAATCGAAGTCATAACTGAATTTGAGCGACACCATCTTCAGCGCGGCATAGCTGTCGCCATAGGGCGGCGGCAGCACCGTGCCAGGGATGCGAATGCCGGAATACGCGGCAGCGGCATCCACACGCGGCGCGCGCGCGGCGTCGGCGGCGCCGGCCTGGGCAAGTGCGGCACGATTACGCGCGTCGGCGACTTCCAGGTTGGGGTTGTTCTTGAGCGCGTCCGCAATCAGCGCATCGAGTTGGGCATCGTTCAGGCTGTGCCACCAGTCCTGCGCCGGCCACACGCTGGCATCCGTGGCGTTTTTGCCCACCACGCTGCTGGCATCACGCAGGCTGGCGCTGGTGTCCAGACCCTTCATATTGGCGCAGCCCGCCAGAATCGACGCGGCCAGCACCGTGAGCAACGCGGGGCTACGCCAGCGCGCTGCAGCGGTTTCTACGGCTTGGGGGATCACTTATTTGCTCTCCAGCGTATTGCGCACACGCTTTAACAAAGACACCAGTTGTTCTTGCTCGGCGTCATTCAGATCAGACACGGCCACGGCCATCGAGGCCTCACCACAGGCCTGCATGGTGGCCCACAGCGCCTGGCCGGCTTCGGTCAGCGAAATCTGCAGCGCGCGGCGGTCTTCCTGATGCGGCTGGCGGCGCAGATAGCCTTTTTCTTCGAGCTTATCCAGCAGGCGGGTCATGGCACCGGCATCGTGGTCGATGGCACGGGCCAGTTCAGTGGCAGTCTGCACGCCGTGGTAAGCCAGACGCTTGAGCACCAGATACTGGCTGAGATTCAGCTCAAGGCCGCTTTGCGCCAGCTTGTGTTCAAACAGATGAAACATGCCGTCGCGAACTTGACGGACCAGAACGCCCAGATTTTCTTCCGGGGGTTGAGTGATGGACATGAGCAAACCCTTAGCGAAATTCTCAAATTCTCAAAATACGCCGAGGATGATAGGTTTCACCCAATATAGTTGTCAAAGCAATCATCATTTTGTTGATCACCTGTTTTCGGGTAGTCAATTCCTAAATCATTGAAGTGCATCAGATTTACCTTATTTGCGGCAAGACGAACGGTCGGTCGAAATGACTAGTCGATCGACTAGCAGACGCAAACCCGCATTCCCCTTAGGGTTTTTTTCTGCTGCAACGCACAAGGGGGCCTGTCGGTTGTCAGGCTAAGGTGGATTATTTACGGCGTGTGCGCCAAAAAAATGCCCGCTGCAGGCAGCGGGCATTCGGTAGCACACAACTATTGGATCAGGCAGGGATCTCGTCGCCCAGTGCCGTAATCAGGGTCGGCACCAGCTGGCGCAGCTCGCCGAGCAGCAATGTCAGGCCAGCATTGAACAAGGCTTCCTTATCGGCCGCGTCGCTGTCTTTCATTTCTTCTTCCAGCGTATCCATCATGGCGACGCGCTTCAGTTCCAGTTTTTCAGTCAGCTGGAAGGCCACGCGGTCTTGCCACGACACGGCTATCTTGGTGACCAGTTTGCCCGCGGACAAATGCATCTGGATTTCGTCGCCGGACAAAGGCTGGCGCACCAGCCGCGCAATGGCCCCATCATCGCCGGGTACGCGCAGTTCAACGTCCTGGCCCAGATCAAATTCACCGGCATCGCCGCTTTCCAGCCACAACGTCATGGCGGTTTGCGGCGTGGTCTGGGTTTGCAGCAGACGCGTGGGCAAGCTACCGAGGCTTTCGCGCAGCAAGGACAACAATTCTTCGGCTTTGCTGGCGCTGGCGCTTTCGACCAGTACCAGGCCGGCTTGCAGATCGATCAACGCGCGTTGCGTGCGGCTGCGCGTGAAGGCGCGCGGGATCAGCTCATCGACGATGCGTTCGCGAATTTCTTTGGCTTCGCGCTTGCCCACTTTGCGGTTCTCGCGCGCTTCGATCTCGGCGACCCGCGCATCGGCCGCGTTCTTGATGACCGCGCCTGGCAGCAGTTTGTCTTCGGTCTTGAGCATGACCAGCACGGCGTCTTGCCACGGATAGGCAAATTGCTCGGGCGCGTGGGCGGCGGGCGCAATCCAGCCTTGCGACATCATGTCGCTGCTGCCGCACGGCACAAACGGCCGCTTTTCCAGGCAACTGCTGATGCTTTCCGCAGTCAATGCGTGATCAGGGGCCAGACGATAAATTTGCAGATTACGGAACCAGAGCATACGCAGGACTCGACATATAGATAGAGCGGGGGGCGATTGTACCGGCCCCAAAGAGGGAAGGGAACGCGCCGCACTTGTGTTGCGCGTACTGGTTTGTAAACATGTTGGCCCAACAGCAAAAACAAGGCCCGTCGGGCCGCCGGAGTCAAACACCATGCAGATCGCATGCCCGCATTGCCACACGCAAAACCGTATCGAAGACAGCCGCTTGGCTGATGACCCCAACTGCGGTGCTTGCCACAAGCCGATCTTTAGCGGCGCGCCGCTGGCGGTGGACGAGGCGCAGTTCCAGACGCTGATCAAGACGCTGGCGCGCCCCATCATCGTGGATTGCTGGGCCACCTGGTGCGGCCCGTGCCAATCCTTCGCCCCGGCCTATGCCAGCGCGGCCGAGCACTTTGCCGGCAAGGCGACGTTTTTGAAGGTGGATACGGATCAGCAGCAGAATCTGTCGGGCGCGCTACGTATCCGTAGCATTCCCACCATTCTGGTGTTTGAAGGCGGGCGGGAGATAGACCGCGTCAACGGCGCGATGTCGTCGGGGCAGTTCAAGGCGTGGCTGACGCAGTTCTTCTAAAACAAAAATAGGGTGGGTCTAGACCCACCAACCAAAGCCATTCGTCCGGACATCAATGTCCGGTTATGCCGCTCTGGTTGGTGGGTCTTGACCCACCCTATGCATGCTTTGCTTTAGCTACGTGCCAGCGCGACCGGGCTGGTTTCCAGCCATTTCTTTACGCGGATGGCATCGCCGATGCGGGTGTATTTACCGGTCGAATCCAGCAGCACGATCACCACCGGAGTGCCGCTGATGGTGGCTTCCATCACCAGACAGTGGCCCGCTTCGTTGATAAAGCCGGTCTTGGTCAGCCCGATGTCCCAACGGTCTTCTTTCACCAACGGGTTGGTGTTATGAAAAGACATCGTGCGGCCATTCAGGTTGGACGTGAACTCGTATTGCGACGAGGTGGTGAACTCGTGGATTTCCGGATAACCACGGGCGGTCTTGACCATGGTGACCAGATCGCGTGCGGTGGAGACGTTTTGCGGCGTCAGACCGGTTGGATCATAAAAATGCGTGCTGTGCATGCCCAGCGCCTGGGCTTTTTCGTTCATCTTGGTGATGAACAGTGCCTTGCCGCCCGGATAGGTGCGCGCCAATGCCGCAGCCGCACGGTTTTCCGAAGACATCAGTGCCAGCAGCATGACTTCGGCACGGGTCAAGCGGGTGCCCACCGTCAGACGCGAACTGGTGTTCTTGAGCGTGTCGACGTCTTCTTCGCTGATGGTGATGAATTCATTCATCGGCAAATGCGCGTCCAGCGTCACCATGGCGGTCATCAGCTTGCTGATCGACGCAATCGGTGTCACGTTGTCCGGGTTCTTTTGATAAACCACGTCACCGCTGTTCTCGTTCAGGATCAACACGGCGGCTGATTGCACGCCGGGGTTGTCCATCGACGACAACGCCATGGCCGGCTGCACGCGCACGCCACGGCGGGCTTGTGCAATGGCGCGACGGCTGACCGAACCTTTAACGGACGGCGCCAGCGTGGTATCGACACGCGCAACGGTTTTTTTGGACTTGCTGGACTTTTTGGCGCTAGCTTGCGCGGTGGTCTTGTGCTTGTGATGCGTTGCTGCTTGCGCACCGGGGGCCATGGCCAGAGCCGCCGCAGTCAGCAACGAAATAATCAGGGGGTTGAGAGGACGCATGGTCGGTCTCCAGAATGCGTGGGCCATATCGATCAGATTGCGCGTCATGGTAATTGAGAAGAGTAAGAAAGTCATGTCAAATCAAGCAGTACTGCGCGATTTGCAAAGCGCTGTCTTAGAAAATTTCACCGAACTTGCAGCAAAAACCGCGTTTTCGTATGCTGGTTTACCTCACCAGTCTGGTGCGGTTTTTTTCTGTCCAGTTCTGTTGCGAGGCATGTAGTGGCCGATTCCTCCTCTTTCGATGCGTTTTATCAGCAACTGGCCGCCAGCCAGCAGCAATTGTGGCAGCAATGGATGAACGTGGCGGCGCCCGCGCCCAACGGTGCAGCTGCCGAGCAGAATGCCCAACAAAACAAGGGTCTGACAGCCGAATGGCCGACGTTGCAAGCTCAGTGGTTGCACGACCAGATGACCTTGTGGGCCACTTATCTGCGTGGCACGCCCGCTGAACCCCTGATACAGCCTGAAGCCGGCGACCGCCGCTTTGCCGCGCCCGAGTGGGACGCCGCGCCGTTTTCGTTCATCAAACAAAATTATTTACTTACAGCGCGGTTACTCAACACGCTGGCCGCCACGCATGCCAGCGGCGATGCCGCCGCTCGCTCCCGCCAGGCGTATTTCACGCGGCAACTGACCGATGCGCTCAGCCCGGCCAATTTTGCGTTCACTAATCCTGAGGTCATGAAGCTGGCCGCCGAAACCGAAGGCGCCAGCCTGCAACAAGGCATGCAGAAGCTGGCGGAAGATGTGCGCAAAGGCACCATCACCATGACCGACGAATCGGCGTTTGAAGTGGGCCGTAATCTGGCCACCACCGAAGGCGCTGTGGTGTTCGAAAACGAGCTGTTCCAGCTGCTGCAGTACAAGCCTTTGATGAGCAAAGTCAGCGAAGTTCCGCTGCTGATTGTGCCGCCATGCGTGAACAAGTTTTACATCATGGATTTGCAGCCTTCCAACTCGATGGTGCGCTGGTGCGTGGCGCAGGGGCAGACCGTGTTTCTGGTGTCGTGGCGCTCGATTCCGGCCGAGTTGGGGCATCTGCAATGGGATGACTATGTTGAGGACGGCATCATCAAAGCGGTTGAAGTAAGCCGCGCCATCAGCAAGCAGCCGCAAATCAATGTGCTGTCGTTCTGCATCGGCGGCGTGCTGGTGGCCACGGCCATGCCGGTGCTGCAAGCGCGCGGCCATGACTGGATAGCTTCGTTGACCTTGATGGCGGCCATGCTTGATCACGCCGATCCGGGCGATATCCAGCATTTTATCGACTGGAACCTGGTCAGCCAGCGCGAGGCGCAGTTGGCGGCAGGGGCGGGCGGCCTTGTTTCCGGCAAGGAGCTGTCGCGCACCTTTGCCGCGCTACGCGCCAACGACCTGGTCTGGCACTACGTGGTGCACAACTACCTGAAAGGCAAAACGCCGCCACCGTTTGATTTGCTGTACTGGAACAACGATGGCGCTGACCTGGCAATGCCGATGCATACCTTCTTTTTGAAGAACATGTATCTGCAAAACAATCTGACCCGACCTGATTCGTTTTCGCTGTGCGGCGTGCCCATCGATCTGGGCCAGATCAAGACCCCGACCTATATCTTCGCGGCGCGCGAAGACCATATCGTGCCGTGGCAAGCCGCGTGGCAAAGCACGCATTTGCTGGGCGGCCCCACACGCTTTGTGCTGGGCGCATCCGGCCATATCGCCGGCACCATCAATCCGCCCGCAGCCAACAAACGCAGCTACTGGACGCGGGACGCGGCGGTGGCCGAGCCGCAACAGTGGCTGGACGGCGCCGAACAGCATGCGGGCAGTTGGTGGACCGACTGGTTGGCATGGTTGCAGCCGTTTACCGGCAAGAAGGTAGCGGCGCGCAAGACACTGGGTAACGCCACCTACAAACCCATCGAGCCTGCACCCGGGCGCTATGTGAAGGCCAAAGCCGGCTGAGCCGCTGCGGCAAGCCGTCGCCCGCCCGTGCGAGCTGCGGTCCGATTGCGTTTGAAACGATTAGCGGCCCTGCGCCTGTTGCAGCGCAACAGGCACAATCGCCCGCAATATCAACGCCGGACGCGCCGACCACGTATTGGCGCGCCGTGTTCTCTGGAGATTTCGATGCTTGAAGTAGCGATCGTTGCGGCTGGACGTACGGCCATTGGTAACTTCGGCGGCACGCTGGCCCATGTCAGCGCGCCGGAACTGGGTGCCACGGTGATACAGGGCCTGCTGGCGCGCAGCGGCGTCAGCGCTGAACACATCAGCGAAGTCATCCTCGGCAATGTGCTGACCGCCGGGCTGGGGCAAAACCCGGCGCGCCAGGCCGCACGCAAAGCCGGTATCCCCGATGCCGTGCCCGGGCTGACCGTCAATCAGGTTTGCGGCTCGGGCCTGAAGGCCGTGGCGCTGGGCGTGCAATCCATCCTGTCGGGTGACAACCAGATCGTGATTGCCGGTGGCCAGGAAAACATGAGCGCCGCGCCACATCTGCTACCCAATAGCCGCGACAGCTTTCGCATGGGCAATGCCGCGCTGGTGGACAGCATGGTGTATGACGGCCTGACCGATGTTTATCACCAGTACCATATGGGCGTGACCGCCGAGAACATCGCGCGCAAATACGGCATCAGCCGCGCCGAGCAAGATGAATTTGCCGCCACGTCGCAGGCGCGAGCTGCTGCGGCGCGCGAGGCCGGGCGCTTTGTTGACGAGATCATTCCGGTGGCGGTACCGCAACGCAAAGGTGAGCCGCTGCTGTTCAGCCAGGATGAGTTTATCCGCCCCGGCACCACCGCCGAAGCGCTGGGCAAATTGCGTCCGGCTTTCGACAAAGAAGGTACGGTCACGGCGGGCAATGCCTCGGGCATTAACGACGGCGCGGCAGCCGTGATGCTGATGAGCCGCGAGCGCGCGCAGGAACTGGGCTTGCCGATTCTGGGGGTGATCCGCGCGGCGGCTTCGGCGGGCGTTGACCCCGCCTTGATGGGCATGGGCCCGGTGCCGGCCACACAGCGCGCGCTGGCGCGGGCAGGCTGGAGCCTGGATAGTCTGGATCTGATCGAAGGCAATGAAGCCTTTGCCGCCCAGGCCCTGGGTGTGGCGCGCGAATTGCGTTGGGATCTGCAGCGCGTCAGCGTCAATGGTGGCGCGATTGCGTTGGGCCATCCGATCGGTGCATCGGGCGCACGTGTGTTGGTGACCTTGCTGCACGAAATGGCACGGCGCGATGTACAACGCGGCCTGGCCACCCTGTGTATTGGGGGCGGGATGGGTGTGGCGCTGGCGGTTGAGCGCGTCTGATCAGTTGCAGTGGTGACACCGCCTGCGGCAGAGGTGGCGGCAACGTTTGCGTGCGGTTGCTGCCACGCCGCGTGCACCAGCGCGGGGCGACACAAAAAAAGCTTGTGCATAGTCCGTGCGAGCCATGCCAATCCGGGTTATAACGTGCGGGGCATCGGGGCGCATTGGCCGCCCCCGAGCCCCCAAACCGGAGCCCGATGACATGTTCCCACTGCTGTCCGTGGACCAACTTGCCAGCGCACTAACCGACCCCAAGCTGGTTGTGGTCGATTGCCGCAATGATCTGCTGTCGCCTGACAGCGGCCGCGCCGCCTGGCAGGCGGGGCATATACCCAACGCAATCTATCTGCATGTCGACGCCGATCTGTCCGGCCCGCGCAACGGCGCCAACGGGCGGCATCCCTTGCCCGCCCCGCTGTGGTTGGCGGCACGGCTGGGCAGTCTGGGCATAGGCAATGACAGCCGGGTGGTGGCCTATGACGCCGCGGGCGGCATGTACGCCGCGCGCCTGTGGTGGCTGCTGGGTTGGTTGGGGCACGACAATGTGCAAGTGCTGGATGGCGGTTTCCCGGCGTGGCAGGCGGCCGGGCGGCCCATCAGCGAAGAACGTCCGGTGCCGTTGGCGGCGGTGTTTGTGCCACATGTGCGCAGCAACCGGGTGGTCAATGCCACGCAAGTGATGGGCAATCTGCGCGAATCCGCGTTTCAGGTGGTCGACGCCCGCAGCCCGTCGCGTTTTCGCGGTGAGGGCGAAACCATGGACCCGGTCGGCGGACACATTCCCGGCGCGCTCAACCGCTTTTATGCCGATAACCTGGTCGACGGGCATTTCAAACCGATTGAACAATTGCAGCAAGAATGGCGCGAGCTGCTAGGCGCGATTCCGCCCGCTGATGTGGTGCACCAATGCGGCTCGGGCGTGACGGCGTGCCATAACTTGCTGGCGATGGCGGTGGCCGGCTACAACGGCGGCCGGCTGTACGCCGGATCATGGAGCGAATGGGTCGCCGACCCGGCCCGGCCCGTCGCCACACAATAAGCCGGCAACCCGGGTATCCCATAGGGTGGGTCTAGACCCACCCTCCAAAGCCGCAGACAAGACCCGCAACTGTTTGCATTCGTGGGGATGGGTTTGCTGGGTGGGTCATGACCCACCCTATGCGGTTTAGCGGCGGATCAGGTCGTCCCATACCTTGTTCAGGCGCTTCAGCGAGATCGGGTACGGCGTACGCAGTTCTTGCGCAAACAAGCTGATGCGCCATTCCTCGATCATCCAGCGCACCGGCAGCAGCGGGGCGGTGTCGCGGCCGTCGCGCTGCCACTTGTCCAGTTCGGCCTGATAGCGCGCCTCAAACGCGGTGACCTCATCCGCGCGTTGGGCATCCCGCGTGGGATTGGCGCTGCGTTTTTCCAGCCGCAGTTTGATCGCGCGCAGATACAGCGGCACGCGCGGCAATTGCTCCCATGGCGTGCCGGACATAAAGCCCGGATACACCAGCCGCGCCAGTTGCGCCTTCAGCTCGTGCGCAATCGGGCCCGGCTTGTGCGCCAGCGGGGCCACTGCGGTGTATTCGGCGGTGATTTCGGTCAGTGCCCGCACCGCGCCATCCCGTACCGACGGCAGCCGCACCTTGGCACGGGTCTTCTGTTCATCAAACGCTTTCTTTGTGCGCGGCGCTTCGTCGTCACCGAGGAAAGCGCGATTGCAGATGCAGTCGACCAGGTCGTCCATCAGCATGTCGCTATTGCCCAGACCACGCAGCTGGATGGCCAGTTGCTGAAAGCCCGGTACCGCTTTGGGCAATTGCTTGACGTGCTCTTTCAGCTCCAGCTTCATCAACTGGATCACGCCCGGGCGGTGTGCCGCTTCGGCGGCGAATTCGGTATCGAATACGCGTATGGCACAGCTTTCGGCTTCCGCCACCAAGGCCGGGTAACCCGTGATATTGCGACCCTGGCGCTTGAAGGTGAGCTTGGCGGGTAGGTCGCCAAAGTCCCATTTGGTGATGCCGCTTTTCTCGATTTCGGGGCCGGCTTCGTCGCCACTCTCGCGGAAGGTGAGCTGCGCCGCTTCGCCCAGCTGATTGCGGATGGCGATCAGATCACGGCCTTGCGCCAGTTCCTGGCCCGCGTCATCCACAATGCGGAAGTTCATGCGCAAATGCGCTGGCAGTTCGGCTGCGGCAAAGTCATCTTCGCTGATGCTATGGCCGGTGCCACGCGTGGCGGCGTGGGCCAGTTGCGGCAACAGCGGCGCTTCGCGGTCGGCCTTGTCCAGTTCGGTCAGCATGCGCGTGGCAAATTCGGGCACCGGCACACACAAGCGGCGGATCGGTTTGGGCAGCGCTTTGATCAATAGCGTGATCTTTTCGCGCAGCATGCCCGGTACCAGCCAATCGAAAATACTGGCGTTGACCCGATTGAGCTGATGCAGCGGCAAGGTCAGCGTTACGCCATCCAGCGCGTGGCCCGGCTCAAAGCGGTAGGCCAGTGGCAAGCGCGCTTCGGCCAGCTTGAAGTAGGTAGGGAACTGCTCTTGCGTCACGCTACCCGCGGCCTGCGTCATCAAATCATCGCGGTCGAGGAACAGCAGCTTGGGATCAGCTTTTTCCGCCTCTTTGCGCCAGGCTTCAAAGCCGGCGCCATTGACCACATCGGCCGGGATGCGGGCATCAAAAAAGCGGAACAACACTTCGTCATCCACCAGAAAGTCCTGGCGCCGCGCTTTGTGTTCCAGCTCTTCAATCTCCAGCAGCAGCTCGAAATTGTGTTCGTAATAGCGCGCTTTGGTGTTGTAGTTAAAGCGCACCAGACCTTCGCGGATAAAGATTTCGCGCGCCTCGGCCGGGTTGATGGCGCCGTAATGCACTTTGCGGCGCGGCACGATGGGCAGGCCGTATAAGGTGACGCGCTCGCTGGCCGTCACCTGCGACTGGTCTTTTTCCCAGTGCGGCTCAAAGTATTGGCGCTTGACCAGATGGCTGGCCAGCCGCTCCACCCAGAGCGGTTCGATGGCGGCCACGCTGCGACCAAACAGCTTGGTGGTTTCGACCAGCTCGCCCGCCAGTACCCACTTCGGCCGCGCCTTCTTCAGGCCGGAGCCAGGGAAAATCTGGAACTTGATGGCGCGCGCGCCAAGGTACTCATCGGCCTCCGGCTGTTTCATGCCGATATTGCCGAGCAAGCCGGTCAGCAACGCCTTGTGGATTTGCTCATAAGTGCCGGGCTTTTCATTAAGACGCCATTCCAGATCCTCAACGATGTCTTCCAGCTGCCGGTGCAGATCACGCCATTCGCGCAGGCGCAAATACGACAAAAAGTGCTGATGGCACAGATTGAGCAACTGGCGATTGGACTGCTTGTTGGCCTGCGCTTCTTCAAAGAAGGCCCAGACCTTGAGATAGGACATGAAGTCGGATTTATCGTCGGCAAAGCGCAGATGTGCGCGGTCGGCCGCATCGCGCGCTTCAAATGGACGCTCACGCGGGTCTTGCAAGCTCATCGCGCTGGCGATGATCAGAATCTCTTTGAGACAGTGTTCCTGATGGCCACCCAGCAGCATGCGGCCCAGCTTGGGGTCGACCGGCAAGCGCGCCAGTTGCTTGCCGATAGGGGTGAGCACATCGCCGTCATCCACCGCGCCCAGCTCGCGCAGTTGTTGGTAGCCATCGGCCACCAGCTTGCCGGACGGCGCTTCGAGGAAAGGAAACTCATCCACGCGGCCGAGCTTGAGCGCAGCCATGCGCAAGATCACCGCCGCCAGCGACGAGCGCACGATTTCGGGATCAGTAAAGGCGGGGCGGGCGTTGAAATCGCTCTCTTCATACAAGCGTACGCAAATGCCGGAAGACACCCGGCCGCAACGACCGGCGCGTTGCCGGGCCGAGGCTTGCGAGATCTTCTCGATCAGCAGCTGTTCGACCTTGGCGCGTGGCGAATAACGGTTGATCCGCGCCAGGCCCGAATCCACCACATAACGGATGCCGGGCACCGTCAGCGAGGTTTCGGCGACGTTGGTCGCCAGCACCACGCGGCGGCCATTCGAGGCACGAAAAATACGCTGTTGTTCTTCGTTGGATAGACGCGCCAGCAGCGGCAGGACTTCGGCATCGCGCACTTTGGCTTTGCGGAAGGCCTCAGCGGTTTCGCGGATTTCGCGTTCGCCCGGTAGAAACACCAGCACATCGCCGGGGCCGTCATGGCGCCACAATTGCTCGACCACGGTGACCACGGCTTCTTCCATTTCGATTTCAGCGGCGTCTTCGTCGCTGGCTTCGGGGGCGTGATAACGCACTTCCACCGGATAAGTGCGGCCGGACACTTCGATTACGGGCGCGCCGGTAAAGTGGTTGGCGAAGCGATCGGCATCGATCGTGGCCGAGGTGACGATGACTTTGAGATCAGGCCGCCGTGGCAGCAGCTGCTTGAGATAGCCCAGCAGAAAGTCGATGTTAAGGCTGCGCTCGTGCGCCTCGTCGATCAGGATGGTGTCGTAGGCGCTGAGCAGCGGGTCGGACAAGGTTTCGGCCAGCAAGATGCCATCGGTCATCAGCTTGATGTAGCTGGCGTCGCTGGTCTTGTCGGTAAAACGCACCTTGTAGCCGACCACGGCGCCGATCTCGGATTTGAGCTCTTGCGCGATGCGGGTGGCAACGGTACGCGCGGCCAGACGGCGCGGCTGGGTGTGGCCGATCAAACCGAAGGTGCCACGGCCCAGTTCCAGACAGATTTTGGGCAACTGCGTGGTTTTGCCGGAGCCGGTTTCGCCACAGATGATGACGACCTGGTTGGCCGCAATCGCAGCGCGGATTTCATCGCGCTTTTGATTGACCGGCAGGTTTTCGTCGAATTCAGGTTGCGGCAGCTGATGCTGGCGCCGCTCGGCCTTTTGCAGGCTGGCGATCATGGCCTGGCTGATTTCCGCCAACGCCCGGTCCGCCGGTTTGCCGGAACGCAGCCGCTGGGCGGCGGACTGCAAACGCGGCGCCAGCGCAACACGATCACGCGCCATGCAGTGTTCAAGTTGCGTTTGCAGTTCGGCGAGGGAAGCGGACATAGAATAACCGGACGTAAAAGCGGCCGATTTTATCACGGATGGAAAGCGAGGCTGCGGGGCATGGCGTAGCACGGCACGTACTGCCGCTTGCTAACGGTTCGTACGCGCACGCCGGTGTGGCTCGAGAGGGGCGGGGCGCATAGGGTGGGTCCAGACCCACCACGCAAAGCCAACGGCTAGCACCACGCCGGCTAGCGCTGTTCGATGTTCTGGCACTTACGCGAAAGATCGCGCCACACGGGCGCGTCGGGAGGCTTTGAGTGGTGGGACCAGTCCCACCCTATGCCACTTTCTGTGGGTTCAGGCCAGCACGAGCAGGGTGCGGGTGCTGTCTTCTTCTTCGCCGACTTGCTGCACGTGGCAATCGTATTCGGCGTGGCCGCGCACAAAGCGGATGCGTTGCGGCACGCCGGGCTTGGGGTTAGCCAACAAATCGTCGCCATTGCTGGCCACAGCTTGCAGCGGACGGCCGAGCAGATCAGAAGGCGGCGTGTTGAGGCGTTCGCACAGCGGGTTGTTGACGAATTCGATAATGCCGTCGCGCACCAGCATGAACGGCACCGGCAGCGCATCGGCAACGCCACTGGAGAGCGGGTCAGACGCAGCCAGTGCCGCTTCGGCGGCTTTGACGTGCGTGATATCGATGGCGATATTCAGGATGTAGACATCGCCATCACGCACCAGCGGTTGCTTGGTGATATCAAACCAGTGGATGCGGCCATTCGGCAGCGTCCAGTGATCGACCACGCGCACGGTGTCACCGTTTTCCAGGACTTCGGTATCGCCGACGGTAAACGGCAACTGCGAGTCATGGGCTGCCAGATGCGATTGCACCAGCAGTTCATGCCCCAGCGTGGTTTGCGTAGCGCGGTTAACCAGCAAGAAACGGCCGTGTTTATCGCGCACAAAAATCAGGTTCGGGCTGGAATCGATAATCTGATGCACAAACAGCTGCTGGTTGAACAAGGCTTCTTCGGTGGCCTTCATCTGCGTCACGTCGCGGATAACGGCTATACATTCTTTAGTGGACAGCGGCAGCAGGCGGGCTTCAAACACGCGCAGGCCGGATTCATCGCCGTTACCCAGACGATATTCAAACTGCTGCATGCTTTGCGCGCTTTGCACGGCAATCAGCGCTTCCAGGTACTGGCGCGACACGCGGGCCGGAAACAAGCCGGACAAGCGCACGTTGTTGCCCTGCGCCACCGGGTGATGCACGGCATAGGCTTGATTGAGCGAGGTCACCACGCGATTGGCAAAATCGATACGCCAGACCAGATCGGGCAGCGATTCGGCAATGGGCAGATTGCGCAGATCTTCTTCAACACCATGGGTATCACTGGCGGCGGGGAGGGGGGCGTCAGCCGGAGCGGCGTTGACGACGGCCAGCCACAAGGTACCAATGACCAACCAGGCGCCAATCAGAAACAGCGGCAAACCCATGGCCATGCCGCCCCACCAATGCACAGCCGCAACACCGCCCAGGCTCACGCAGAGCGCAGAACCAACCAGCATGGGTCGGAAGCGGGGTAGAGCGGCACGAGCGGCTGAAGACATGTTTTATAAGTTGGCCTGGATTTGGGGACGAATTTGCGCCAGAGCGGGGGCTCGGGTCAAGTGCCAGGAGGCCTGGAAATGACGGGCGCGGTGGCCTGCGGGGCAAACAATGACGTGCGGGCATTGTAACAATGCAAATGTCATACGTCAGTATTATCTATAGTGTTCTAGCGACGGTAAGCAGTGGGGTGTGAACTACGCTGCAGAAGTTCTACTTTGTACCAAGTAGCGCAGCCATATTGCTCAGGGATAAGCAACAAAGGTGATGGCGGAGTGGACGGGACTCGAACCCGCGACCCCCGGCGTGACAGGCCGGTATTCTAACCAACTGAACTACCACTCCGCAGTGGTATGACGATTTGAAGCAGTTAAAACTTTAAAACTGATGGTGGGCGATGACGGGGTCGAACCGCCGACATCCTGCTTGTAAGGCAGGCGCTCTACCAACTGAGCTAATCGCCCTCCGACAAGAGAGGCGCATTAAAACATAAGGTGAAGAATGCGTCAATCAACTATTTAAAAAAGTTTTAGCACATTCCGCATTACGTATTAATACATTTCTATTTGTCGCGGGCTAATAACAGATATCAACACTTAACAAATAGAGGTCTTGCATAAATAGAAAAAGCCGCTTTAAAAAAGCGGCTTTCCTGGAATGCTGGCGGAGTGGACGGGACTCGAACCCGCGACCCCCGGCGTGACAGGCCGGTATTCTAACCAACTGAACTACCACTCCGCAGTGGTGGGCGATGACGGGGTCGAACCGCCGACATCCTGCTTGTAAGGCAGGCGCTCTACCAACTGAGCTAATCGCCCCTCGTCTTTCGAGAGGTGCGCATTAAAGCATACGCAAAAAGGGTGGTCAATTTTTTTTTGCAATCGGGCTCAAATATTTTTAGACGGCGTTGTCTCAAAGGCATGCGCCTTCTTATGTAACTCGCTGTGGGTAGCAACGAGCGCGCCCATTGCGGTATAAATGGCCTCCTGTTCGCACAAAGATGTATTTCCGGTGAAAGCTTCAAGACTTCAATCCTTCGTGGTGGCACGTGCTCCCTTATGGCTGGAGCTGGTGTTGCTGGTGGTGCTGGCGTGGATGGGCGCAGGCCTGTTCTGGCAGATCTTTGCCCCGCGTTCGCCGCAAGTACGTCTGGCCCCGCCTGTTCAGCCGCTGCCAGCCCAGCAAATGGCATGGAATAACGCGCCCGTATGGTTCGGCCAGGCCGCCGTTGCCACCGGCCCGACTACGCTGGCCGCACAACTGATCGCCGTGATCGCGGGCGGGGATAGCTATAGCGCCGCCATCTTTACCAGTCTGGGCGCGGAGCCAGTGGCCGCCAAGGTGGGCCAGGAACTGCAACCCGGCGTCAAGTTGCTGCGCGTAACACGCGATCATGCCGAAGTCAGCCATAACGGCCGCACCGAGAATATTCCGCTGCAGGGGGCTGATGCATCTGGCGTGGCCGCCGCTGCAGCGGGCGCACAGCCGGCCGACCCCAGTCAGATGACCCCGGTCGTCACCACGCCGCCCCCCGGCGGTGGCCCGGCCATTCCGCCTGGCGTCGAACCAGCCAAACCCATGCCCAGAGCCGCTTCTTCGGCCACGGCGGGTTCCAGTTCCACCGTTACGCGGGGTCAGTTAGCCGCGGCGATGCAGAACGGCAATGTGGCCGATTGGGCCAAGGGTATCGGCAACGCCAATGGCGGCGGTATCCAGATTGATAATGCGGCCGCGCAGCCTTTTGCCGGTCCGCTCGGATTACAGAATGGCGATGTATTAAAGTCTATTAATGGGCAAAACCTGAATACGACTTCAGATATATCAACGCTTTACACGCTATTTAGTCAGCAGTCGCAAGTGGCGCTGGTGGTTGTCCGCCATGGCAGCAATTTGCGATTGAGTTATCAGATTCAGCCTTGACGGACTTCCATGAAACCTCGTGTGCGCTCTTTGTTTATTGCTTGTTTGTTGGCCAGCCAGTTAGTCCAGGCGGCCGACAACACCGTGATGCTCAATTTCGTTAACGCCGATATTGAATCCACGATCAAGGCAATCGGCCTGATTTCGGGCAAGAATTTTGTCATCGATCCGCGCGTTAAAGGCACGGTGAATATCATTTCGTCAGAGCCCGTCGCCAAAGACGCGGTGTATCCGATTCTGCTTTCTGCATTACGCCAACAAGGTTTTACTGCGCTGGAATCAAATGGCGTGATTAAAGTCATGCCCGAAGCTGACGCCAAACAGCATTACAGCGCCACCGGCAGCACGCGCATGAAGTTGTCGGGTGATCGCATCGTTACTCAGGTTTATCCGCTTAAATATGAATCGGCCTCGCAACTGGTGCCGATTTTGCGGCCACTGGTTTCTCCAAATAATGCGGTAGCGGCTTACGCGGCTGGCAATACGCTGGTGATTACCGATTACGCGGATAACGTGCGGCGGCTTAACCGCATTATCGAGAATATTGATCAGCCGTCGTCCTCCGATATTTTTCCGATCACGCTCAAGTACGCCTCTGCGCTCGAAGTTGCGCAGACGCTGGCCAAGCTGATGCCGGAAATCGCCATGCAAGGCGTTTCGGCGGCCAATCAGATGGGCGAGGGCATCCGGCGCAGCACGGTGGTGCCGGACCTGCGCAGCAACTCGCTGCTGGTGCGCAGTGAAAACGCCGCCATCGCCACCCAGATCAAACGCCTGGTCGCCACGCTCGATACACCGGGTGCGGCCGGCGGCAATATCCATGTGGTGTATTTGCGTAATGCCGAGGCGGTCAAACTGGCCGGCACCTTGCGCGGCATTCTGACCGGCTCGGACGGTGGCAGTAGCAGTAGTTCCAGCCAGGGGCTGTCGACCTCATCCAGTAACAGCAGCGGCACCAGCGGCACCAGTGGCAGCTCGTCCAGCACCAGCGGCACCTCGGGCACTTCGGGCAGCAGCGCCGGTTTGTCGTCCAGCAGCAATACCGGGAGCAACAGCAGCAGCAACCAGAGCACCGGCACCAGCGTGCAGATCGGCGGCGCCACCGTGTTGTTGCAGGCCGATCAGACCACCAACTCGCTGGTCATTACCGCGCCGGACAATGTGTATAACAATCTGCGCAGCGTGATCGACAAGCTGGATGTGCGCCGCGCGCAGGTTTATGTCGAAGCCATCATTGCTGAAGTCAACGCCAGCAAAGCCAATGAACTGGGCGTGCAATGGGTGCTGGGTGGCTCCAGTTCGTCCGCTTCGATTATTGGTCTGTCGTCCTTGTCGAGCGTGGGCTCGCTGGGCAACGCGCTCGGCACCATAGTCACGGCGGCATCCAGCGGCGATTACAGCTCGCTGCCGACCGGTTTCAACGTGGGCGTGGTGAATGGCTCGCTCACCGGTAACGGCAAGACGCCGACTGTGGGCCTGTTGTTGTCGGCCTTGCAGAACCAGGGCGATGCCAATGTGCTGTCAACGCCTAACCTGGTCACGCTGGATAACGAAGAAGCCAAGATCATGGTCGGCCAGAACATTCCGATCCTGACTGGCCAGACTGCGTCGAGCGGCTCCAATACCAACCCGTTCAATACCTATACCCGGCAGGACGTCGGTATCACGCTGGCGGTGCGGCCGCAGGTGTCGGAAGGGGGTTCGATTACCATGCAGGTGTACCAGGAAGTCTCGGCCGTCGATAGCACGGTGGATACCTCCGGCGGCGGCCTGGCCACCAAAAAACGCACCATAGAATCTCGCGTGCTGGTGGATAACGGCCAGACCATCGTGCTGGGTGGCTTGCTCGAAGATTCTTCGCAAAACGCCGAAAACAAAGTGCCGGTGCTGGGCGATCTGCCGTGGATCGGCGGCCTGTTCCGCTATCAGGCGCGTAACTGGTCCAAGACCAATCTGATGGTGTTCTTGCGCCCGGTCATTCTGTACGACAGCAAAGATACCGATGCACTGACCAGCGATCGCTACGGCTATATCCGCGGCGTGCAGCAGAACTTCAAGATGTCGGATAGCGCGGCCTTGCCTGCGGTGCCGGATGTGGTGTTGCCGGGGCTGGAAGGCAGCACCAAGCTGAAAACCCGCAATGGCCGCTATGACACGCAAGATCTGACGCTGCCCGATACCACACGTGCGCCCGCCAGCGATGCTTCTGGCGTTAATGCCACCACGCCGTCGGTGGGCCCGATCCCGGCACCGACGGATAACACGGAGGCGCCAGCCAAGTGAGCGCGCGTCTGGTTCCTTATCACTTTGCCCGTGACAACGGCGTGGTCGATATCGCCCAGGACGGCGATGTCATCCACGTGTTGATGCGGCGCGGCGCTGAACTGTCGGCGTTGAGCGAGCTGCGCCGGGTGGCGCAACGCCCGCTGACGGTGGAGCTGGTCGATGCCGATGTCTACGATGGCCGCCTGACCCAGCTGTTTTCCAACGCAGGCGGGGCATCGGCCTCGGTGGCGTATGACCTTGAAAGCAATATCGATCTGTCGCGGCTGGCACAAGAGCTGCCCGAAATCGAAGACCTGCTGGAAACCGAAGACGACGCGCCCATCATTCGGTTGATCAACGCCTTGCTGACCGAAGCGCTGCGCGAAAACGCCTCCGATCTGCATCTGGAGCCGTTTGAAACCCGTTCCGTAGTGCGTTTTCGCGTCGATGGCAATTTGCGCGACATCCTTGAACCCAAGCGCGCATTGCACTCGGCGCTGGTGTCGCGAATCAAGGTGATGGCGGGGCTGGATATTGCCGAAAAACGCCTGCCGCAAGATGGCCGGATCACTTTGCGCATCGCCGGGCGCCCGGTCGATGTCCGGGTCTCCACGCTGCCAACCGGTCATGGCGAACGCGCCGTACTGCGTTTGCTTGATAAATCAGCCGGCCGGCTGGACCTGGAAAAACTGGGTATGGGCCGCGATACGCTGGATATCCTGCAAGGCATGCTCAACCAGCCGCACGGCATCGTGCTGGTGACGGGCCCCACCGGCTCGGGCAAAACCACCACGCTATACGCCGCCTTGTCGCGCATGGATGCGCAAGTCGCCAACATCATGACGGTGGAAGACCCGATCGAATACGACCTGGATGGCGTTGGCCAGACCCAGATCAACCCGCGTATCGATATGAGTTTTGCCCGGGCCTTGCGCGCCATCCTGCGCCAGGATCCGGACATCATCATGATCGGTGAAATCCGCGATCTGGAAACCGCGCAGATTGCCGTGCAAGCCTCGCTCACCGGTCACCTGGTGCTGGCCACCTTGCACACCAACGATTCGGTCAGCGCGGTCACCCGGCTGGTTGATATGGGCATCGAGCCGTTTCTGCTGGCCTCGTCCTTATTGGGGGTGCTGGCCCAGCGGCTGGCGCGCAAACTGTGCCCGGTCTGCCGCCGTCCGGATACGCCCCTACCGGATGAACGCCTGGCTTTTGAAGGGATCGACACGCCGGTGATCTACCGACCGGTGGGCTGTGCCGAATGCAACGGCGCCGGGTATCGTGGCCGTACCGGCATCTACGAATTGTTCCAGGTCGACGAAACCGTACGCACCATGATCCACGCGCGTGCGGCCGAGCTGGACCTCAAAGCGTATGCCCAACAGCACGGTATGCTGACCATGCGCCAGGACGGCCTGCGCCGCGTTCTGCGTGGCGAAACCAGTCTGGAAGAGGTCTGGCGCGTGACGCGCGAATCCTGAGCGTAATCCGCCACCCGCTGACAGCGGCGCGCCGCACCGGCTGCCACAATCCGTACATTCGTCTCAAATAAAAGCGACGCACATGCATGCGCCGCACGGGGGCTAGATGGGTCAGCGCGAGCAAAGAACGTCACGGCGTGTTCCGATGAACTGCAAGGTCAAGCTGCGGTTCAAGAATTCCAGCATGCCGGCCTATGGCATCTGCACCGACCTTAGCGTGGGTGGCCTGACTATCCGCAGCAGCTATGTCCCCCGCCCCGATGAAACGTTTGATGTGTTTGTGATGCCGCCCGCCTCCGGGCCGGGCCCGCGCACGCCGTTTGCGGCGCATGTGCAGGTCAAGCGCTGCCACGAAGTCGAGCGCGGCAAACTCTATGAACTGGGGCTGGCCATTATCGAGGTGCTGCAATGAAAACATTGTCGTCTTTATGCTGTTTGCTGGCGCTGTGTGCGCCGGCGGCCTTTGCCGCGGATTCCGCCGCCAGCCAACCCGAAGCCCACGTCACCAAAAATGGCGATACGGTCGAACTGGATACCCAATTCAGCGTGCCGGTGTCGCGCGAAATTGCCTGGGCCGTGCTGACCGACTTTGAACATATGACCGCGTTTATTCCCAATCTGGCCTCGAGCAAGGTGCTGGAAAAAAACGGCAATGTGTGGAAGGTGGAACAGACCGGCAAAGTCAGCGCCGGCTTGTTCCATGTTAATTACGATTCAGTGCGGGAACTGACGCTGACCCCGCAAACCGAGATCAAGGCCCATACCGTGGGCGGCGATTCGGGTGCCATGGAAAGCGTGAGTACGCTCAGCGAGAAAAACGGTGAGACCGTGGTAAGCTACCGCGCCCAATGGACGCCCAATTCGTCGCTGCTGGGCAGCCTGGGCGCTGGCTCGGCCAAAAACCAGCTACAACGCCAGTTTGCTGCGATGGAACACGAAATGCTCAAGCGCGCCGGCAAGGCCACCGCCTCGGAGCCCGCCAGCCGCTAGCCGCCTAACCCTCAGTTACCAGAACCCGGATGTATGCGTCTTCTTGCTCTCAAAATTGATGTAGACACTTACCGTGGCACGCGCGTCGGCATCCCCGCGCTGGTCGAAGCGCTGCAACGCCATGGCGCCAACGCCACTTTTCTGTGGAGCCTGGGCCCGGATCACACCGGCCGCGCCATCAAACGCGTGTTCCGCCCGGGCTTTATGAAAAAAGTGTCGCGCACCTCGGTGGTCGAACATTACGGCTTTAAAACCCTGATGTACGGCACGCTGTTGCCCGGCCCGGACATCGGCAAACGCTGCGCCGGCATCATGCGCGACGTGGCCGCCGCCGGTTTTGAGAACGGCATCCATACCTGGGACCATATCCGCTGGCAAGACGGTGTCGCCCACGCCGATGCGGCCTGGACGCAATCCGAAATGAAAGTCGCCTTCGAGCGCTTCCAGAGCATCTTCGGCGCACCAGCGCGCACCCATGGCGCGGCGGGTTGGCAAATGAACGAACACGCCTACCGCTTCGAACAACAAATGGGCTTGCGCTACGCCTCGGACACCCGCGGCACTCATCCTTTCTGGCCCGTGGTGCGGGGCGAGCTGGTGCGCGTGCCGCAACTGCCGTCCACACTGCCCACGCTGGACGAACTGATCGGCGTGGACGGCCTGACCCCGGACAATGTGCACGAACACCTGCTGCGCCTGACTGCCGAGGAAACCCCCTACGGCCACGTCTACACCTTGCACGCCGAACTGGAAGGCATGAAGTTGTTGCCCGTATTTGAGCGTTTGCTGGAAGGCTGGAAGGCACAGGGCTACACCCTGGTGTCGACGGCTGATCTGTGCGATTCGATCGATCTGGCGCGCCTGCCGTATCACCATGTCGAGATGGCCGAGATTGAAGGGCGCAGCGGGGTGCTGGCGGTGCAGGGGGCGGTGTTTCCCTGATCGGTTCACTTAGGCAAACCTATGCGTTCTGCCTTGATAAAAAGAAAACAAGCCCGCTGTTATCAGCGGGCTTTTTGCAGAGCGCGGCTTTGAATGCGCTGGATCGGCAATATCAAAATATTCGCCATTCTGGCCGGCGTCCAATCTGCTCTTTAGAGCGCCGTGGATAGGGCGCACGGCAAATGGGCAATCGGCTATGTCCGCGATGAGAACGAAATTGTGATCGATGATGCCGGCGGTTTATGCGCTTTGGTTGATATGCAGGCAATACGGATCAATTCCTCTGTGTATTCGTTTCTGCTTTGTCTGTTAGCCTATGCTCATTGTGCTCTCCTGCTTCGATATCGAATTCGGTTTAACAGATTTGACGGGTTTCTTAGGCGAGGAGCAAGCGCATGCTTTGGGAAAGATTGATACTTAGCGACAGCGACCACGAACATCTGGTTAGTGAGCTATATTATGGCGGGCAGTTTTTGCTATTGATGGACCGTGAACAGGGGCGCGCTGCGGTTTGTGTTTCGTTTCCGGATAAAACGGAGAACTTGGCCTTAGAATTCCTCTGCAAGAGTTTATCGAGAAATTGCAAGAAGCCGCCGATGACTTATGTAATTAGCGGTTCCCGGAGACTTCGCCGTTCTGGAAATCCCGCTTGCAGAGATGATTGAAACCAATTGGTGATTAAGCGTAATCCTTTCGATATTAAATACGACGCTAATCGAATCACTGAGGCACGCCTTGATCCACGCGCGCGCGGGGTAAATGAAAGTGCGCGTAAAAATGCGGCCCAGCGAAATGGGGTTCTGGAAAGGGAGGTAAAGCGATGTTAGAGCTAAACGAAGACCAATTACGGCTGGACCTCGGCGCGCTTAGTCACGAGCATCGCGCATTGTTCGGCCTCTCCCTATGTGAACGTTTATTGCCCAATGCGTCGATTTTTGCACAGCGGCATAATCTCGATTATTCCGGCTTGAGACAATATTTGAATAGCATTTGGGAAAATATCGACCAAGGACATCAATTCGACTTTTTCCGTTTGGCCGCCGAATGCGAGGCAGTTGCGCCTGATACGGAAGACTATGACGATCCACTCGTTTCTTCCGCGTTGGACGCCGTGGTCGCAACCAGTAATCTTCTTCGCTTTATGGTTGATGACGCCGTGGGCCTTATTGTGGAGATATCAGTACTCGCTTGTGACACTGTGGATATGTACATTCAAGAGGCGGACGGCCTGGATATTGAAGATCCCGATTTTGAGCAAAAAATCTTGTCGCATGCGCTGATGCAAGCGGAAATTCAACGTCAAATCGAAGATTTGAGTTTCATCAGCACATTGACTTTGATCGACAAGATGAATGCCGCGGCGCTAAGAAGCAAATTCAGTAACAAAGTGATCGGTAACATCGGTCTTGCTTGAAAAACCAGGCGATGATTGAAATAGGCACATGCATTTTACGGCTGTGATTACATCGCCGTGGCAAAGACTCAGAGCAAAGCAGCACCATCATGAAGAGTTTGATAATTCACAGTCGAATGGTAGGGGCACAGTGAATAACTCTCAAAAAATGACAGTTACTTAACCGGCGAATTACATTCATTGAGGTAAAAAGGTGAGTTTTTCCATCGAAAGTTCAGAGTTTGTCGTCCTTTCCTGCTTTGATATCAAGCTGGATTTGATGAAGGAACTGGTGAGAGAACACTTCCGGGACCCCGCCCGTGCGGCCGGTTTCACCTTGAATGAGGGAAAACTGGATCTAAATACCGTAAATGCAGGCAGACCCTACTACGGTAGCCGGAATCCCATAAAGGCATTAATTTACCAGCCTCTCATTTATATCGATCGATGTTTTTTTATTGCCAATTGCAGCGACGGGTGGCACAGCATGGTCTATCAGCTGTGCAAGAGATTCGAACTGGACTGTATAAGTATTTCCACCAGTTCTAATGATGACGAATATCCGATGAACTCGATCCGTGTCTACCAAAGCGGAGTTACCAGACGTTTGGTTCGAGCTTTCAAGGATGGCGACCGGTGGGATTTTTTTGAGAAGGGCGATCCTGTGCCGTTTGAGCAGGTGGAGAACTATAAGAAAAGGCGAATTCGGGATCGATTGGATCGTGAAAAGCTGCTAACGAGCGTGGAAAGGGCAGGGCTGGATTTGAAAAATCCTGGCGCGTGGGTCACGAATCAAGACACGTTATATATCAATGAATGTAGAACCCCTGGCGGCTGATATGGAAGAGGGAAGTAACCATTATCTTTTTTCAGGACGGGCACGATGAAAAGATCTCAAT
>NZ_BAAIHC010000025.1:0-59051 GCF_054652575.1 Silvimonas sp. JCM 19000 | reverse complement strand
TTTGCTGGTCAAATACGGCCGGGCGCGGCTGGGCAGCGGCAGCCACACGTCTGACAACGGCAATCTGACCGGCAACAGCCAGTACGCGGCGCTGACCTATACCCGGCCGGTGGGCGCAGGCCTGCAACTGCAGGCCGATGCGCAGTGGCAACTCAACCAGTTGCAGACGCATCGCGCGCTCAACTTCGGCGACGTGCACCAGAGCGCCACCGCCGATAACGGCCAGCAACAACTGGCGGCCAATGTGCAGCTGGACCATACCTATCACGCGGGCAACTGGCAGATTGCGCCCGCCATCGGCATGGCCTGGCGGCAAACGCGCGATGACGCCGTGGCGGAATCGGGGGCAGACCTGTACAACCTCAACGTCACCGGCAACACCAGCAGCGCGCTGGATATGGTGGCAGGCATCCGCCTGAGCTACGCCGACCAGAACGGCTGGAACGGCCACTTCAATCTGCTGGGCGGGCCGAGCCTGCTGTACCGCAGCGGCATCCGCAGCGCCACGTTGGCGGGCGCGCCGCAAGCGCAATTCCTGCTGGCGGCGAATGGGCAACGCAGTCCGTTTAATTACAGCAGCACCTTGGGCGTGGATTACCAGAGTGGCCGCCGCAGCTTTAGCCTGGATGGCTATGCCAGCAGCCAGGATACCACCAATGATTACGGGGTAATGGCGCGCTTCGGACAGCAGTTCTAGCCCGGCCAGCGCCCACAAAAAAGCCCGCCGGATTGCTCTGGCGGGCTTTTTCTTGCGGCGGATGCGGCAGGGTTACAGCAGGGCCGCGTCGGCGCGCAATGCTTCAGCCTTGTCGGTGCGTTCCCAGGTAAAGTCCGGTTCTTCGCGGCCGAAGTGACCATAAGCGGCGGTGCGGGTGTACACCGGGCGCAGCAGGTCCAGCATTTGTACGATGCCCTTGGGGCGCAGATCGAAATGCTTGCGGATCAGATCAACGATTTGCGCATTCGACAGTTTGGAGGTGCCCCAGGTATCGACCATGATCGACACCGGCTGCGATACGCCGATGGCGTAGCTGACTTGCACCAGACATTGCTTGGCAATGCCGGCGGCCACGATGTTCTTGGCCACATAACGGCCGGCATACGCTGCCGAACGGTCCACCTTGGACGGGTCTTTGCCCGAGAACGCGCCACCACCGTGCGGCGCAGCGCCACCGTAGGTGTCGACGATGATCTTGCGGCCGGTCAGACCGCAATCGCCCATCGGGCCGCCAATCACAAAACGGCCGGTCGGGTTGATCAGGAATTTGGTGCCGTTGAGCAATTCGGCCGGAATCACCGGCTTGATCACTTCTTCGATCACGGCTTCAGTCAGTTGTGCGTGCGACACGTCCGGATGGTGCTGGGTGGAGACCACGATGGTGTCCACGGCCTTGGCCTTGCCGGTTTCGGCGTCGTAACGCACGGTGACCTGGCTCTTGGCATCGGGGCGCAGCCACGGCAGACGGCCGTCTTTACGCAGTTCGCTCTGGCGTTGCATCAGGCGGTGCGCGTAGTAAATCGGCATCGGCATCAGCAGCGGGGTTTCGTCGCAGGCATAGCCAAACATCAGGCCCTGGTCGCCCGCGCCCTGGTCCAGATCGAGACCCTGGCCTTCGTTAACGCCCTGGGCGATATCGGGCGATTGCTTGTCGTACGCCACCAGCACCGCGCAGGTTTTGTAATCAAAGCCGATGTCGGAGTGGTCGTAGCCGATGCGCTTGATGGTGTCGCGCGCAATCTGGATGTAGTCGACGTTGGCAGTGGTGGTGATCTCGCCTGCCAGTACCACCAGACCGGTGTTCACCAGCGTTTCTGCGGCCACGCGGGCATATTTGTCTTGCGACAGGATCGCATCCAGGATCGCGTCGGAGATCTGGTCTGCCACCTTGTCGGGATGGCCTTCCGATACGGATTCGGAGGTGAACAGGAATTCGCTCATAAGGAGAAGGTCCTTTGTGCCGTGTCTGTAATGAATGAAAGTCGATAGAATCCGGGTTTTTATCCGGAAGGCCAACCACGCATGCTGGTGCGCTTGTTCAGACCTTTAGCTTATATCCCGTTGTGCGTGCTGCAAGCCGCAGGCATTGTGCTGGGCTGGATTGCATGGTGGACATCCGGGACTTACCGACAGCGGCTGGACGAGAACTCAGCCCGCGCCGCCCGGTTTGCCGGTCTGGATTATATCCGATTGCGCAAGTCGAGTATTGCTGAGCATGGCAAAGGCGCCATGGAGCTGCTGGCCGCGTGGCTGCGCCACGCCAAAGACGTGGCCGCCATGGTCAAACACGTGGATGGCTGGGAACACGTCGAAGCCGCGCTGGCCCAGCCGCGCCCGGTGATTTATGTTTCGCCGCATCTGGGCGCCATCGAAGTCTGCGGCATTTATATCAGCATGAATACGCCGCGCATCATGGCCGCCTTGTATCGGCCGCCCAAGCTCAAATGGCTGGAGCCGCTGATGCTGGCCAGCCGTGATCGCGAACGCGGCCGTGCCGCGCCAGCTAATGCCCAGGGCGTGCGTCTGCTGCTGAAAACCCTCAAGGAAAAGCAAAGCGTCTATATCCTGCCCGACCAGGCCCCCGGCGGCGGCGAAGGTGTGTGGGCGCCGTTCTTTGGCAAATCGGCCTATACCATGACCTTGTTGCCGCGCATTGCGCGCAATAGCGACGCCATCGTGCTGTTCTGCTTTGCCGAACGTCTGAGCTGGGGTCGTGGCTACGCCATGCATATCCGCCCGATGCAGGGCGAATTTACTGGCGACGCGCTGGCTGACGCCACCGTGCTCAACCGCAATCTGGAATTAACCATCCTGCAGGCGCCCAAGCAGTACCTGTGGAGCTATAACCGTTACAAACGTCCGGCCGGTGCGCCGGCCCCGGAGTCTGAATGAGTATTCCCGCCCGCCTGTTGGCCGCGTTTTTCTGGCTGCTGCATTTGCTGCCTTTTGCCGTATTGCGCGGCATGGGCTCAGTGCTGGGCAGCGTGCTGTACGCCGTGGCGGGGCGGCGGCGCAAGATCGGCCTGATCAATCTGCAATTGTGCTTTCCCGAATGGACCGAGGCGCAACGCCGCGCCACGCTGCGCGAGCATTTTCGCCTGATGGCGACCGTGGCCACCTGCTACGGCGTGCTGTGGTTTGGCAGCAAGGCGCGCGTGGAGCGGCTGGTGCGGCGCGAAGGCTATGAACATTATCTGGCGGTGCAAGACCGCTCGATCATCCTGCTGGCGCCGCATTTTATCGGGCTGGATTACGGCGGCATCCGCCACACCATCGATCATTGGGGCGCGAGCATGTATTCGGCCTCGCACCAGAATCCGTTTGATGAATTGTTATTGATGGGCCGCAGCCGCTTTGGCGAGCCGCTGCTGATCAAACGCAACGACGGCATCCGCGCCATTGTGCGTGCGCTGCGGCAGAACGTGATTCCGTTCTACTACTTGCCGGATCAGGATATGGGCCCGCGCGAATCGATCTTTGCGCCGTTCTTTGGCATCCCGGCTGCCACCATCCCGGCGCTGTCGCGCTTGTCGTCGATGGGCCGCGCGATTGTGGTGCCGATGATTACGCGGCTGGAAAAAGACGGCTTTGTTACGCGCTACTACCCGGCGTGGCACGACTTTCCGTCCGACGACGTGCAAGCCGATACCAACCGCATGAACCAGTTTATCGAAGACCGCGTGCGCGAAATCCCGGCGCAATACTACTGGCTACACCGCCGCTTCAAAACCCGGCCCGAAGGCGAACAAGCACCGTACTAAGCCACTATCCCATAGGGTGGGTCTAGACCCACCACTCAAAGCCGTATCCCAAAACGCAAGCGTTGCAATTTTTCGCGCGGCTTTGCTCGGTGGGTCACGACCCACCCTATGCGTTTTTATTCGACTTTCCGTCCGACGACGTGCAAGCCGATACCAACCGCATGAACCAGTTTATCGAAGACCGCGTGCGCGAAATTCCGGCGCAATACTACTGGCTACACCGCCGCTTCAAAACCCGGCCCGAAGGCGAACAAGCACCGTACTAAGCCCCCCCCTCATAGGGTGGGTCTAGACCCACCACTCAAAGCCGTATCCCAAAACGCAATCATTGCGTTCTTCTTCATTGCTTTGTTTGGTGGGTCCGACGGGGACGCCGAGTCCCACCCTATGCGGTTTTATTCAAGCCGGGCGGCGGGGCGGGGGTGGGGTAGATCTGGTAAACTGCGCGGTTTTCCGGCGTCTTCGAGGTTCTCCCCGCCATGTCTGACCAATCCAGCGATTCCAGCGATTCCATCCGCCTGTCCAAACGTATGACCGAACTGGGCATGTGCTCGCGCCGCGAGGCCGATGAATACATCGAGCGCGGCTGGGTCAAGGTCGATGGCGTGGTGGTCAATGTGCTGGGCAGCCGCGTGCGCCCGGGCCAGACCGTTACGCTGGAAGCCCCCGCGCAAGCCGCCCAGGCCGCGCGCGTCACCATCCTGCTCAACAAGCCAGTCAGCTATGTCAGCGCCCAGGCCGAAAAAGGCTATAAACCCGCCTCGGTGCTGATCGTGCCGGAAAACCACTGGGACGGCGATCTGTCCGGCCAGCGCTTTCATCCGCAACATCTGCGTGGCCTCGCCCCGGCCGGTCGTCTCGATATCGATTCGGTCGGTTTGCTGGTCTTGACGCAGGATGGCCGCGTGGCCAAAACCCTGATCGGCGAAAACTCCAACGTCGAAAAAGAATATCTGGTGCGCGTCAGCGGGCGTTTGTCCGATGAAGGCCTGCGTTTGCTCAACCATGGCCTGGAACTGGACGGTGAAGCGCTGCGCCCGGCGCAAGTGGTATGGCAAAACGCCGACCAGCTGCGATTCATCCTGAAAGAAGGCAAAAAGCGCCAGATTCGCCGCATGTGCGAAATGGTCGGCCTGCAAGTGGTCGGCCTCAAGCGCATCCGCATCGGCAATGTGCGGCTGGGCCAATTGCCCACCGGCAAATGGCGCTACCTGGCCAGCAACGAGACCTTTGATTAAGCCCCATGCAGCGTGCTGATCTTTTGCTGGTGCAGCTGGGTCTGGCGGCGTCGCGCACTGCGGCGCAAGGTCTGATCGAAGCCGGGCGCGTTTCGGCTGATGGCAAGCCGGTGAACAAGCCCAGCGTCAAGCTGGATGCGGACGCCCGCATCGCAATCGTGCCGGATGAGAGCGACCGTTACGTCTCGCGCGGTGGCCTCAAGCTGGCCGGTGCGCTGGCACATGCCCGGCTGGATGTGAGCGGCTGGCAAGCCCTGGACGTGGGGATATCCACCGGCGGCTTCAGCGATTGTCTGTTGCAAGCCGGCGCGCGCCGGGTGGTCGGGGTGGAAGTGGGCCACGACCAGTTGCATCCGCGTTTGCTGGCCGATCCGCGCGTGCAGCAATTTGAAGGCATCAACGCGCGCCATCTGCAACGCGAGCACATTGCCAGCGCGCTCGATGGAGAGATCGAGCTGATCGTGGGCGACGTCTCTTTTATCTCGCTCACGCTGGTGCTGCCGCAACTGGCGGCACTGCTGGCGCCGGGTGGACTTTTATTGTTCCTGGTCAAACCACAATTTGAAGTCGGGCCGCAGCACATCGGCAAAGGCGGCATCGTGCGCAATGCCGATTGCTATGCCGAAGTTGAACGCAAAATCCGCAATGCCGCGCTGGCGCTGGATTTCGACGTACTCGACTACTTTGCCAGCCCGATTACCGGCGGCGACGGCAACCACGAATTTTTCATCTACGCTCGCAAACGCTGAGACCAGACTGACCCGGTATTAGTTGGACCTGACACGATCACACACTGATGTATCGAAGTGTGTTGAAATCTATGCCGCCTTCGACTGCCTGCGGCTGATTTCATGACTGCGTTTCGCTCCGTTCTTTTACTGTGTCTGTCCGCGTTGACGACTTACGCCCACGCTGTTTCGATCAGCACGTTCTCGCCGCAGAACGAAGTGCGTGAGGTGCAGCAAGTCCGCGCCACCTTCTCCGCGCCGATGCTGCGCATGGGCACGGTCAATGCCCCGGCGCCTTTCAGCGTCAGTTGCCCGCAGCAAGGCGACGCCCACTGGATTGATGATCGTAGCTGGGTGATGGACTTTCCCAAGGGCATACCGGCGGCCACCCGCTGCACCTTTACGGTTGGCAAGAATCTGAAGGCACTGGATGGGGGCGCTTATACCGGTCCGGCCAGCTACAGCTTTAGCACTGGCCCGCTGGCGGTCGAAGAAGCGCAGCCCTATGAGGGTGATCAGGTCGATGAAGATCAGGCCTTTATCTTGCGCATGAACGGGGTGGTGCATGGCCCGGTGCCGATGTTTTGCCAGGTGGAAGATGCCCCCGAACGCATCCCCACGCGCCGCCTGAGTGAGGCCGACAAGGCCACGCTGATCAAACATCTGGGCTGGGAGAAACAAGCCAGCACAGTCGAAGCAGTGCAATGCGCGCGGCGCCTGCCTGCTGGCAAATCGGTCAAGCTGGTGCTGACCCGTCCTGGCAGCGCCGAGACCCAGACGCTGCAATTCCAGGTGCGGGAGGAGTTCAGCGCCAGCTTCAGCTGTGAACGCCAGGCCGCCAAGGCGCCGTGTATTCCGCTGCGGCCGGTTACGCTGTCGTTCACCGGCGATGTGCCGCGCAAGCTGGCCGAGCAGATTCGCCTGCAGACACCCGAGGGTGAGCGCAAGCCCGATCTGCAGCGCGAAACCGGCCCCACCGTGCGCTCGATCCAGTTTGCCCCGCCGTTTGCCGAGAATGCCGAGCCCGGCATCACCCTACCCAAAGACTTTGTGGACGACAGCGGCCGCCCGCTGGTTAACGCCAATGCGTTTCCACTCAAATTCCGCACCGGCACCGCACCTCCGCTGGCCAAGTTCACTGCCGCACCGTTCGGCATTCTTGAACTCAATGCCGACCCGAACATCGCCGTCACCCTGCGTGATGTTGAAGCCAATCTGGGCGTCAAGCAGGTCCAGGTCAGCGCCGATAGCCTGACCGTGCAAGATGACCGCGCCATGATGACCTGGCTGGCGAAGGTGCAGGCTTATCACGAAAGCTACGTCGGCAAGACCGAAACCCGCCGCCTGAGCCTGTTGGCGCATGAAGCGGGCGTTAAGCGCGCCGACATTCCCGCTGCGCCCGACAAAGCCGGCAAATGGCCGTTCTCGGTGGTGGGCATTCCGGCCAAAGAAGCCGGCCTGCATGTGGTGGAAATCCAGTCGAAGATGCTCGGCAGCGCCTTGCTGGGCGCCAACAAGCCGATGTATGTCCGCACCGCCATGCTGGTCACCAATATGGGCGTGCACTTCAAACGCGGCCGCGACAATGCCGCCGTCTGGGTGACCACGCTGGACCAGGCCAAGCCGGTGCCGGGCGCGGATGTGCGCGTGTATGACTGCGCGCAGCAACAATTATGGGAAGGCAAAACCGACGCCAACGGCATCGCGCAGATAGACCACGCCCTGCCAGAAATGCGCTATTGCAACGGCGAACCAGCGCTCAACGGCTTGTTTATCACCGCGCGCAAACAGGATGCGCAGGGCCGTAACGATGTGTCGTTTGTGCGCTCGGCTTGGGATGAAGGCATCGAGCCGTGGCGCTTTGCCGTGCCGACAGACACCAGCACACGCCCGAATATCATCGGCCACACCATTTTTGACCGCACGCTGTTCCGCGCGGGCGAAACCGTGTCGATGAAGCACCTGATCCGCGTGCAGACGCGCCAGGGCTTTGCCATGCTCAAGAACAACCAGTTGCCGGATGATCTGGTGATTACCCACGACGGCAGCGGCCAGGAATTCCACCAGCCGCTGCAATGGCGTGCTGGCCGTTATGCTGAATCAACTTTTGCGCTACCGAAGAGCGCCAAGCTGGGTACATATAGCTTGCGCATGGTGCGCAAAGGCACGCGCCAGGGCGGCGATCGCGGCGAGCACAGTATCGAACGCGATGGCATTACGCTGGATGCGGGCAGCTTCCGCGTCGAAGAATTCCGGTTGCCGGTGATGCGGGGCCAGCTCAGCGTCGCGCCCGCTGCAACGATTGCGCCCAAGGCGGTACCGGTGGCGCTGTCGATGTCGTATGGCAGCGGTGGCCCGGCCAAAGGCTTGCCGGTGCAGGTCAGCGGCATGCTTAACGAACATTACGATCGCGTGAGCGGCTACGACGGCTTTGCCTTTGGCGCGCCCGAATCGCGGCGCGGCGAAACCCAGCGGTCTCTCAATGGCAAGGTGGTACTGGATAAAACGCCGCTGACGCTGGACGCCAACGGCAATGGCAAAACCAGCGTCGCCAACATGCCCGCGCTCGACCGGCCCTATGATCTGGTACTCGAAGCCACTTACGCCGACCCCAATGGTGAAGTGCAAACCCTGTCACGCACCGTGCCGCTGTATCCCGGCGCGCTCAAGGTGGGGCTGGCGGTTGATCGCTGGATGGCGGTAGCGGGCAAATCGGTCGGCGTTAAAGCGGTGGTGCTGGATAACGAGGGCAAGCCGCAGGCGGGCCAGAAAGTCAGCATCCACGCCACGCAGCATGATTACGAATCCAGTCGCAAACGTCTGGTGGGCGGCTTTTACGCCTATGACCATCAGGAAACCAGCAAAGACCTGGGCGAAGTCTGTAGCGATACCTCGGATGCGCACGGCATGGTGTTCTGCGATGTCACGCTCAAGCAAGAGGGCAGCATCGAGCTGGTGGCCGAAGTCAAAGACAAGGCGGGCCACGTCGCGCAGGGCGCGCAAAGCATGTGGGTGACCAACCAGAACGAAATCTGGTTTGACGTCGACAACAACGACCGCATCGATATCCTGCCGGAAAAAACCAGCTATCAGCCGGGCGAAACCGCGCGCCTGCAAGTGCGCATGCCGTTCCGCAAAGCCACCGCCTGGTTGGCTATCGAGCGCGAAGGCATTATCGAAAACCGTGTGGTGCAACTGAGCGGCAAAAACCCGACCATCGACGTCAAGATCAGCCAGGACTGGGCGCCTAACGTCTATGTCTCGGTGCTGGCCGTGCGCGGTCGCGTGCGCGAAGTACCGTGGTATTCCTTCTTTACCTGGGGTTGGCGCACGCCGATGGACTGGTGGGATGCCTATTGGCATGAGGGCCGCGACTATCAAGCGCCCACCGCCACCGTCGATTTATCGCGCCCGGCCTTCAAGTTTGGCGTGGCCGAACTGACCGTGGGCACCGCGGCGCACCAGCTAAAAGTCAGTGTGAGCGCCGACAAAGCCATTTATTCGATCCGCAAAACCGCGCAAGTCAAAGTGCAGGTCAAATTGCCGAATGGCCAACCGGCGCCTGTTGGCACCGAAGTTGCCTTTGCGGCCGTGGATGAAGCCCTGCTGGAATTGCAGCCCAATAACAGCTGGGATTTGCTCGGCGCAATGTTGCAACGACGCAGCTACGGCATCGAGACCGCCACCGCGCAATTGCAGGTGGTGGGCAAGCGCCACTTTGGCCGCAAATCGTTGGCCCCGGGCGGCGGCGGCGGCTTTGCCCCGACGCGCGAACTGCTGGATACGTTGCTGCTGTGGCAAGCGCATGTGGTGCTCGACGCCAATGGCAGTGCCACGCTCAGCGTGCCGCTGAACGACGCGCTGACGCGCTTCAAGCTGGTGGCCGTGGCCGATAGCGGCACCAGCCTGTTTGGCAGCGGCAGCACCTCGATTACCGTGACGCAGGATGTGCAAATCACCTCCGGCATTCCGCCGCTGGCGCGCAACGGCGACCAGATTGCCGCAGGCATCAATCTGCGCAACGGCTCCGGCCGCGCCATGAAGCTGGAAGTGAGCGCCCAAGCGGCCGGGCTAGGCGAGCTGTCCAAACAAACAATCAGCCTGCCCGCAGGCGAAGCACGTGAAGTCAGTTGGCCCGTTACGCTGCCGCAAGGGATCAACAAGCTGGCGTGGACCTTTGCCGCGCGTGAAGTGGGTGGCGAGCAGGCGGCGGATAAACTGGCGATCACGCAGGACATCGAGCCCGCAATCCCGGTGACGGTGCAACAAGCCACGCTGCGCCAGTTGCAAGGCCCGGTCAGCATCCCGGTGGGCTTGCCGCCGACGGCCGAAGCGGGCCGCGGCGGGGTCTCGGTGCAACTGCAGGCCAGACTGGCGGGCGATATGCCGGCCGTGCGCGACTGGTTCCTGGCCTATCCGTATTCGTGCCTGGAACAACGCGCGTCGATTGCCACGGGCCTGGATGACAAAACCCGCTGGCAAGCCATCATGCGCGATCTGCCTGCGTATCTGGATGCTGATGGCCTGGCGTATTACTTCCCGCCGGCCGAAGGTATCGAGAGCCATGGCAGCGATACGCTGACCGCCTATGTGCTGGCGCTGGCCAACGAATCCGGTTACGCCATCCCCGATGATTTGCGAGAACGCATGCTGGTGGGCCTCAGCAATTTTGTCGATGGCAAGATCAAGCGTGATCTATGGATGGCGCGTGACTCGGGCGATGCTCGTCGCCTGGCCGCGCTGGACGCATTGGCGCGCTACGGCCGGCTGCAACCGCGCCAGATCGATACGGTGACGCTGCAGCCCAATAGCTGGAACACCGGCATGCTGGTGGACTGGATCAGCATACTGCAGCGCACGCCGTCGTTGCCGGATCGCGCTAACCGTCTGGCGCAGGCCGAGCAAATCCTGCGTGGTCGCCTTACGTATCAAGGCACGCGCCTGGTGTTCTCCACCGAGAAGGACGATTACTGGTGGTGGCTGATGGGCAATGGCGACGTCAACGCCGCGCGCATTGTGTTGCTGGCCAGCCAGTTGCCGGACTGGAAAGACGATATGCCGCGTCTGGTTACGGGTTTGTTGGCGCGTCAGCAAAAAGGCGTGTGGATGACCACCAACGCCAACGCGTGGGGTTCGCTGGCGATCCGCCGCTTTAGCAGCCAGTTCGAGAAAGACCCGGTCACCGGCAAAGTGGATATGGCGCTCGGCGATACCCAGCGCAGCGCGGCATGGACTACGCCCAAGCCGGATGCGGTCAGTCTGCCGTGGCCCACCGGTGGCAAAGGCACGCTGACGCTGAACCAGCAGGGCAGCGGCAATCCGTGGGCCACGGTGCAAGTCAGCGCGGCCGTGCCGCTGACTGCGCCGCAGGCTGCGGGCTATCGCATCAGCAAAACCATCACCGCCGTGCAGCAAAAGGTGGCGGGTCAGTATTCGCGCGGCGATGTATTGCGCGTTACGTTGAAGGTGACTGCGCAAGCCGATATGACCTGGGTGGTGGTGGATGACCCGGTGCCAACCGGCGCCAGCATCCTCGGCAATGGCTTGGGCCGTGATTCAGCCATCAGCGCGCAAGGTGAGCAGCAAGCAGGGAGTGCGTGGTCGGCATACGTAGAACGCCGCTTTGCCGGTTATCGCGCTTTCTATGAATACGTGCCGCGCGGCGACTTTAGCGTCGAGTACACCATGCGTTTGAACAACGCCGGCAGCTTTAAACTGCCGCCGACGCGGGTGGAAGCGCTGTATGCCCCCGATGTCTTCGGCGCTGCGCCTAACCCGCTGTACAAGATTGGCGATGGGCATTAATACGCTGTGTCGCGGGCTGCTGGCGCTGGGTGTGGTCATGACCGCCGCACCCGCGCTGGCCCTGCCTGACTTCGCCACGGTTAAAGCGCAATGGACGCCCTCCGACGCCATCCTGCTGGACCGCAACGGCCAGCCGCTACAACGCATGCGCGTCGATATGACCGCACGCAAGCTGGATTGGGTGACGCTGCCTGAAATCTCCCCCGCTTTGCGCCAGGCGCTGGTGCTGTCGGAAGACCGCAATTTCTACGCCCATAGCGGGGTGGACTGGTCCGCTGTGGCCGCCGCCAGTTGGGGCAATCTGTGGAATTCGCGCACGCGCGGCGCCTCCACATTAACGATGCAACTGGTGGGCTTGCTCGACGCCGACCTCAAGCGCAACAGCGGCCAGCGCTCATTCAGCCAGAAACTGGGCCAGACGGTCAGCGCCACGCGGCTGGAACGCAGCTGGAGCAAGGCCCAAATCCTTGAGGCTTATCTGAACCTGGTCGGTTATCGCGGCGAACTGAAGGGGCTCGGCGCTGTGTCGGCCAGCTTGTTTGGCAAGCTGCCGTCGGGGCTGGACGCGTGGGAATCGGCGATTACAGTCGCACTGATCCGCGCCCCCAACGCCAGTGTCGACCGGGTGTCACGCCGCGCCTGCGAAATTCTGACCAGCATGCAGCGCAAGCCGGATTGCACTCAGGTGGCGGTGGAAACCCAACGCGCCCTATCGCAGCGCAACGCGGCCTATCCAGGCGCGGTGTCGCTGGCACCGCACTACGCCCGCAAGCTGCAGGCGCATATGCAATTGCGCGCCGGGCAACGCGTCCGCACGACGCTCGATGCGCGCCTGCAGCGCTATTGCGTGGAGCAATTGCAGCGGCAACTGGCCGAATTGCGTGATCGCAATGTGGAAGACGGCGCGGTGGTAGTGCTCGACAACGCCAGCGGCGACATCCTGGCGTGGGTGGGCTCAAGCGGCGAATTGTCGCAAGCCAGTGAGGTGGACGGCGTCACCGCCTTGCGCCAGGCCGGATCGACCCTCAAGCCCTTTCTCTACCAACTGGCATTGCAAGGCCGCTGGCTGACAGCCGCGTCTTTGCTGGATGACCGGCCACTGGACCTGAACACCAATAGCGGCCTGTATGCGCCGCAGAACTACGACAAGGATTTCAAAGGCCCGGTATCAGTGCGCACCGCGCTGGCCTCATCGCTGAACACACCGGCCGTACGCACTATCGACATCGTCACCCCCAACCGCTTGCGTGAACGGCTGTACGCGCTGGGTCTGACCAGTCTGAATGAAGCGGGCGATTACTACGGTTACAGCCTGGCGCTGGGCGCGGCCGATGTGCGTTTGCTGGACCTGGCCAATGCCTATCGCGCCCTGGCAACGCAAGGTCTTGCCAGCCCGCCGCACTGGACGTTGACCGAGCCCGCGCCCAAAGCGCAGCGGCTGCTGGATGTGCAAAGCAGTTTTATCATCGGCGATATCTTGTCTGACCGCACCGCGCGCGCCCGTACCTTTGGCCTGGAAAGCGCGCTGGCCACGCCGTTCTGGGCCGCTGTCAAAACCGGTACCAGCAAAGATATGCGCGATAACTGGACCATGGGCTACTCGCGCAAATATACGGTGGGGGTCTGGGTGGGCAACGCCAGCGGCGCGCCGATGTGGGATGTCTCGGGCATGCACGGTGCGGCGCCGGTGTGGCTGAGTGTGATGAACCGCTTGCATGCGGCCACGCCCTCGCTGCCGCCGCCGTTACCGGCGGGCGTTGAGGCGCGCCAGATCAATTTTGAGCAGCACACCGAGGCCGCGCGGCGCGAATACTTTTTGCCCGGCACGGCGCAAGACGTGGTGTATGCCGCGTCCAGCGATAGCCGCAGCGCGGTCAGCGCCATTACCAATCCGGTGGATGGCTCGGTGTATGCGCTTGACCCCGACATCCCGCCCCAGCATCAGCGCGTGGTGTTTCGCAGCAGCGGCGTGGCGCAGCCGCAATGGTGGCTGGATGGCAAGTGGCTGGGACGCGGCGCGCATCTGCCGTGGTTTCCCATGCCGGGGCGGCATGTGCTGCAAATGCGCGACGGCAGCCGCGTTATCGGTGAAGCACATTTTGAAGTGCGCGGGGCGACGCTCAAGCCGCCCACCCCGCGCCGGGCTAACTCCAGCGGCTGATCTAGCTGTCCTGGCCCACCGCATAGAATGCCGCGTCATCTGGCCCCACCAGCGACGGCGTTTTCCAGCTGACGTCGCGCATATTGCGCTGGATCAGCGTGTCCACACCCATCAGCACTGCAAAAATCGCCATGCGGATTGGAATGCCGTTGTCGGTCTGGCGGAAGATGGCCAGGCGCGGATCGTGGTTCAGATCGGTGGCCAGATCGTTCGCCCCTTCGCGGCTGTCGCGGGGCAGCGGATGCATGATGATGGTGTCCTTGCCGCACACGGCGTCCACCAGCGAGGCATTGATCTGGAAGTCGGGTGAATAACCCTCCATCGATTCATCGACAAAGCGTTCTTTCTGGATGCGCGTGGCGTAAACCACATCAGCGCCGCGCAGGCCCTCATGCATCGACTGGGTCTGCACCACCACATGGCCGTTGCGGCTGACCTGATCGACGATATGCGCCGGCATTTCCAGCGCGGTGGGCGAAATCAGCGTGAACTTCATGCCGCGATACAGCGCCAGCAGTTTGATCAGCGAATGCACGGTGCGACCGTATTTGAGGTCGCCCACCAGCGCGATATGCGCGCCATCGACCAGTTTGCCCACGCGCGAAAATTCGGTTTCGATGGTGTACAGGTCCAGCAGCGCCTGGCTGGGATGCTCGCCGGGGCCGTCGCCGCCATTGATCACCGGGATATTGCTGGCGGCGGCAAATTCAGCGACCGAGCCTTTTTCCGGATGGCGTACCACGATGGCATCGGCGTACCCGGCAATCACGCGGCTGGTGTCGTAAATCGATTCGCCCTTGGCCATCGAAGAGAACGAAAAGCCGGTGGTATCACACACGCTGCCACCAAGGCGGCAAAAGGCGGCGCCAAAGCTGACCCGGGTACGCGTGCTGGCTTCAAAAAAAAGATTGGCCAGCACCGCGCCTTCCAGCACGCGACAGACTTTCTGCCGCCGCGCGATGGGCTGCATGATGTCGGCGACGCGGAAAAACTCGCCGACCGACTCCCGCGTAAATTGCTCGACTGAAAGCAGATGGTGACGGCCTTCCGAGGCAATCACGTCGCGCAGATCGGCTTTATATGCGCTATGCGTAGAGCCGGGCTGGATGGCTTCGCGCGCCAGGATTTCGGTAACAAAGCGCTCGACCACTTCGGGCATGGTGCGGAATTCTTGCGATTCTTCGGGCAGCAACCAGGTATCGAGGGCGCGGCGACGCACGGCAATGCGCTCAGCAAAGGCATCGCGGGTCATATTTAGTTTGCGCATGGCATCGCGCAAAAAGACTTGTTGGCTCATCGTGGTGGCTCCCTGAAATATACGCGGTGCGTATATTAGTCAGGCAGCGGCACAAAGTCCAGTTGAGGTCAGCGCCCACGGTGACAGCCGGAGCACGCCCCGGCCGTCGCTGATTTATTCGCTGAAGTCCGCGCTTGGCGCCGCCAGCACCGTGCGCGAGCCATTAGTTTCCATCGGGCTGACCAGTCCTGCGGTTTCCATTTGCTCGATCAAGCGTGCGGCACGGTTATAGCCGATGCGCAGCTGGCGCTGGACCGAGGAAATTGAAGCGCGGCGGCTTTTCAGCACAAACTGCACCGCTTCGTCATACAGCGGATCAGATTCCTCGGCGGCCGCATTGCTGCCACCCGCCTCAGCCCAGCCCGGCGTGCTGGCCGCGCCTTCGGCATCAAACCCGGCATTGAGGATGCCATCGACGTAATCGGGCTCGCCGGTCGACTTGAGGAACTCAACCACCTTGTGCACTTCTTCATCCGCCACAAACGCGCCATGTACGCGTTGCGGATAGCCGGTGCCCGGGGGCAGGAACAACATGTCGCCCTGGCCGAGCAAGGCTTCAGCGCCCATCTGATCCAGAATCGTGCGGCTATCAATCTTGGACGAAACCTGGAAGGCCATCCGCGTCGGAATATTGGCCTTGATCAGGCCGGTAATCACATCGACGCTGGGGCGTTGGGTGGCCAGGATCAGATGGATACCGGCTGCCCGCGCTTTTTGCGCCAGCCGCGCGATCAATTCTTCAATCTTCTTGCCCGCCACCATCATCAGGTCAGCAAACTCGTCGACCACCACCACAATAAACGGCAGGTGTTCCAGCGCCTTCGGCTCATCCGGGTTGATCGAGAACGGATCAGTCAGCACCTGGCCCGCGCGTTGCGCGTCTTTCAGCTTCTGGTTGTAGCCCGCCAGGTTACGCACGCCGAGCGCGCTCATCAGCCGATAGCGTTTTTCCATTTCCGCCACACACCAGTTCAGCGCATTGGCGGCCAGCTTCATATCGGTAACTACCGGCGCCAGCAAATGCGGAATGCCGTCATACACCGACAATTCCAGCATCTTGGGGTCGACCATGATGAAGCGCACTTCATCCGGCGTGGCCTTGTACAGCAGCGACAAAATCATTGCGTTAACGCCCACCGACTTGCCCGAACCGGTGGTACCGGCCACCAGCATATGCGGTGCGCGGCCCAGATCGGTGACCACGGGCTTGCCGGTAATGTCTTTGCCCAGCGCGATGGTCAGACGCGAGCCCATGGCGTCGAATTGCTCGGACGACAGGATTTCGCTCAGGCGGATCATCTGGCGTTTGGGGTTGGGCAATTCCAGGCCCATGCAGGTTTTGCCGGGGATGGTCTCGACCACGCGGATCGAGGCCAGGCCCAGCGCCCGCGCCAGATCCTTCATCAGGTTAACGATTTGCGCGCCGCGCACGCCCACGGCGGGTTCGACTTCATACCGCGTGATGACCGGACCAGCGTAGGCATCCAGTACGTTGACCTTGACGCGGAACTCAGCCAGCCGCTGTTCGATGATGATGCCGCGATCGATCAGTTCGTCCTGGCTGACGGTCTCGATCTGCTCATCGGGCGGCGACAGCAAATCCAGCGAGGGCAAGCACGAGGCATCGAAGCGCGGCCACGGCGCAGCGACCGGCGCGGGCTTGGGTTCCAGCATCGGCTTGACCCAATCGGACGGCTGATAGGTATCGGTCAGCTCGGCATTGGCTTGTTCCAGCGCCAGCAAAGCGGCGGCGACGCTGCTTTGTTCCTGCGCCGCGAGGCGGCTGCTGGCCGCTTGCCACGCCAGTGTGGCGGCATCGGGCTCGGTGGCAACGGACGTGGAGTCCGCTGGCCACGGCACGCTCGGCGCTTGCCATGCCGGAGGCGCTTGCGTTTGCGGTGCCGGGGCGTTTGCGGCGGGGGCCAGGTCGCTTGTGGCTGCGGCCTGGTCCGCTACGTGGTCGTCCACTTCAGCGCCGTCCACTTCAGCGGCGTCCGTTTCGGCGTCGTCGACTTCGGTGTCGTCTACTTCGGGGTCGATGGCGGCGGGCGGCGTTTCCAGCTGGGCAACCGGTGCCAGCATGGCCGGGACAAATGCGGCGGGCGCAGGGCTGTCGGCTGCTGCTGACGCAGGCGCCTGGGGCAGCACAATCGGTGCAATCGGCGCGGATTCGGGGAGCACGGGCGCACGGACCTGCGCGGTTTCGACCGGTGCGGCCGTCAGCGGAGCGGGTGGGGCAGCGACGGGGGCCTCGATCTCGGTGACTTCCAGGCCATCCGACAGTTGTACCAGCGGGGTGGCTACGGTCTCTTCCACTTCTTCCACTTCATACAGCGGCACCGGGTCGGCGCTGGCGGCCGCAGGCTGGGCCAACGGCGCCACCGCGCGCGGGGCGGGGATGGCGAACGCGGGCGGCAACGGCGCTGGCTGTGGCGTCAGCGCGGGCAGGGGCGCAATCACATCGTCCAGCCATGCCGGGGGCGCTTGCGGCGGCAAGGGCTCCAGCGGTTCCAGTTGCAGCGGCGTGGGCGTGCGCAGCGTAGGCTCAAGCGCCGCTGCGGTCGGCGTGACGGGGGGCTGTGCCGTCGGCGTGGCCTCGCCCGGGGTGGCGCGCGCGCTGATATATAAAGCGCTGTTGGAAGGCGACGGCTGCGTTGCCAAGGTTGGCTCGACGCGGACTTTTTCGGGCTGGCGGGTGCGTACTTTCAGCGGTTGCGGCGGCGTGGGCACTGGCGCGGCTGAGGCCTTGGTCGGCCCGGTCACGCGCTGGCTACGGGCACCATGCAGCGATTGCAGGCGTTCGCGCACTTCATCGGCTTCCAGAAAGGGCAGCGGCTCAGCACGGGGTGCCGACGGGCGCGGCGGGGCGGCACCGCGACGGGGCGGATGCAGCACCTGGTCACGGTCCAGCACCGGCAAGGGTTTGGGCGGGGCCGGTGGCGGCACCGGCGCGGCCTTGGGCAGCGTAATCACGGGCAAATCAGCAGAAGGCGTGCGTGGGGCCCGCGTTTCCATGCGGGCGGAGGCAGCAGCCAGCGCGGCGGCAATGGCAGGAGGTTGCGGCTTGCTCGGCGTTACCGGCTTGCTGGCTTCGACCGGGCGTGCCGTCTCAGCTGCTCTGGTTTCAGCGGGGCGCGGGGGCGGTGCCGCACGCGCGGCAGCCGCAGGGGCACCGGGGACGGGCGCCGGGTCCACATTACGACTGCCTGGCGTGGTGGGGGCAATGCCGAGGGAATCCAGTTCTTCCAGAATCTCGTCTTCGTCGATATCCAGCTGCGCCGCGCGGGGGGCCGCGGCAGGCTGGCTGAAGCGCGCGCTTGCAGCGAGGTCGTCCTCGTCCGCATCCGGCTGGAAATCCGCCGGGATATGGGTCTTGACCGGATCATCGTGCAAGAACGGCGAGTCTTTGCCAACGCGGCGCACGGCATTTTCCAGCGTACCGCCGACGTTCTCGGCCATGGTGCCCCAGCCCATGCCCAGCCATAGCGGCACGCCCACTGCCGCGCCACCGATCAGCGTGAGCAGGCCGCCCCACGGAGTCAGGCCAAATAACTGGGTAGCGGCACAACCCGAAGCCACCAGCACCCCGGCACCCGCCCAGCCGCGGGCGGTCCAGTCGGGCAGCCGTTGTTCATGGCGGCTTTGCCAGCCCGCCGTGGCCAGCACCGCGGCCAGCCACCAGCCGCCAAGGCCGGGAATGGCGTGCCAAGCGGCCGGACCCACTAGCTGGAACAGCGCGCATAACAAAGCCGCCACAAGCAGAGCAAGCGGCAGCGGGGCAAGGATGGGTAGCCGGCGGGAGGGGCGAGCAGAGCGGGCGGAACGTGGCTTCATGGTGCGCAATCAGATAGGCAGAACGGGTACGCGAGAGAACGCTCGTTCTGTAGGGCCAAAAGCGGCCATCATAAGCCGGTATGGCGCGGGCGTCACCCGCTTTGCTTGCCCGATGGCGCGGGCGGCGTGGGGGTGGCGTCGAGTGCCTCTGGCCCGATCCGGCCCAGTCTTTGATGCAGCTCGCGTTCACGCTCGAAAATGGTGTCGTTGGCCAGCCGTGTGAGCTTTTTCACCAGCGCGATGCCGCTGTGTGGAAAGTAGTGCACGCGGCACGGATATTGGTCGAGCAAGTCGTCGGCCACCACCGGAATTTCGGCCCGTGCCAGCCAGGTGCGCACAAATTGCGCGTTCTTGCGCCCGATGTCGGCCTGGGTTAACTGGTGCAACACATTGCCAGCGCCAAACAGTTTGGCTTCAAGGTTTTCGATGCGGCCGCCATTGCGCAAGATGCGGCGGATCAGGATATCCATGGCGTATTCGCCAAAGCGCGCCGGCATGGTTTCGGCGCTGTTGGGAAAGCGCGCCACGTCCGGCAACATAAAGTGATTCATGCCGCCGACGCCGCTCACGCGGTCGCGTACACAGGCGGCCACACACGAACCCAACACGGTGACCAGCATCATGTCGCGTTGGGTGACAAAGAATTCGCCCGGCATCAGCTTGACCGCCTCGATATTGAAGCGGTTGTCATGAAACGGCGTCGGGCCGGTGGTGGCTGGCGGTGGCGCGGGTTTGGCGATGATTCGTGCTCCGCAATGACAACGGTGCGTGCCCCTGCGAGCACGCACCCGAATGTCATTCAGCGTAGTTCACGCCAGACCGCAATGCGGCCCGGCTGTGTATCACTGGATTAATACTGCTGCCATTCACCATCGGCCATCTGCACTGCGGTACCACGCCCCCCCGAGACGCGACGTGCACCCAGCGCAATCACTTCAGCACGGCGCGGGGCATCGGTCTGGGCATCGCGGCCCAGCTTGAACGAAGCGACGGCCATTTCCAGTGCGGCGGCCTGGTCTTGCAGGCTTTCGGCAGCGGCGGCGGCTTGTTCCACCATCGCGGCGTTTTGCTGGGTCATGCTGTCCATTTGCGTGACGGCCACATTGATCTGATCAATGCCGCAGCTTTGTTCGGCCGAGGCATCGGCAATCGAGGTCATGATGCTGTTGACGCGATTGATCGAACTCACGATCTCGGTCATGGTGTGACCGGCTTCTTCCACCAGACGCGTGCCATCCGACACCTTGCCCACCGAATCCGAAATCAGACCTTTGATTTCTTTGGCGGCGGCGGCGGAACGTTGCGCCAGGTTGCGCACTTCACCGGCCACCACCGCAAAGCCACGACCTTGCTCACCGGCACGCGCTGCTTCGACGGCGGCGTTCAGCGCCAGGATGTTGGTCTGGAAGGCAATGCCGTCAATCACGCTGATAATTTCGACCACTTTGCGTGAGCTTTCGTCGATCGATGCCATGGTGGTCACCACTTTGTTGACCACGTCGCCACCCTTGCCCGCCACCACGCTGGCTTCCGAGGCCAGATGGCTGGCTTGTTGCGCATTGGCGGCGTTCTGCTTCACGGTGGCGGTCAGTTCTTCCACGCTGGCGGCGGTTTCTTCCAGCGAGGCGGCTTGTTCTTCGGTACGACGCGACAGATTGTTGTTGCCGGCGGCGATTTCACGCGCCGCGTTATTTACCATACCGGCCGCGCCCTTAACGGTGATGATGGGTTCCACCAGCGTTTCCAGCGTCTGGTTCATGCCTTGCACGATGCGGGCAAAGTCGCCTTGATGCCGGCTGACATCGGCGCGGGTTTCGATCAGGCCGGCCGCGGCGGCTTCGTTCAACATCACCACATCGGCGTTCAAGGCTTGCAGATTGGCGCGCACTTGTTCGATGGTCTGATTGATAAACGCTTTCTTGCCCGGCAGTTGTTCCATCGGCGCGCTAAAGTCGCCTTCGCCAAAGGCTTTGATCACCGCCATGGCTTTTTTCTTGACCGAGATGTGGGCACCGACCATTTCGTTGACGCCTTGCGCCATGGTGCGATACGCGCCAGCAAAGCGTTCGGCGTTGATTTGCACGTCGATATCGCCCTTCTCGTGCTCGGCCGACATATGCCGCATTTCGTCGATGATGTCGCTCATGCTGTCTGCCACCGCGTTGATGCTGCTGGTCAGATCCTGAAAACGGCCGTGATAGGTGCCGTGCATGCGCAGGCTCAGGTCGCCTTGCGCCATGCTGGCCAGAATATCGTTGGCTTCTTTGGTGGCATGGTCGGCTTCTTGCAGGCCACGTTGCACCTGGTCGATGGCGTCGGTGATCTGGGCTTTTTTGCCCGGCAGCCGGTCCATCGAACGGCTGAAGTCGCCTTGGGCATAAGCGGTGACCACGTCCACCACTTTCATCTTGACCGCGATATGCGCGGCGACCAGATCGTTGATATCGCCCGCAATGCGGCTGTGGGTACCGCTAAAACGGTTGGTGGCGATGACTTCATCGATCCAGCCATCCTGATGCTTCTGGATCATGCCGCGCAGTGCGCCTTCCAGTTCTTCGGTCTGGCGGGCTTCGGCGCGTTGGTCGCGCAGGGTGCCTTGCAGGCGACGCAGCGCATCATAAACGCGGGTGTTGGTGGCATCCGTGCCCGCGTTCAGCGGTTGATCAAAATTGCCATCGGCCATGGCCATGATGACGTTAGCGAGTTGGTCGGCGCGGACTTCGGCTTGGCGGTTAAACAGACCCATGTTGGCTGCTCCTGATTCAGATTTAAAAATGATTGAGATAGATAAAAGGGAATCAGGCAGCAGCCGGTTCCACTAACTGCATTTCGTCGCTGGTCATCAAACGTTCGATATCCAGCAGGATGACCATGCGCTCGTCCAGCGTGCCCAGGCCTACCAGAAAACGCTGGTCGATACTTGAGCCGAGCGAGGGCATGGCGCTGATACTGGATTCCGGCAAGGTGGTGACATCCGACACCCCATCCACCACGATGCCGATCACCCGATCGGCCACGTTCAGGATGATGACCACGGTAAAGTCGTCGTAGCGCACTTCGCCCAAGCCAAACTTGATGCGCAAGTCGACAATGGGGGCGATGGTGCCGCGCAGATTGATCACGCCTTTAATAAAGTCGGGCGTGTTGGCGATGCGGGTAACGGCGTCGTAGCCGCGGATTTCCTGCACCTTGTGGATATCCAGGCCGTATTCTTCCTGGCCCAGCGCAAAGATCAGATATTCGTCGCTGGCCGACCAGGCGGCGCCATAAGTGGTGGTTGCGTTAGTCATTTCGGTCAGTCCTCAAGCCGCCAGCGCGCTGGCATAAGTGTCCGTGCTGACCGAACGACCAGTACGGAATAAAGATTCAACATCCAGAATCAGTGCCACGCGGCCGTCGCCCATAATCGTGGCGCCGCTGATATAAGGCACTTTGCGGTAATTGGCTTCCAGGCTTTTGATCACCACCTGGTGTTGGCCCAGCAAATCGTCAACACATACCGCCAGCTGGCGGTCATCGTTCTGCAGCACCATGCACAGGCCTTCATGCGCATGCGGCTTGCCTGGCACGGTGCCCAGCAGCTCGGCCAGACTGGCCAGCGGCACATAGTTTTCGCGGATCTGCAGCAAGCAACCTTTGCCGCTGACCTGCTTGATGTCTTGTTCGCGCGGTTGCAACGATTCGGCGATATAGGTCAGCGGCACGATGTAGGTTTCGCCGGCCACTTCAACCGCCATGCCATCCAGAATCGCCAGCGTCAGCGGCAGATACAGCGAAATCGTGGTGCCGATGCCTGAGCACGACTGGATATCCACGCGGCCACCCATTTGCTGGATGTTGCGACGGACCACATCCATGCCCACGCCGCGGCCGGACAGATCGTTAACCGTGGCGGCGGTGGAGAAACCCGGCTCAAAAATCAGGTTCCACACTTCTTCGTCGTGCATGCCGTCATGGGCTGGTAAATCACGTTCTTTGGCCTTGGCCAGAATGCGGGCGCGGTCCAGACCGGCGCCGTCGTCGATCACCTGAATGACGATATGGCCACCTTGGTGGAACGCGCGCAAAGTCAGCGTGGCGGTTTCCGGCTTGCCGCATTGCAGGCGATGCGCCGGGGTTTCCACGCCATGGTCGAGGCTGTTGCGGATCAAATGCGTCAGCGGGTCGGCCAGTTTCTCGATAAAGCCTTTATCGATTTCGGTGCTTTCGCCCACCAGCTTCAGCGTTACTTTCTTGTCCAGACGCGTGGCGGTTTCGCGCACCAGCCGCGGAAAGCGACTGAAAATATTCGACACCGGCAACATGCGGATGGCCATCACCGACTCTTGCAGATCACGGCTGTTGCGTTGCAGTTGCTCGACACCGGCCAACAAACGCTCGTGGCGAGTCGGGTCGAGTTCGCTGGAATACTGCGCCAGCATCGATTGGGTAATCACCAGCTCGCCAATCAGGTTGAGCAACTGGTCGACCTTGTCGACGTTAACGCGGATGGTTTCGGCGGCACGCGTTTCAGCGGCACGCACGGTCTCGGTCACTTTTTGCGCCACCGGTTTGGGCGGTGCGGGTTCAAACAGGCCAAAGCCGGCAAACGGGGTTTCGGCTGCGGGCACCGGCATGGCGTTGCTGGCCACCACGGGTTCGCTGTCAAACAGACCGAAATCAGCGTCGGTCAACACATCGACCGGCGCGGCGGGCTCGTCGTCGAACAAGCCGAAACCGTCATCGAGGATGTCGCGTACCGGTTCGTCATCAAACAAGCCAAAGCCTTCATCATCAGCCACCTGCGCGGCGGTTAGCGGCGTCAGGATGATGGTGCAGCCGCGCAATTCACGCGCCAGCACGCCTTGCAGACGGCTGGCGTCGGCGGCGGTGGCGCAATCAATCACGATAGGCTGGTCGGGGTTATCCGGCGGCAGCAAACGGCTGTCGCGAAAATCCCCAAGTAATTCGAGTAAAGCAATGATGTCGACGCTTTCGCCGGCCGGTGCCACCAGGGTGCAGCGGGTCGGGCTTTCGTCTTGCGCGCTGGCACGCACCACCGGCGCATCGGCCACGGCGTTGCCCAGCAGATCACGCAGGCGCGGCAACAGCATCACGCCATGCGGCGCCAGACAGCGGCCATGCTGGCGGTAATCGGTCAGCATCAATTTGATAACGTCGACCGCTTCTAGAACCAGTTCAAACAACACGCGATCCAACGCGCGCTCGCCATGACGCACTTCGTCCAGCAAGGACTCCACTTCGTGCATCAGCTCGGCCACGTCGGGCAAGCCAAAGGTTGCCGCGCCACCTTTGATGGAGTGGGCGGCCCGGAAAATGGCGTTCTGGTCTTCTGCGTCCGGTTGCTGGTTTTCCAGCCCGAGCAGCAGCGTTTCGACGGTAGCCAAATGCTCATCGGCTTCGTCGAGAAAGACGCCAAGAAATTGATCGAGACCCGAGGCGGCCATCGTCTTAGCCGATCACGCGGCTAACAGCGGCCAGCAGCTTGGCCGGATCAAACGGTTTAACCAACCAGCCGGTGGCGCCTGCGGCCTTGCCTTTTTGCTTCATTTCGTCGCTGGCTTCGGTGGTCAGAATCAGAATCGGGGTACCCGCCCAGCCCGGCAGCGCACGCACACTGCGTGTCAGCTCAATGCCATCCAGGCCCGGCATGTTGACGTCGGTAAAGATCAGATCGAACTTGCCTTTACGCGCCAGCTCGAGCGCGGCTTTGCCATCCGGCGCTTCAGTCACGGTGTAGCCCGCGTTACGCAGGGTAAAGCCCACCAGTTGACGGATGGAGGGCGAATCGTCCACTGCCAGTATGGTTTTGCTCATGATGACGGCTCCGGGGTCTTGGTTTGTTGAACACGGAGCAGATTGTCGGAGCTGGGCGGTTTTTAGATAACCAGGGCCGCTCCCAGCCTGTTTGTAAGCTGGAGTGGGCGTGTGAAATGTACCAAAGCCCCGCAAACACAGCATTTATCAGCATTAGCTGATTCGAGCCGCCTTACAGCGCGCCTGAAGCCGCTTGGCAGACAAAAACCGTTGGTCGGTTGTGGTGCAAAAACAACCTGCTGAGGCCGCATCCGCCGGGCTTCTTCAAACGTACTGAACGACTCGCTCAAGAATCAGCACTTGCCGGGCTGGCGGCAGCGGCCATAATGAACCGCGTTGCCGCCCGCTTGCGTCTGCGACTATTGCAGCTGGGGCGCCATCCCGGACTGATCCGCCATCACGCTTTATTCAGATCAATCATCCAACCCAATGAGGACAACAAGCATGGCTAAAGTGGCAGTGGTTTATCACAGTGGTTACGGGCATACCAAAAAGCAGGCTGAGGCGATCCATGCCGGGGCAGCCAGTGTGGCGGGGGTAGAAGCCACGCTGTACGCCATCGATGCCGAGGGCAATCTGGGCGATGAAGTCTGGACCGCGCTGGAAGCCGCCGATGCCATCCTGTTTGGTTCGCCCACCTATATGGGCGGCCCGTCGTGGCAGTTCAAGAAATTTGCCGACGCGTCTTCCAAACCCTGGTTTGGCGGCAAATGGAAAGACAAAGTGGCAGGTGGGTTTACCAACTCGGCCAGCATGAACGGCGACAAAGGCTCCACGCTGACTTATTTCTTTACGCTGTCGCAACAGCAAGGCATGGTCTGGATCGGCACCGGCCTGATGCCCGCCAATACCAAGGCGGCCACGCGTAACGACGTCAATTATCTGGCTGGCTTTGCCGGTGCGCTGGCGCAATCACCGTCCGATGGTTCGCCCGAAGAAGGCCCGCTGCCGGGCGATCTGGAAACCGCAAAAATCTATGGCGCGCGCGTGGCCGATTACGCGCAGAAGACACGCGGCTAAGCACTGCGTGGCCGCTTGAGCTCAATAAAAAAGCGCGGGGCCCTGCCAGGGCGCCGCGCTTTTTTTGGCTCAGACCAGTAACGATGCGAGTGGATTAGTCCTCATCGTCGCTCGGGTTGTAGGGCCGCTTGCCGAACATTACTTCGCCGTCTTCCACGTCGCGCATCAGCAACTGCACATTGGCTTCGTGCGGGTATTTGGCGACTTCGTTGCGGAAATATCCCAGGCTTTCCGGGAAGGCAAACACCGCCTGACGCATGCGCGTATGCGCCAACGCCATATCTTTGCCTTGCAGCGCCAGCATGATGGATTCGTCCGACAACTGACCGGGGTAGGGGTGGACGGCGTTGAGCCGGCTGACCAGGCCCAGTTTCCAGCCGATATCGGAGCGCGAGGCAGTCACAAAGTTGGACAAACCGAATTCGGCAAAATAGTCCACCAGCGGGTTGCTGCGCAGGTCTTCCAGAATCTTCATGCGGCGCGCGTTTTCGCCAGGGTGATCCGAGGTATCCATGATCGGGTACAGCTGCACATAGTAGTGCGTGCCCGCGATGCCCAGTGCAATCACCAAAGCGCCTGCGCCGAGGGCGACGGTGCGGCGCAGCAAGGTGCTGTCTGTGCCGAATGGCGTGGCATCAAACAAGAAGAAACCCATCACTGCAAACGGGCCAAAGAAATGGAAGTACCACAACGGGTATTCCACCAGGCTGTGCAGGATGGACACGATGACCAGCGAGGCGGCAAACGCCGTCACCGCATCATGCCGCCGCCGCCACAGCGCGCCAAACGCCATCAGGATGGGGACGACCACCACACCGGTGCCGACGATGCCGGTTTCGGCCATCAGATTAAGCAGCGAGTTATGGCAATGGGTAAACAGCACGCTTTCTTCGACCCGGGCAAAGGCGGGGATCACCTGCAGCCGCACGCTTTCTGCGCCATAAGCGCCCCAGCCTATGCCCAGGAGCGGATGCTCGGTAAATACGGTCCAGGCTTTTTGCCATTCAACCAGGCGTCGTGCGCCGTTGGAGTCCAGCCGCGACAAGCCGGTCGGCACCGCGTTTTTGGCGTGTTCAAATGACTGGATGACGGCGCTGATCAGGGGCGCGATAAATTGCATCGCCAGCATCAACACCGCCGACGCCAGCAGAAAGCCGGCAAAGCGCCGGTTGAAATCACGCGTGGTGGCAAATAACACGCCGCCAAACACAATCCAGGCGCCGATATAGACCAGGATGGAGCGCGAACCGCACCACGCCGTCGACAGGGCCAGCCAACTGGTCAGCAGCGCCCAGGCCCACAGCGGTAGCTTGCGATCCGCCATCAACCACGCGGCAGCGGCAATGCCCCATGCCAGGTAATGGCCATACATGTTCTTCTGGCCGATATTGCCAAATACCAGGCCCGAACCATTCTTGATGACCTGTATCACTTGCGGCACGGCCGTGCCGGAGTTGAACAGTGCACCCACCAGCAAACCCCACGCCAGCGCTTCGGCCAGCGGGCGCAGACCAAACTCATCGCGAGCGCGTGCCAGGCTCCATACAGTCAGGCCAGCACCAATCAGATAAGCCAGCGGGATGGTGCGCTCCGACCAGTAATACAGCGGCAGCACCACCACCTGGATGGCCAGTACAGCGGCCAGCAAGAACCACGGCAGGCTCATCAGGGGCAAGCCGGTGCGCTTTTGCGCCGGTTGCGCCGGCAGCAAAGCGGCAGCCAGAATCAGCAGGCCACAGAAGCCGTAGGCCGCCAGTTCGGACGGGAATACCGGGTTGGGAGGATAACGGTAGGGAATGCCGCAAGGCACGGCGGCCAGCAAGAACAGCAGGGCCTGATAAACACGCAGCGAGTAATGTTTCATTCTTCTAATGGGTCAGATTGGGCATCGGGTACTTTGCGGCGGCCAGTCCAGCCTGCCACCACGCAACCCACTTCAAACAGCAGCCATAAGGGAATGGCCAGCATACATTGCGACAACGCATCGGGCGGGGTGATGACGGCAGCCACCACAAACGAGCCGACAATCACATACGGGCGCCAGCTGCGCAGCTTTTCCACCGTAACCACGCCAATCCATACCAGCAGCACAATCGCCACCGGCACTTCAAAGGTCACGCCAAACGACAGGAACATGCCGAGGATAAAGCTGAGGTACTGGTCGGAATCGGGTAGCCATGTCATCGAAGCCGGGGCATGCGATGACAAAAAGCCGAATACGGTCTGGAACACCACGTAATAAGCGAAAGCCATGCCACAGAAAAACAGCACGGTGGACGACACCACCAGCGGCAGCACCATTTTCTTTTCATGCACATACAGGCCCGGCGCGACAAAGGCCCAGGCCTGGTACAGCGTGCAGGGCAGCGACACGACAAAAGCGGCCATGGCCGCCATTTTCATCTGCACCAGAAACGGCGAGGCAATGCCGATCGAGACCAGCTTCTGCCCTGGCAGCACCGAGGTCAGCGGGTGGACCATAAAGTCGTAGATCTGGCCCGAGAAATAAAAACAGACTGCAAACGCCAGCAGAAAGCCGATGCCGGCACGCACAAGCCGCGTACGCAGCTCGATCAGATGGACCAGAAGTGGCTGAAAATCGGATTGCTGCATGGCTTAGCGGCGATCTCGCGAGTTAGCGCCAGCGGCAGGCGCGGCGGAGGGGGCGGCAAACAGGTCGAGCTGGCGCTCATCCACGGGTGGGGCGTATTCCGGGATATGCGCTTGCGGTAAAGCCTCGGCCAGCGGTGGAGTATGCACCGGTGCGGCAGGTGCGGGCGGCGGCACCAGGGCCTGACCTTGCGCCAGCGGCACATAAACCTGGCCATTGGCCTCGGCCTGATGCTTGCGTTCTTCTTCTTCCGGCGACAAAGCCGCAGCCACCGGCATAGCCGTGACGGGTGCGCGTTCCAGTGCTGCCCGTTGTGGCTCTGGCGTGGGCTCGAGCAACGCCGCTTTGGCATCGGCGCTGCTGTTGCTCAGGGTCGCACGGGCTTCGGCGGTACTGTCGATCAACGACGCTTTGGCATCGCTGAACGGTTGCGCGATGCTGTTACGCAGTTCGTCGCCATGCGTGCGGATTTCCGCCTCCAGTTTCGCCAGTTCACCCTGGGCGATTTCTCGATCCAGGTCGGCTTTGACGTTGGCGGTAAAGCGCTGGGCGCGGCCGATCAGCATACCCACGGTACGCGCCACTTTCGGCAATTTCTCGGGGCCGATGACCACCAGTGACACGGCACCAATGACGGCCAGTTCGCCCAGGCTGATATCAAACACGGCTTGGCTATCCTTGCTGGGTTAGCGTTTGTCGCGCTCGGCGGTATCGATCACGCGGCCGCTTTCGAGCTCGGTGGTTTTGGTGGCGGTCACTTGCGGCGGGGCGGCCGGTTTGTCTTCGCTGGCCATGCCTTCCTTGAAGCCTTTAACGGCCGAGCCAAGGTCATTGCCGACGTTACGCAGTTTTTTGGTGCCAAAGATCAAGACCACGACGGCCAGGACGATCAGCCAATGCCAGATACTCAAAGAACCCATTTCAGTGCTCCCTGCGACGTTGTGTCGCTCATTGGGTGGTGACTTCAGCGATATGCGGATTGAGGCCCGCGCCGCCAAAGACATGGATATGCAGGTGGAAGAAAGTCTGCCCCCCGCCTTTGCCCGTATTGATGACGGTGCGGAAACCGTCTTTCAAGCCTTGTTGTTCAGCCAGCTTAGGCGCTTGCAGAAGCATTTTGCCCAGCAGGGCCTGATGCGAGGCATCAGCGTGCGCCAGCGAATCAAGATGCGTTTTCGGCACAATCAGAAAATGTACGTCTGCGACCGGATGAATATCGTTAAAGGCGACCATATCGTCGTCTTCATACAGTTTTTGCGTCGGGATTTCGCCGTTGGCGAGCTTGCAAAACAGGCAATCGCTCATTGTGTTCTCCAGTTTATAGACGCGCCGCCGGTCATCGCGCTTGAGCTTGTGCTTTATCTGTAGTTCGGCAGAGATAAATGGCAAAGTTCAACGCGGCCTGCAGCCTCAATCTTCCTTCGGACGAGAGGCTTTTTCTTCGATGCCCGAAATGCCTTCGCGCCGGGCCAGTTCGGCCAGCACGTCTTCATGGCTCAGGCCTTCATGCTTGAGCAAAACCAGCGTGTGAAACCACAGATCAGCCACTTCGCGCACCAGATGCAGCCGGTCGTTATCTTTGGCGGCCATGATGGTTTCGACGGCTTCTTCGCCCACCTTTTTCAGGATTGCTTCTTGCCCCTTGTGAAACAGCTTGGCCACATACGACGTGGACGGGTCCGCGCTGCGGCGCTCGCTGAGCGTGCGATCCAGGCGTTCAAGAATATCGGCGGAGACCATAAGGGCGGGTCCAGAAAGCAAAAAGCGAATTATAGGGGGGAAATCGTTGCTTGCGCGTGACTGATGCCGTGCATGGGGTGCGCCTGGACCCACCACTCAAAGCCGTAAACAAAATACGCAAAGCGGGCGAACCACGTTCTTGTAGGTGTCAAGCAAACGGCAATGGCAAATCGCGGGCAAAGCGGCTTGCTGGCGGCTTTGGTTGGTGGGTCTAGACCCACCCTATGATTTCCTGGGTTTATGCGCGGTAGATTTCGCTGGGGTCTTTTAGCACGGCGTCGACCGTCTGCCATTGATCACCCTCAAGGCGGCGGAAAAAACAGCTTTCGCGGCCGGTGTGGCACGCAATGCCGCCATCCTGATGGATCAGATAAATCAGCACGTCGCCATCGCAATCCAGGCGGATTTCCTTGATGTGCTGCACATGGCCCGACTCTTCGCCCTTGTGCCACAGCTTCTGGCGCGAACGCGTCCAGTAATGCGCCGTGTGCTTCGCGGCCGAGAGCTCGACCGCCTCGCGGTTGGCAAAAGCAAACATCAGCACGCGGCCGGTTTCGGCGTCTTGTGCAATTACCGGCACCAGGCCGTTGCCGTCAAAACGGATTTCATCAAGCCAGCTCACAGGCGCACCTCTATGCCAGCGGCACGCATGGCTTCCTTAGCCTGGCGCACCGTGTACTCGCCAAAGTGGAAAATCGACGCCGCCAGCACGGCATCGGCATGGCCTTCGCTCACGCCTTCGACCAGATGCTGCAGATTGCCCACACCGCCCGAGGCAATCACCGGAATATCCACCGCATCCGAGATCGCGCGCGTCAGCGGCAGGTTAAAGCCGATGCGGGTGCCGTCGCGGTCCATGCTGGTCAGCAGGATTTCGCCCGCGCCCAGTTCTTGCATTTTGATGGCCCATTCCACCGCATCCAGCCCGGTGGCCTGGCGGCCGCCATGGGTAAAGATTTCCCAGCGGCTGTTGTCCGGCGTCACGGCTTTGGCATCAATGGCCACCACAATGGCCTGGCTGCCAAACTTGTCGGCCGCCTCTTTAACCACCTGCGGGTTAAGCACGGCCGTGGTGTTGATGCTGATTTTGTCCGCGCCCGCGTTGAGCAGACGGCGCACATCGTCCACCTTGCGCACGCCACCGCCGACGGTGAGCGGAATAAACACTTGCGACGCCACTGCTTCGATCACATGCAGAATCAGATCGCGGTCATCCGACGACGCGGTGATATCCAGAAACGTCAGCTCGTCCGCGCCCTGGTCGTCATAGCGTTTGGCGATTTCCACCGGGTCACCGGCGTCGCGCAGTTCCGTAAAATTGACACCTTTGACCACGCGGCCAGCGGTGACATCAAGACAAGGAATAATGCGTTTGGCTAAGGGCATGGTGTGGCAGGCCTGGGCTTGGACAGCGGATGAAGCGGGCGCGGGCGCCACGCGAAACGGACTGAACCGGGCACACGGCCCGGTCCAGCTTTGAGACTTGATCAACGCACCGGATCGACGCGCTCAGGCTGCAATCGATTCGTCTGCCACTTGTTGCGCGGCGGCAAAGTCGATGGTGCCTTCGTAAATGGCGCGACCGGTAATCACCCCTTCGATGCCTTCGGGCTCAACCGCACACAAGGCGCGCACGTCGTCGAGGTTGGTCAGGCCGCCCGAGGCAATCACCGGGATGGTGAGCGCTTGCGCCAGCTTGACCGTGGCTTCGATATTGACGCCGCTGAGCATGCCGTCGCGGCCGATATCGGTGTAGATGACGCTCTCGACACCGTAATCCTGAAAGCGGCGCGCCAGATCGATCACATCGTGCTCGGTGATCTTGGACCAGCCATCGGTGGCCACAAAGCCATCCTTGGCATCCAGACCGACGATGATATGGCCGGGGAAGGCATCACAGGCTTCGTGCAGAAAGCCCGGAATCTTGACCGCGGCGGTGCCGATGATGACGTAATCGATGCCGGCATCCAGATAACGCTCGATGGTGTCCAGATCGCGGATACCGCCGCCCAGTTGCACCGGCACCTGACCGTCAACTTCGCGCAGGATGCCTTTGATGGCGTCCAGGTTTTTGGGCTTGCCGGCAAACGCACCGTTCAGATCAACCAGATGCAGACGACGGCCGCCGGCATCCAGCCAGTGGCGCGCCATTGCGGCGGGTTCTTCCGAGAATACGGTGGCGTCTTCCATCAAGCCCTGGCGCAGGCGTACGCAGTGGCCGTCTTTCAAATCAATAGCAGGAATAATCAGCATGATGCAAAAACTTCAATGAAGTCAGGTTATTAGGCGTGACGGCGTCGGTTTACGGACGACCATCCCAGTGTACGAAATTTTTGAGCAGCTGCAGTCCGGCGTGGTGGCTTTTCTCCGGATGGCACTGGATGGCGAAAATATTATCGCGCGCCACCGCCGCGGCAAAACGGTAAGGATAAGCGCTTTCGATCACCGTGATGTCATCGCTGGGCCGAAAGTGATAGCTGTGCACAAAATAAAAGCGATCCAGATCGGGAATACCGGCCCACAGCGGGTGCTCGCGCTTGATCATCATCTGGTTCCAGCCCATGTGCGGCACTTTCAGCTTCTGGCCGTGCTCATCCACCATGGCGGCTTTGGGAAACCGCACCACGTCACCGGCAAAGATGCCCATGCCATTGGTGTCGCCTTCTTCGCTGTGATCAAACAGCAATTGCGCACCAACGCAGATACCCAGAAACGGCTTGTGGCTGGCGGCATCGCGCACCGCACTTTCCAGGCCGCTGTTCTGCAGATAATGCATGCAATCGGGCATGGCGCCCTGACCGGGGAACACCACTTTATCGGCGGCCTCGACCACCAGCGGGTCATCGGTCAGCACGATATCGGCATCGCCGGCCACGTGTTCCAACGCTTTGGTTACGGAGTGCAGGTTGCCCATGCCGTAATCCACAATCGCGATTCGCATAACTGTTCCCGTTGCTATGCAGGCTGGCGCGGCTTAGCCGACCAGCGTGCCTTTGGTGGACGGGGTAACGCCCGCCATACGGTCATCGTGCTCAATGGCCATACGCAGCGCGCGGCCAAAGGCTTTGAAAATGGTCTCGGCCTGATGATGCGCATTCTGGCCTTTCAGATTGTCGATATGCAAGGTGACGGCAGCGTGGTTAACAAAGCCGCGGAAAAACTCGCCAAACAGATCGACATCAAAGCCGCCGATGGCCGCGCGGGTATACGTCACGCCGTAATCCAGACCGGGACGGCCGGACAGATCAATCACCACGCGCGACAGCGCTTCATCCAGCGGCACATAGGCATGGCCGTAGCGACGGATGCCTTTTTTGTCGCCCAGCGCCTTGGCCAGCGCCTGGCCCAGCGTGATGCCCACATCTTCGACCGTATGATGCGCATCGATATGCAGATCGCCCTTGGCCACGATGTCGAGATCGATCAGACCATGGCGCGCGATCTGATCCATCATGTGTTCCAGAAACGGAACGCCGGTATCGAACTTCGATGTGCCGCTGCCATCCAGATTGATGGAAACGGTGATCTGGGTTTCGAGCGTATTACGCGTGACCTGGGCTTGCCGCATTGCGAGTCTCTTCAGGGATATACAGTCGTTGATTGGATATTGTTATTTTTCGTCGAGGCGATATTCGGCCGAGCGCGCATGCGCTTGCAAGCCTTCGCCATGCGCCAGCGTGCTGGCGATGCGGCCCAGCGTTTGCGCGCCTGCGGCCGAAACCTGGATCAGGCTGGTGCGCTTCTGGAAATCATAAACACCGAGCGGGCTGGCAAAACGCGCCGTGCGTGCGGTCGGCAACACATGGTTGGGGCCGGCGCAATAATCGCCCAGCGCTTCAGAGGTGAACTTGCCAAGGAAGATGGCGCCAGCGTGCTTGAGTTCCGGCAACCAGATTTGCGGATGTTCTACCGATAATTCCAGATGCTCCGGCGCAATCCAGTTGGCGATATCGCAGGCTTCCTGCAGGTCTTTTACCTGGATCAGCGCGCCACGGCCGGTCAGGCTGGCGCGGATGATGTCGGCACGCGGCATTTCGGGCAGTTGGCGCTCGATGCTGGCGGCTACTTGTTCGATAAAGGCGGCGTCGGGGCACAGCAGAATGGCCTGGGCGATTTCGTCGTGCTCGGCCTGCGAGAACAAGTCCATGGCAATCCAGTCCGGGTCGGTGCTGCCATCACAGATCACCAGAATCTCGGACGGGCCCGCCACCATATCGATGCCGACGATGCCGAATACGCGGCGCTTGGCGGCGGCCACATAGGCATTGCCCGGCCCGGTAATCTTGTCGACTTGCGGCACGGTTTGCGTGCCATGGGCCAAGGCGCCTACCGCTTGCGCGCCACCCAGCGTAAACACGCGGGTTACACCGGCGATATAGGCGGCGGCCAGCACCAGATCATTGCGTTCGCCGCGCGGAGTGGGCACCACCATGATGATTTCGGGCACACCGGCCACATGCGCGGGGATGGCGTTCATCAGCACCGAGGACGGATAAGAAGCCTTGCCGCCCGGCACATAAATGCCGACGCGATCCAGCGGCGTCACCTGCTGCCCCAGCAGCGTGCCGTCTTCGTCGGTGTATTGCCATGAGCTGGCTTTTTGATGTTCGTGATAACGGCGCACCCGGGCGGCGGCCGCTTGCAGCGCGTCTTTTTGCTGCGGCAACAGGCGCTCGAACGCCTCTTGCAGTTGTTCTTGCGTGATTTCCAGCTGCGCCATGCTGCTGGCGTCAACGCCATCAAAGCGTTGCGTGTACTCGATCAGCGCCGCATCGCCACGGTGTTTGACGTCGTCGAGGATGGCGGCGACGCGCGCATCCACTTCGGGGTCTTGCGAGGTTTCAAACGCCAGCAGATCTTGCAGCTGGCTACGGAATTCGGCGGCGCGGGAATCAAGACGGCGGAGCATGTTCGAAGGTCCGGTTAGATACCTGGGGAAAACGATTATACCGATGCGGCACAGTGCCGGGGTAACGGTTCTTTGTGCGCCCCGACCACGCGTTTATTGTGGAATCACGCGGAATCAGGGCCAGGGGATGAGGTCAGGAATGGTGTCGTGCCGCCACTGTGGCGGCAAAGGTATCGATGATCGGTTGCAGCTGGTCATGCTTGAGCTTGAGCGCGGCCTGGTTAACGATCAGGCGCGAGCTGATATCGCGCACGTGTTCGACGGCCACCAGATTGTTGGCCTTGAGCGTGCCGCCGGTCGAAACCAGATCAACGATGCAATCGGCCAGACCGACCAGCGGGGCCAGTTCCATTGAGCCATACAGCTTGATCAGATCAATGTGCACGCCTTTGCCGGCAAAGTGTTCGCGTGCGCAATCAGTGTATTTGGTGGCCACACGCAGACGCGCGCCTTGCTGCACCGCGCCCAGATAATCAAAACCTTGCTGCACGGCCACCATCAGGCTGCATTTGGCAATCTCCAGATCCAGCGGTTGATACACGCCGGCGCCACCGTGTTCCAGCAGCACATCCTTGCCCGCCACGCCCAGATCAGCCGCGCCATATTGCACATAGGTCGGCACATCGGTAGCGCGCACGATAATCAGGCGCACATCGTCACGGTTGGTGCCGATGATCAGCTTGCGCGAGCTTTCTGGCGCTTCGCTGGGCACGATGCCCGCAGCGGCCAGCAAGGGCAGGGTTTCTTCAAAAATGCGGCCTTTGGATAACGCAATGGTGATCATGTTCGGGTCCACCCGCTTGCTGCGGGCCTGGAATGTTAATGAAGCGGCGTCTGGCGAGTTTACTTGAACAGCCGGATTGAAACCGGATACCGCGAGGGCCAGCCATTGATGGCTTTGGCCCCTTCCCACAATGCAAACAAGGTCGAGCCTATGCCCACCCACCACAAGGGGAGCGGGCTATGCGTGGCGGCGGTGAGCAGCAGCGCCACGATATAAAAGCACGCCATCAGCAACTGAAAGTTGGCGGCCTGCGCCGCATGCTGTTCCACAAATTCGGAATGCACGCGCGCAAATTGCAGAATCACAAACGGAATCACCAGTGCCAGCACCTGCATCGGCACCACCGGCAACCAGCACACGCCGGCCAGATGCGCAATGATGGCAAAGCCGATTTCCAGCTGCGAGGGCGGCGGCAACTTGCCATCGCTGTCCTCGTTGGCTGGCTTGGGATTCAGCGTAAACAAACTCACGAGATGCGCTCGATCTGTGCGCCCACACCACCGAGCTTGGCTTCGATATGTTCGTAGCCACGGTCCAGATGGTAGATGCGGTCGACGATGGTTTCGCCTTCCGCCACCAGGCCCGCGATCACCAGCGAAGCCGATGCGCGCAAATCGGTGGCCATTACGGTGGCGCCCGACAATTTGCTGACGCCTTGCACCACGGCGGTGTTGCCTTCGGTGGCGATGTTGGCGCCCATGCGCGTCAGTTCTGGCGCGTGCATAAAGCGGTTTTCAAAAATAGTTTCGGTCATCACGCTGGTGCCTTCCGCAATGCAGTTCAACATCATGAACTGCGCCTGCATATCAGTCGGGAAGGCCGGGTAGGGCAGCGTGCGCACGTTGACGGCTTTGGCACGTTGTTTCATGTCCAGCGCAATCCAGTCGTCACCGGCTTCGATATAGGCACCGGCTTCGCGCAGCTTGTCGAGCACGGCTTCGAGGATATTGGCGCGGGTATTGCGCAATACCACGCGGCCTTGCGCGGCGGCGGCGGCACACAAAAAGGTGCCGGTTTCGATGCGATCGGGTACCACGGCGTGCGTGGCGCCATGCAGTGCTTTAACGCCTTCAATCGAGATGGTATCGGTGCCGTGGCCGCTGATTTTTGCGCCCATGGCGATCAGGCATTCAGCCAGATCGACCACTTCGGGCTCGCGCGCCGCGTTTTCGATGGTGGTGACGCCTTCAGCCAGCACGGCGGCCATCATCAGGTTTTCGGTACCGGTAACGGTGACCATATCGGTGACGATGCGCGCGCCTTTGAGCTTGCCCTGGGCCTTCACATAACCATGCTCGATCACGATCTGCGCGCCCATGGCTTGCAAACCTTTGATGTGCTGATCCACCGGACGCGCGCCAATGGCACAGCCACCGGGCAACGACACCTGCGCTTCACCAAAGCGGGCCAGCGTGGGGCCCAGCACCAGGATCGAAGCGCGCATGGTCTTGACCAGATCGTACGGCGCGCACAGTTCGTTAACCGCGTTGGCGGTGATTTCGAACTCGTGCACGTTGTCGGTCATGACCCGTACGCCCATGCCTTGCAGCAGCTTTTGCGTGGTCTTGACGTCACGCAGTTGCGGCACATTGGTCAGGCGCAGCGTATCGGCGGTCAGCAGGCTGGCGCACAGAATCGGCAGGGCGGCGTTCTTGGCGCCAGAGATGGTGATTTCGCCATTGAGTGGGCGGCCACCGGTGATTTTGAGTTTATCCATGATGTTACTGTCGCGACCCGGCAAAAAACGGTTAAGGCAAGCACTGCGCCCATCGGCCCCGATGGGAAATTACGCAGCGAAAAACGAAGAACTTACAGAAATTTCCACAGCAGATACGCCACCACGGCAATCAACAACGGCAGATTGGTTAACGCCACGATCTTCTGTATCGCAGGATCGCGCGAGCCTTTGTCGTTGAGTTTTGCCGCTTCCAGCGCTGCCTTGTTGTCGTCGATGGCATCAAGGCTAAAGCGTTTGTTGTCGCTCACCGTGCGGCCCATTCGGCGGGAGTGAGGGTTTTTTCCAGCGAAAGCGCGTGCAGTTCGCCGGAATCGATGACGTCCTTGAGGGCGTCTTTAACCAGGCGGTGGCGGGCCAGCAAGCCCAGGCCGTCAAAGCGCGGCGAAGCGATGCGGGCATAGAAATGCGCACCGTCGCCATTGACTTCACAGGCGGTGGCGGACAGGCGATCGGTGATCAGGTTTTGTACTTGCTCAGGGGTCATGACGAAGCAGCTTTCTCTAGTGCCTTAATTTGTAACCGGATTTTATCAGGTGATGGCCCAGCAAGGCGAGCGCAAACAACGCCGCACCGCTGACCGACAGCGCCAGCCAGGGCGAAACGTCGGCCACACCAAAAAATCCGTAGCGGAAACCATCGATGATGTAGAACACCGGGTTCCAGTTGGACACGGCCTGCCAGAACGGCGGCAGGCTATGAATCGAGTAGAACACGCCCGACAAAAACGTCAGCGGCATGATCAGGAAGTTCTGGAACGCGGCCAGCTGATCGAACTTGTCGGCCCAGATGCCGGCGATCAGGCCCAGGATGGCCATGGCGGCACAGCCCATCAGCGCAAACACCAGCACCCACAGCGGATGCTGCACCGGTGGAATTGCAAACACCAGCGTCACCAGCAGCACGCCCAGGCCGACGATGATGCCGCGCACCACGGCGGCTAGCACATAGGCGGCAAAGAACTCCAGATGCGACAGCGGCGGCAGCAGGATAAACACCAGATTGCCGGTGATCTTGGACTGGATGATGGATGAGCTGGTGTTGGAAAACGCGTTCTGCAGCATCGACATCATGGCCAGGCCAGGAATCAGGAACGCGGTATAGCGCACGCCCGGATACGGCTGCACATGGCTGTCCAGCACATGCGCAAAAATCAGCAGATACAAAGACGCGGTCAGGATCGGCGCCAGCACGGTCTGGAAACTGACTTTCCAGAAGCGCAGTAGCTCTTTATAAAAAAGGGTTTGAAAGCCTTGCATCGGGGTCGGATCTGCTTGTTCTGATCAGGTGTGGGCGCGGGGTAGCGCGTATGGCGTGCAATGATAGCCTGGCTGGCCACCCACCGGCGCGGTGAGTGGCGCAATCAAGGTTCAGGCGGCAGGGCCGTGCATGGTTTCGACGAAGATATCTTCGAGATCGGGCTTGTTGATTTCGATATCGCGCAGCGTTACGCCCGCTTGTTTGATCTGGGCCAGCAAATCATCTAGCACGGCTACATCGCTGAGCTTGAGGTCATATTGCTGGCCATCTTGCGACACCACCAGCGGCTGCAGGCTGGCGGGCAGGGTGCCTTGCTGCAACTTGAGCCGCAAGGTGCGCGACTTGCCTTTGTTCAGCAGCGTGGCTTTGTCTTCAAGCGCAATCAGCTGGCCTTGCTTGAGCATGGCGATGCGATTGCACAATTCTTCGGCTTCTTCCAGATAGTGCGTGGTCAGCACGATGGTGGAGCCTTGCTGATTCAGCCGACGAATAAACTGCCACAGCGTCTGCCGTAATTCGACATCGACGCCCGCGGTGGGCTCATCCAGCACGATGACGGGCGGCTTGTGCACCAGCGCCTGCGCCACCATCACGCGGCGCTTCATGCCGCCCGACAGCGCGCGCATATTGCTGTGTGCTTTGTCGGTGAGGCCCAGGCTGGCGAGGATCTCATCGATCCAGTCGTCGTTTTTTTTCAGGCCAAAATAGCCGGACTGAAACTGCAGGGTCTCGCGCACATTAAAGAACGGATCGAACACCAGTTCTTGCGGCACGATGCCGACGGCGCGCCGGGCATTGCGGTAATCGGTGGCCACATCGTGGCCCATGATGCGCACCGAACCCGAGGTGGCATGCGCCAGGCCGCCCAGGATAGAGATCAACGTGGTCTTGCCGGCGCCATTCGGGCCGAGCAGGGCAAAAAAATCGCCCTCTTCGACATTAAAGCTGACCGACTTCAGCGCCTGGAACTGGCCGTAATGTTTGACGACCTGGTTGAACTCGATGGCACTCACTGCGTGACTCCGGCGGCGGACGCATCGGCAGCCACAGGGGGCGCGTCCGCGCTGGCGACGGCGGCAGGGGCTGCGCCACTGGCTACGGCTGCGGCAGGGGCGGCGTCGCTCACGGTGTCCGCCGGGGCGATGGCGGCGGCGGGCTGGCTGGCAGCGGCCGCGGGTTTGGCGGCTGGCGTCGGGCCCGGATCATCGGCAGCGTCATCGGCGTCGTCTTCACCCATCTTCAGTGGATGCGGCGCATTGCCGTCGTACACCTTGTACCAGCGACGTTGCAAATAAGCATCGCGGATATAGGCATAAGGATCGGGTTGCGATTCGATCATCGCGTCCAGCGGCAGCACTTGTGCGCGCAGGTTTACCCCACCGATGACGGTGTAGACAATTTTCCAGCTGGTATCGACATCAAACCAGGTAATCGGGCCAGCAAAAGCGCGCACAGTCGGATCGACCACATCACGCAGATCGGACGGGCCCAGCAAAGGCAGCATCAGATAAGGGCCGGTGCCTATGCCCCATGAACCAAAGGCCTGGCCGATATCTTCATCCGGCTTGGGCAGATTCATGTTCGAGGCCCAGTCAAAGATGCCGAGCACGCCGATGGTGGAGTTCACTGCCACGCGGCCCAGCGTTCTGGCGGTTTCAGTGAACTTGCCTTGCAGCAAAGAGCCGACGCTGGAGAACAGATCGTCGATATTGCCAAAGAAGTTGGTGGTGCCCTGCTTGATGGGCTGCGGGGTGAAATCGTTGTAGAACACGGCGACGGGGCGGACCAGGGTGTGGTCGACCACGTTGTTAACAACAAAAATACCCCGGTTTACTTTCTCAAGCGGGTCATAGTTGTTCTGTGGCGTGGCACAAGCCGACAGTAACAGGGCAGCAATCAGGATCAGGCGGCGCATCGGTGCGGCTCTCGGTGGAGACTGGTTATCTGGATTGTATGTGGTTTAGCGCTGGCTTATCTCGCCAGATCGGGTGAGGCACGAGCAAAAAGCAAGGTGGAGCAATTTCAATAAAAACCAATAAACAAAACCCCGGGCTGCGGGGTTTTGTTTACAGAGCACGTTCAGGTACCGGCTGGCAGCAGCGTTTGCACGCCATACAACCGGATCAGTTCTTGCAGCGCCAACGGCACATTGGCCAGTTGCAGCTGCAGTTGCCGCCGGTTGGCTTCGCGCTGCCAGTGCAACAGCACCGACACCGCGGCTGAATCGACAGCGCCGACCTCGGCCAGATCAATCACCACGTCGCCGCTGGCGGGCCACTGGATGGCTTGCAGTTGCCCGCCCGCGTTATCCATGGTGATGCCGCCTTGCGGGGTCATGGTGGCGCTACTCACTTGCTGGCGCCCTTGCTGGCGGCGGCGCCGCCGGACTGGCCGGCGTTACCGGCGGCCAGTTGCTTGATCAGACCATCGATGCCGTCTTTGCGGATGACGCTGGCGAACTGGTTGCGATGGCTGTTGATAAAGCTGATGCCTTCTACCGCGATGTCGAATACTTTCCAGCCGGCATCGGTCTTTTCAAAGTAGAAGTCCAGCGCCACCGGCTTCTGGCCCGGCAGGCTTACCTCGGTCTGCACGGTTTGTTCGTCCGCCGAATCGCCCGGGCGCGTGCCTTTGACGTTGACTTGCGCGCCTTTATACACGGTCAGTGCGGTCAGGTAGGTACGGACCAGCATGGTGCGGAATTCTTTGGTCAGCGCGGCTTGTTGGTCTGGCGTGGCGCTTTTCCAGTAACGCCCCACGGCCAGCGTGGTCATGCGGCTGAAGTCGGCCAGCGGCAACATGCGGGCATCGGCCTGCTCGCGCACTTTGGCTGGGTCTTTGTCGTTCTTGTTGATGATATCCAGCACGTCTTTGCTGACGCCGCGCACGATGGCATCGGGCGCGTCCGTCGTCGGGTTGACCGCAAAGGCGGTCGGCAGCAGGGCGGCCGCAGTCAGCGCCACCAGCCATTTCTTGAACTGCATCATTGAGCATTCTCCGTCGATTTTTCGTTACTACTGCCGTCTTCTGCTTTGCTGAACAAGAAGCGGCTGATCAGTTGTTCCAGAACAATGGCGGACGAAGTCAGCTTGAAGGTGCTGCCTTGTACCAGCATCTTGTTGTCCGCGCCCGGGGTGATGCCGATGTACTGCTCACCCAGGATGCCCGAAGTCAGGATTTCAGCCGAAGAATCGCGGCTGAATTCATAGTGTTTGTCCATGGCCATGGTGACACGGGCCACATAGCGCTGTGTGTCCAGGTCGATACTCGTGACACGTCCCACTACCACGCCCGCGCTTTTGACCGGGGCACGTACTTTAAGGCCGCCGATATTTTCAAAGTTGGCCGTCAAGGTATAGGTGGAGCGCGCCGGCAGGCTGCTGGTGCTGCTGACGCGCAGCGCCAGGAACAGAATGGCTGCGATCCCCGCAGCAACGAACAACCCGACCCAGAAGTCGATCATTCCACGTTTCATCAAATACCCCGGAACATGAATGCGGTCAGGATTACGTCCAGACCAAGAATAACCAATGCCGACGTCACCACCGTGCGGGTAGTGGCGCCCGAAACCCCTTCAGGCGTCGGCGGCGCGTCAAAGCCTTCAAACACCGCGATCAGCGACACGGCGATACCAAAAAATACGCTTTTGATCACGCCATTCATGACGTCAAAGCGCAAATCTACCGTGCCCTGCATCTGTGACCAGAAATTGCCGGGGTCCAGCCCCAGCAACTGCACCCCCACCAGATAGCCGCCAAAAATGCCCATGGTGCTGAACATCGCGGCCAGCAAGGGCATCGAGATCACGCCACCCCAGAAACGCGGCGCAATCACGCGTGCCATCGGGTTGACCGCCATCATTTCCATGGCCGACAACTGCTCGGCTGCTTTCATCAGGCCGATTTCTGCGGTGATGGCCGAACCCGCGCGGCTGGCAAACAGCAAGGCACCCACAACCGGGCCGAGTTCACGCACCAGCGACAACGCCACCAGAATGCCCAGTGAAGACGATGCGCCAAAGCGTACCAGCGTGTCGTAGCCCTGCAATGCCAGCACCATGCCGATAAACAGGCCGGACACCGCGATAATCAGCACGGACAAAACGCCCGCAAACCAGATCTCGCGCATGGTCAGGCGAAAGCGGATAAACGCCATTGGCGAATGCCGCAGCAAAGCCACCAGAAAACGGCTGGCAAAGCCCAGCTTGATCAGGGCATTGGTAAACGGATGGCCTAACCACGAGAAAAAAGCAATAAACCGGTCACGCACGGACGATCTCCAGCCCCAGATCCTGAGCGTAAGGCGCCGCTGGCTTATGGAACGGCAGCGGGCCATCGGGCTCGCCATTAATGAATTGCTTCACGAACGGATGTTCCGATGCGCGCACTTCGTCCGGGGTGCCCTGGGCGATCACCTTGCCGTCGGCCATAAAATAAACGTAATCCACCAGCGACAAAGACTCGGCCACATCGTGAGTCACCACAATCGAAGCGGCGCCCAGGGCGTCGTTCAGTTCGCGGATCAACTGGCCGATGGTGGCCAGCGAAATCGGGTCGAGCCCGGTAAACGGCTCGTCGTACAGCATCAGCATCGGGTCCAGCGCAATGGCGCGGGCCAGGGCCACGCGGCGTGCCATACCACCCGATAATTCAAACGGCATCAGATTGACCGCGCCGCGCAAACCCACCGCCTGCAGCTTCATCATCACCAGATCACGGATGATGGACTCGGGCAGATTGGCGCGTTCCCGCAGCGGAAACGCCACGTTGTCGAACACCGACAAATCAGTAAACAGCGCGCCAAACTGAAACAGCATGCCCAGCTTGCGGCGCATGCCATACAGCGTGCGCTCGCTCATCGCCCCCACGTCGTCGCCATCCACCAGCACACGGCCGGCGCGCGCGCGCAACTGGCCGCCAATCAGGCGGAGCAGGGTGGTCTTGCCGGAACCCGAGCCGCCCATGATGGCTACCACCTGACCACGCTGCACCGTCAGCGAAAGATCGCTAAGGATGTCGTGGTCGCCGTAGCCAAAGCGAACCTGGTCAAGCTGGACGATCGGAGTGGACATGAATCTGCCGGTTTAGACTGGTCAGTACAAAGACGGCTATTTTAGGAGGAAAGCCGACCCGCCGCCAGTCCAAGACATTGTCATAGAAGATCAGTGGCACCAATCCATTCTCATTTGACAGGTGCAATTCAGACAAATATAGGAATTTGTCAGCCTGTGTCGCGTCAATATTTCGCAGGCTGAAGGGATTTAATTTTTGGGGCTTCGCCATTGCCCTGGCTGCGGCCAGATCCGAGCACCCATGCAAGTCCTGGTAGGATTCACACTTTTTCCCGGCACGCTGATTCTGCTGTTGCTGGCCGCCTGCGCGCCTCTGCCATCGGCCGGGCCGCGGCCTCTGTCTTTGCACCCGGTTGCCAGTCCGCCCAGTGGCTTGCCGATTGTTGCTGCAGTGCAACCCCGCGCCGCCGCTGCCCCCGCCAGGGCCAGCACCGTAGCGTCCCGGCCCCGGCGTTTTTCGGTGATTGCGTATCAGCAGCCGCTGGCCGCGCTGCTGTTCACCCTGGCGCGTGATGCCCGCGTCGATCTTGATCTACACCCCGGCGTCAGCGGGCTGATCACGCTGAATGCGCTCGACCAGACGCTGCCGCAACTGCTCGACCGCATTGCGAGGCAGGCACCAATCCGCTGGCAGTTGCAGGGCAGCACGGTACGGGTGGAGCCGGATACACCGTATCTGGTCACCTACCCGGTCGATTATCTGAATCTGACGCGCAAGGTACGCGCCACCGTAACGCTGGCCAATTCGGTGACCACGGGCGACCCCGGCAGCGCGCGGCCGGTGAATACCTCGACCACCTTGCTCGATAGCAGCGCCGATCATGCCTTCTGGAGCGCGCTGGAAAGCCATCTGCGCCGCTTGATCGGCGTAACCGTTACCACGCCGGCCCCGGCGCCCGCCCCCGTGGTGGCCAGCGCTACTGCCGCCATTGCCACGCTGCCGGATCAGCCAGAAGCGCCGCGCCAGGTCATCGTGCATCCCGAAACCGGTCTGGTTGCGGTCGTGGCCAGTCAGGCGGAGCAGCGCAAGGTGGCCGACTGGCTCAATGCAATGCAAAGCCATGCCCAGCGCCAGGTGCTGATCGAGGCCAGCATTGTGGAGGTCGCGCTCAATGATCGCTACCAGGCGGGCATAGACTGGCGCTGGCTCACCGGCGGCGCAGGCGGTTGGCAACTGGCGCAAAGCCTGAATGGTGCCGCCTTGCTTGATGCGCCGCTGGCTTTACTTAGCGGCGGCGTGACAGCGGGGAGCAATTTTGCGTTGCGCTGGCTGGAGCAGTTTGGCCAGATCCGCGTGCTTTCCAGCCCCAAGATCATGGCGCTCAACAATCAGACTGCCGTGATGAAAGTGGTGGACGAGCAGGTTTACTTCACGCTGGAGCTGGCCGAAGACCGCAACAAGGACGGCGATATCAACCGCCGTCAATACACCAGCAAGCTGCACACCGTGCCCATAGGCCTGGTGCTGCAGGTGCTGCCGCAGATTTCCACCGATGGCGTAATCGCGCTGAACGTGCGCCCCACCATTACCAATATCCGCAGCTGGGTGGATGACCCTGCGGTCAAGCTGCTGGCGCGCGAAGGCAGCACGCCGGTCAGCAGCCAGGTGCCGGTGCTGCAAGTGCGCGAACTGGATGCCACCTTGCGCGTGCGTTCCGGGCAATGGGCCGTACTGGGCGGCTTGATTCAGGAAAGCCAGCAACTGCAACGCAATGGCGTGCCCGGACTATCGCGCCTGCCGGGCCTGGGCGATCTGTTCAGTTATCGCGATGACCAGGTGCGGCGCGTGGAGCTGGTGGTGTTTTTGCGGCCGGTGACGCTTGATGCCGATGCCGCCTTGCCCCCTGCCAGCCATCCCCCCATCCCGCCCGAATCCGTGTTTGCTGCCCAGCGTGGCGACTGGCATCCGGCCTTCGATGCGGGCCTGCTGCATGCGCCGGAGGACCGGCCATGATCGCCACCGTCTTGCGTTTTTGCCTGGCCGCATTGCTGCTGGCGGCCGTGGTCGGCGTGCAGATGTACTGGCCGACGGCTACCACGCCAACCCGCCACGCCGCCCCCTTGGCCGCCGCCAGCTGGTCGGCATGGCGGGATCGCGCCTATGCCCGTGCCAGCGCGACCGCTTCTGCAAGTTCCCCCGCAGTTTTACCCACCCCTTCTTCACAAACGGTCCAGCTGATCACGCTGGTGCCTCGGGCGCAGCAAGTCGCGCCGTGGCATTGGCGGCTTGATGACGGCTCGGCCGCAGGAGTAGCCCGCAATGAATAGTACTCGTACCCGTCTCGGCGAAGATTTGATGGCGCGCGGTCTGATCGATCTCGATCAGTTGCAGATTGCGTTGCGTGAGCAACGACGTGCAGGCGTCTTGTTAGGGCAGCAGCTGTGTAGCCTTGGCTTTTTGTCACAGGCCGATCTGGATGGCGTGCTGCTGGAGCGCTGCGGCCAACCCGTACACGATCTGCCGCAAGCGCCGCTGGACCCGTTGGCGCTGTCGCTGGTGCCGGAGCAACTGGCGCGCGAACATCGCATCCTGCCGCTCAGTTACGACGCCGCCAGCAAACAGCTCACCCTGGCCGTCAGCAGCGCCAACCCCTTGCCCCTGCTCGATCATCTGCGCTGGACCCTGCCGCCGGGTTGCGCGGTGGTCACCTTTGTGGTGGCCGAATCTGCCTTGCTGGCCGGCATCGAGCAGCACTACCACCGCCCGGCCGATCTGGATGAATGGATCAACCGCCTGCACGCCGGGGCCGACGGCGCAGCGCTAACCCAATGGGTTGATCTGTTGCTGGAAGACGCGGCCGCCAACGGCGCATCGGATATCCATCTGGAGCCCGAGCGCGCGCATCTGCGTCTGCGTTATCGCATTGATGGCGTGCTGCGCACCCGCCGCCTGGTGCAGCGCGAAGTCTGGCCGGGTCTGCTGGTACAGCTCAAATTGCTGGCCGGCATGGATATCGCGGAAACCCGCGCCGCCCAGGATGGCCGCTTTAGCCGCACTTGCGGCCATCGCATCCTCGATATCCGTGCTGCCAGCCTGCCGGTGCTGGCAGGCGAAAATCTGGTGTTACGCCTGCTCGATCGCGCTCGCGGCGTGCTGCCGCTGACGCAACTGGGCTTGCCCGCGCAATCGCTGGCGGTGCTGCGCAAAATGCTGCGCCAACCCGGCGGTTTGTTGTTGCTGACCGGGCCGACGGGCTGCGGCAAGACCAGCACGCTGTATTCCATCCTCAGCGAGCTGAATACCAGCGGGGTCAACATCATGACGCTGGAAGACCCGGTCGAATACCGGTTGCCGGGCATCCGCCAGTGTTCGCTGGGCGAGGCGGTCAAACTCGATTTTGCAGAAGGGGTGCGTGCGCTGATGCGGCAGGACCCCGACATTCTGTTGATCGGCGAAATCCGCGACAGCGCCAGCGCCGCCATGGCAGTGCGCGCTGCGCTAACTGGCCACCGCGTCCTGGCCACCCTGCATGCGCATTCGGCCATCGGCGCCTTGCCGCGCTTGCTCGACCTTGGCGTCTCGGCCGCCATGCTCAGCGCATGCCTGATCGGCGTGGTGGCGCAGCGTCTGTTGCGCAAAGGCTGCCCGGTTTGCCCGTCGCCGCAACGCCCGGCCGAGCGTTGCCCGGTCTGCCACGGCTATGGCTATCGCGGGCGGGCCGCGGTGATGTCCTTGCTGCCGCTTAATCCGGCCATGGTTTGCGCCTTGCTCGATCCCGCGCGGCTGCAACTGGCCATGCCCGTGCTGCAGCAACGCGGCTATTTATCGCTGCAGCAACAGGCCATGGCCTATGTCGAGGCGGGCGTCACCGACCAGATCGAGGTCGAACGCGTGCTGGGTACGGAGGTGGACGATGCGTTATCGCTATAAAGCGCTAAGCGTTGCGGGTGTCGCATGCCAGGGCCAGCAAGACGCAAGGTCGGTCGCCGAGCTGCAACAGCAATTACTGGATGCCCGACTGGTGTTGTTACGGGCCCGGCCGGTGCGGGTGCGCAAGCCACGGCAGCTGCCGCTGGCGGCGCACGGTGTGCTGTGTTTTCAGCTGCACCAACTATTGGCCGCAGGCGTGCCTCTGCTTGATGCCTTGGCCGAGCTGAGTACGGGCAGCACCGATGCCGCGCTTGCCGCACCCTTGCGCCAGTTGCACCAGCACTTGCAGCGCGGTGCAACGCTGACCCAGGCCATGCAAGCCAACGCGGCCAGTTTTGATCCGCTGCTATTGCAAGGCGTGGCGGCGGGCGAAGCCAGCGGCCAGTTGCTGGCAGTGCTGGCCGATCTGCAGCGCCACTTTGCCTGGCGCCAGCAAATGCAACGCCAGACCCGCAAAGCCTTGGCCTACCCTCTGTTCGCGGGGGCAGTGCTGTTGGGCGCGATGTCTTTTCTGCTGGTTTATTTGCTGCCGCAGGTGCGCGACTTTGTCGCCAGCACCGGCGCGCCCTTGCCGCTGGCGACGCGCGCTTTACTGATATTGGCCGATGGGGTGCAGCGCTGGGGCCTGGTGGTTTTACTCAGCGGCGCGCTGGCGCTGACGGCATTGATGCTGGCGCGACGTGTATCACCCACGCTCCAGACCACACTCGCGCTGGCGCGCTTGCGTTGGCCCGTGAGCGGTCGTTTGCACTGCCACAACGCATGGTCACAGTACGCCCGCAGCCTGGCCTTGCTCTATGACGCCGGGGTGCCCGTGCTGCAGGCGCTGGCGCTGGCCGAAGCGGGCATCGGCAATCGGCATCTGCGCCTGGCCCTGCACCGCGCGCGGCAGCAGATCGAACAAGGCCAGACCCTCGCCGCGGCGCTGGGCCAGATCCAGCCGGCACCGCCTTTGTTGGCCGGTTTGCTGCGGACTGGCGAAACCACGGGCCAGCTCGGCAGCGCGTTGCAGCAGCTGGCCAGCAGTTGCGAGCAAGCGGTGCGGCAGCAAACCGAACGCATGCAAGCAATGATCGAGCCGCTGCTCACCTTGGTGCTGGGCGGATTGTTGGCGTGGGTCATGCTGGCGGTGCTGGGGCCGGTGTTTGACAGCCTGGGTGGATTGCGATGAAACAACGCACGCGCATCCTGATCGGCGCCCAGCGCTGGCAAGCGTGGTCCGGCCCGCATTTGCTGCATGAGGCCGTCGCCACGGTCGCCACGATTGATGGCCTGTTGCGCAGCCTGCCGCCGGGGCCGGTGGCGGTATGGCTGGATCGGCCCGACGAACAAGTGGTGGCCAGCCCGCTGCGCGCCCAACGCGTGCGCGACCAGCGCAAGCTGATGGCCGCGCGGATTCAACCCCCGGGCGCGCAAGAAGCGGGCTGGGGCCGCTGGCTCAATCCGGGCGATGGGGCGGACGCGCCGGCTTTGCTGCTGCAATTGCAGAGTCCGGCGCTGCTTAATCAACTGGTGGCCGCCTTGCTGGCGGCGGGGCACGCGGTGCAGGCATGTCACAGCCACACGCTGGCGCTGGCGGCCGCTGCGCGCGGTGCGCAGTTATATATCGCAGCGGGTTTGATCGACGGCACCCGCCACCTGTGGTTGTCCACCGATGTGCTGCGCTTTACCCGCTTGTGCCCAGGCGCGGCCGATAGCGCGCAAGCCCATATCGACCTCGAAGCCACCCTGCAGCATTTGCAGGAACAGCATTGGTGGAACGGCCGCGATCCGCTGCCATGCCGCAGCGAAGTGCCGCTTGAACCGGCCTTGCTGGCGCGCTATCCCCAGCTGCAATGGCAAGCTGCCACGCCCGCGCGCGTGCAAGCATGGCGCGATGATGCCAGCGAGTACCCGCGCCCCAGCGCTGTCGCGCGCCATTGCTGGCTGACGCGCACGCGGCGCCTGGCTGCATGGGCCTCACCCACGCTGGGCTTGCTGGCATTGCTCTACGCGGGCGCGTCCTGGCACACCCACCGGCCAGCGCCGCTCAGCACGATGCCGGACTGGACTGAAACCGACATTGCGCGCGCGGTGCTACAACAGTTGCCACCCCAGGACAGCGCGCTGCCGGAGCGCTTGCGCCAGCTTTCGCTGGTGCTGGCACAACATCCAGGCCAGGCGGTACAGCGGCTGGAATGGCAGCAGAGCTGGGGCAGGCAGGCCCATGTGCAGCTCAGCTTCAGCACCGATGTGGATAACGGCATGACCGGGGCGCTCGAGCCCGATGCCGCATGGTTTGCCGAAACGCCATGGCAATTGCTGCCAGCCTCCAACCGGGCGCTGTGGCAATTGCAGATACGCGCGGAGGCCACGCCATGAACGGCCGGCTTGATCTGGCCAGCCACCTGTTGCTACACGGCGCGGCCTTGTTATTGGCGATTGCCGTGGCGACCCGACCGGACCCGCCAGGCACGCTGCTGGCGCGCACACCCGCCAGGCTAACGCTGCAACAGCAAAACTGGCTGCACTACCTGGCGCAGCGCCAGGCGTTGCAGGTTCTCGATCTGCAGCGTTGGCAGCGCGAACTCACTGCGCAGGCTGGCTCAAGCTGGCGGCTGACTGAAGTCGCGCTGCGCGAGGTGCGCGGCCAGCCCACGCAAGGTTGGGTCGCCCAGCACATCGAAGCCACGCTCGCGCTGGAATTACACGATGAAACCGCGCTCGATCAACTTGAGCCCTGGCTCAAGCAATGGCCCGGCGCGCTGCATTGGTCGGATTGTGCGATGGAGCCGACTCCCTATGCACTGCAAGTGCGCTGCGTAGTGAACTGGCACGGCGTCACCCGGCTGGAGGCCAAATCATGAAGCCCGTCTTGTTGATCTTGCTGCTCGTGGCGATGCCCACGGCCAGCCAGTCGCTGCCGTGGGGACGCCTGTTTTCGGATGAGGCCCAGCGCCAGCAGGCCGAAGCGCCGCTACAGCAACGCTGGCGCCTTAGTGCCTGCGTGCACGCGCCGCGCTTGCGTCGCTGCTGGGTGGATGGCACGGCGGTGGCCAGCGCGCCCATCGAGGTGCGCGTGGGCGAAAGCTGGAGCTTGCAACCATGACGCAAGCGCCGAGGTATCAGCGCGGTGCGGTAGCGCTACTGGCCTTGCTGCTGCTCAGTCTGTTGGCAGGATGGCAGGTGGCGGGCCTGCCCCGGCAAACGCCGGTGGCGGCGCGCGAAGCCACCACGCGTAAAGCGCTGCAGCAAGCGCGTCAGATTCTGATCGACTGGGCGGTGCAACGGCGCGGTGTAAGTGGCAACGGCGTCAGCAATCTGGCTCGTCCCGGGGCATTGCCCTGCCCGGATTTGCATATTCCGGGCAGCGCCGCGGCGGGGTACGTGGGCAATGACAAAACCGCCAGCTGCAACAGTGCCGGGTCCAGACTGGGCCGGGTGCCGTGGCGCAGCCTGCAACAGCAAGCGCGTCCGGATAGTGCGGGCGAGACCTTATGGCTGGCGCTGGCCGAGCCCTACCAGGACGGCAACAACACACCGCTTAATCCGGCAACCGCGGGCGTATGGCTTGATGCCTATGACCTGGTGGCGGGGGTGGCACTGGCCAGCCGCGATGATCCGGTGGTGGCGGTGCTGCTGGCCCCGGGCCATGCGCTCGCCGGGCAAACGCGTCATGCTGCGGCCGCCTTGCTCAAACCGGCTAACTATCTGGAAGCACTTGCCCAGTCCGGGCGTAGGTACAGCAATATCGAGCTGACGGCCGCACCCTTCACCCAGGGCGACGTGGTCGATGCGCGCGGGCGGGTGCTTTTGAACGACCGCATCGCCGTCATCCGCCGCAGCGACCTGATGCCACCTTTGCACGCCAGGGCCGTGCGTCACAGCATGCAATTGCTCAGTGCATGGCACAGCGCCTTTGGCCGCTTGCCCACGCCGGGTGACGACGCTTGCGCCGGTGCGCCGCTGGCGTCGAATCTGCTGGTTGAACGCCTGACCGGGCGTGTGCCCGCGTCCCTGCTGGTCGACAGCGCCTGGCTCTATCGCAACCGCTGGCACGCCCATCTGTATTACGCCACCAGCGCCACTGCGGGGCTGGCCACTTGCGCCCGCACATTGCGCTTGCGCATCGGTAGCCGCCAGTGGGATGCGGCCGCCATCCTCAGCACGCATCCCCCGCTGGCCGCGGATGTGCGCGCAGGCGCTTATACCTTCGCCGCTGGCGCAGACCGCGTGGTTTATCGCTGGACCACACCGGAGGGCAGCCGCGATGCGCCGCAATGGCTACTCACTCGTTGAACTGGCCATCGTGCTGGTGATCATCGGACTGATGCTGCAGGGCATGCTTGGCGCGGTGCAGACGCTGCGCCAGGGCGAACTGCGCCGGGCCGAGCGACGCCAGCAAGATCAGATCGGCCAGACCTTGCTGGCCTTTGCCGTACGCAATGGCCATTTGCCTTGCCCGGCCGCCCTGGCCGTGTCGCTGGGGCGGCAAGGGCTGGAAGCGCGCGATGCCGATGGTCGCTGCAGCGCCTTACAAGGCACGCTGCCATGGCGGACGCTGGCCGTGGCGCGCGTCGATGCGTGGCAGCGCCCTTATACCTATCGCGTCAGCGCCAGCTTTGCCGATCTGGCACCGCGCTCGCCGGGCGATAGTTGCGCGCCCAATGCCAAACCGCCCGCCGGGATGAGCTTTATGTTGTGTTCCAGCGGGGACATCACGCTGCTGGATAACGTGGCGGCGGGCAATGTCATTGCCCAGCGCATACCGCTTTTGCTGATTGCACACGGCGCGCACGGGCCGGGTGCTTTGTCCGGCGGTGGCGACGGCGGGCAGGCCCGCAACGCCCGCGTTGGCAGCGAATTTATCGTCGGCGCAGCGCCCGACGAGCCCTTTGACGATCTGCTGTTCTGGATCAATAACGAGCGCCTGGTCGAAATCGCCTTGCGCGCAGGACGCTTGCCATGACGAGCGCCCGCATCCACGAGCTACCGCATCGGTGTTTGCCCCTAACCTGGAGAACGCCTTATGCATGTCCGTCCCACCCCTTACCGTCGCGCCGGCGGCTTTACCCTGGTCGAAATGGCGACCGTGCTGGTGATTGTTGGCCTGCTGCTGGGCATGGCCTTCAAAGGCCGCGCCTTGATCGACGGCGCGCGCGTCAAAAGCATTTATGCCAGTGCCAACAAAATACAGAACGCAATGCAGGTTTACTTCGAGCGTTATGGCGCGTGGCCAGGCGACGGCTGCGCTGCCGAGGCCAGCACGCCGACGCAATGCGAAGGCAGCGCGGGCGGGGGCCGCAATGGCCTGATCGATAACGCTGCTGAGGCCAGCAGTTTCTGGCGCATGTTGAGTGAGCAAAGCGGCATGCTGGTCAGCAGCGATCGCAAAATGCCCACCGGTACCGCATGGGCGGTGGCCCCGGGTGAGACAGGCGTGGGTGGCACCGATGCCGATAGCAGTTGGCTGGTGGCGCAACAAGCGGGGACGGCGGCGGTGGATATTCGTTACGTCTGCGCGCTGGATCAGCAGTTTGATGATGGCTTGCCGCATAGCGGGCAAATCCGTAGCGGCGTTAGCGCAGGCGAGGGTGCGCACGCGTATGACGCCGCGGCGGATTGCTGGCAGAAATCGGGCTCGGCTTCGCTGGCGATCCGCTTGCTGCCTTAGCGCCGTCCGGCCTTAATCCGGGCCGATCAAACGGTGGCCGTGTGCCTTGAGCCAGTCGCGCTCACGTTGCCAATGCGGAAAGATGCTGGCCACATGCGCCCAGAAACGGGCGGAGTGGTTCATCTCCAGCAAATGGCATAGCTCATGCACGATGACGTAATCGATCACGCTGGCGGGTGCTTGCATCAGGCGCCAGTTAAGGCGGATATCGCCGCGGCTGGTGCAAGAGCCCCAGCGTGATCGTGCTGAAGTCAGCAGAATGCGGCGCGGATTAACGCCCAGACGTGGCGCAAATTCTTGCGTGCGCAGGGCAAAGTAGCCGCGCGCCGTGGCCTGGCTAAAGCGGATAAACGCGGCCAGCAATTGCTCGGGGTTTTCACCGCGCAGATGCAGCCACGGTTCTTCCACGCGGCTGCGCGGGGCGTGGCTGGCTATGGCGTGTGGCACGCCCAGCCACAGCACTTCGCTGCCGTTTTCCAGCTGCGGCGGTGCGGTTTGCGTCAGCGTTTCGCGCTGGGCCAGATGCTTGAGTATCCAGCCCAGCTTGTTGCGGATGGCGGTTTCAGCGTCGGCCTGGGTGCCGCGCGCGGGGATCACGACGGTCAGACCTTCGCGATCAATCTTCAGGCCGATGGAGCGGCGGCGCGCACTGCGCGCCAGCTTCCAGTCAAAACTGGCGGCACCGGCGGCGTAGCGGAGCAGGGTCATGCGCGCGGATAGCAGGGGCCGGTGCCGCCGATGCGGGCCAGCTCGGTTTCGATCCAGTTTTCGACTTCGCGCGTGATCTCGTCGGCGCTGCGGCCCGCAGTCTGGATGGCCGGGCCGATCGAAACGGTGATGGTGCCCGGATATTTTTTAAGCGAATTCTTGGGCCAGTATTCGCCCGAGTTCAGCGCCACCGGCACGATGGGTACGCCCAGGCTGATGGCCAGACGTGCGCCGCCTTGCTTGTATTGCGCGCGTTTGCCCGGCGCCACCCGCGTGCCTTCCGGAAAGATGCCGATCCAGAAACCATCGCGCAGGCGCTCGTGGCCTTGTTCCATCAGCAAACGTTGCGCTTCGGCGCGGTTGCTGCGGTCAATCGCAATCGGCGACACCACACGCAGGCCCCAACCAAAGAACGGAATCTTGAACAGTTCGCGCTTTAACACATACACCAGCGGCGGAAAAAACTGCGTCAGCGCCATGGTTTCCCAGGCGGACTGGTGTTTGCTCATCAGCATGGCGGGCTGCTTCAGGATGTTTTCGCGGCCGATGACCTTGTAGTGAAGGCCGCACACCACGCGCAGCAAAAACACCATGATCTTGCACCAGCCGGTTACAAAGCGATAACGCGGCACACGCGGAAATGGCAGCGCCATCAGCGACAGAATGGCGTACACCGGCGTGATCAGCACAAAGCCCAGCCAGTAGATCAAAGAACGCAACAGAACCATGGAATCTTTACTCAGCGGTAGAGGCGCTGCGCACGGTTTCATGCGTCAGCAGATGGCGCGCAACTGCGGCCAGGTTATCAAAAACAAGCGTACCCGCGGGCAGATTGCCAGCGGCTTCGGTGCTTACACCGTTGCCGGTGCGGACCAGGATGGGATGGCCGCCCGCTGCAGCAATGGCCTGCAGATCGCGCAAGCTGTCGCCGACCATGATGCAGTCGCCAGCCTGCATGTGATAACGCCGCGCGATATCGATAATCATGCCGGGCAACGGCTTGCGACAATCACAGCCGTCTTCCGGCCCGTGCGGACAGAAAAACACCGCGTCGATATGCCCGCCCGCTTCGTTGGCGGCTTTATACATGCGGGCATGGATGCGGTTAAGCATCTGCACATCGTAATAACCGCGCGCCACACCGGACTGGTTGGTGGCGACCACCAGCGACCAGCCCGCGCGTGACAACTCGCCCATGGCCTCAAGGCTGCCGGGTATGGGTATCCATTCATCCGGCGACTTGATGTAGTCCGGGCTGTCCTCGTTGATGACACCGTCACGATCCAGAATCAGCAGTTTCATGTTGGTCACCATCCAGTCCGGCACTGTGTTTATTCCGCCAGCAACGACAATTCGGCCACCTGGTTCATGATGCCGGCCAGGCCGGACAACAAGGCCAGACGGTTACCACGCACGGCCAGATCATCTGCCATCACCATTACGCCATCAAAGAAGGCATCGACCGGCGCCTTGAGTGCGGCCAGTTGCTTCAGCGCGCCGGTAAAGTCTTGTGCCGCCAGCGCGGTTTGCACCGACGGGGCCACACTGACGAACGCGGCGTGCAGTGCTTTTTCCGCGTCTTCCACCAGCAGCGCCGGGTTCAGCGCGGGGATTTCGCCTTCGACTTTCTTCAGGATGTTGCGAATCCGCTTGTTGGCGGCGGCTAGTGCGGCGGCTTCCGGCAGGGCGCGGAAGGTTGCGACCGCGTCCAGACGCTTGGACACGTCATCGAAACGGTTCAGGCGCAAGGCCAGCACGGCTTCGATATCGGCGGCCGGGTATTCGGCCTGCAGATAGTTTTTCAGCCGCTCTTGCATAAAGTCCGCCACGCCTGCGGCCACGTTGTCCGACACCACGCCTTGCGGGAAGGTGGCGGCGGTGGCGTTCAGCAGCGCGGTCAAATCCAGCGGCAATTGCAGCAACATGCGCAGCACGCCCAAGGCAGCGCGGCGCAGGGCAAACGGATCTTTATCGCCGGTCGGGATCAGGCCGATGCCGTAGATGCCGACTATGGCTTCCAGCTTGTCAGCCAGCGATACCGCTTGCGCCACCGGGCCTTCCGGCAAGGTGTCACCAGCAAAACGCGGGTGGTAATGGCCTTCGATGGCTTGCGCCACCACTTCGTTTTCGCCGTCGTGACGGGCGTAGTACATGCCCATAATGCCTTGCAGCTCAGGGAATTCGCCGACCATATCGCTGACCAGATCGGCCTTGGCCAGGTAGGCAGCGCGCTCGGCCAGCGCACGATCGGCGCCCAGACTATGAGCGATCTCGCCCGCCAGTTTGACCAGGCGCTCGATGCGCTCGAAAAGGCTGCCGATCTTGTTGTGATAAACCACATTACGCAGCTTGCCGACGCGGCTTTCCAGTCTGGTCTTCTGGTCTTGCTCAAAGAAGAACTGGGCATCGGACAAACGTGCGCGCAGCACGCGTTCGTTGCCGTGGATGATGTGCGACGGGTCGTTGGTTTCCAGATTGGACACCACAAGGAACTTGGGCAGCAGCTTGCCGTTGCTATCCAGCAGCGGAAAGTATTTTTGATGCTGCTGCATCGACAGGATCAGACATTCCTGCGGCACCTTAAGGAAGTCAGCGCTGAATTCGCCGGTGTACACCACCGGCCATTCCACCAGTGCCGTTACTTCGTCCAGCAAACCGGCCGACGGCGCGATGGTGGCGTTGACGTCTTTGGCGGCCGTGGTCAGGCGGTCTTCGATCAGGTTGCGGCGCGCGGTGAAATTGGCGACCACGCAACCGGCTTCGTACAAGGCGCGCGCATATTCATCGGCGTGCGCCAGTTCGATCGGGCCTTTGCTCAAAAAGCGGTGGCCTTGCGTAACGCGGCCGGATTTGAGATGCAGCGCGTGCGCCGGGATCACATCCGCGCCATGCATAGCCAGCAGGCCGTGGATCGGGCGGATAAACGCGCCATCGCGATCGCCCCAACGCATCATGCGCGGCGCGGGCAGTTTTTTGAGCGCCAGTTCAATCAAACCGGCCAACACGGCAGCCAGTTCTTCCCCGGCTTTGGTGCTGCGAAACACAAAAATGTCTTGCTTGCCGTCGTGGGTTTTTTCCAGCTGCTCGGGCGTTACGCCGCAAGAACGGGCAAAACCGGCCAGTGCGGGCGTCGGTTGGCCATCCTTGAAACCGGCGGCCACAGCCGGGCCTTTCTTTTCGATCTGCTGATCGGGCTGCACGCGCACCACGTCCGGAATCGACACGGCCAGGCGGCGCGGGCTGGCAAAGGTAAAGTATTCGACGCTCTTGTCGACGAAGCCCAGCTTGGCCAGTTCATCAAACAACGTTTGTGCAAAGCTGGCACCCAGCTTAGGCAGCGCCTTAGGCGGCAGTTCTTCGGTAAACAGTTCAATCAACAGGGTTTGCGACATCGTTTTTTACTCGTGATGGGTTCATCTGGGCGCAGCGTGCGCCTTCAGCGTTTGCCAGACTCTTGTGCTTGTTTGGCCTCTTTGTCGGCCATGATCTTGCAGACCTGGCGCACAAAGTCGGCACCATAGGTGTCGGGGGACGGCGTTTCGAATTCCCACTGATATCCAGGAACGTCGTAGCGCGCGACCTGTACGTCTTCTTCGTCGCGCATTTCCACTGCCGTGCCCGCCATGCGGCCGCTGGGGCAGTGGATGGCCTGGCGCATGTATTTTTTGCGGTACTTGCCTTTGGAAACGCCATCAATCTGGTCTTGCTTGAAGTGCTGCAGCATCCAGACATAGGTGTATTCGTCGTCGGCATCGCGCACGTTGTGCGTGATGGAGTCGATATCGGCCAGTACTTCAAAATCCGGCATATCGCCATAGCTGCGCCATTGCGCGTCTTTGGGCACCGGATCGGGCCCGCGCGTGCCGTCGTCGTATTTGCCGCACGCGCCCAGGCACAGCGCGGCGGTCAATATCAGCGTCAGGCGCAGCCGGCTCATCGGGCTTAGTCCTGGGTCCGGCACATCGGAAAGCCGAGTGCCTCGCGCGAATCGTAATAAGCCTGCGCCACCATGCGTGCCAGCGTGCGGATGCGGCCGATGTATGCGGCGCGTTCGGTCACCGAGATGGCGCCACGCGCGTCCAGCAGGTTAAAGGTGTGGGCCGACTTCAGAATCATTTCGTAGCCGGGCAACGGCAGACCGGCTTCGATCAGCTTGCGCGCTTCGCCTTCAAAACTGTTGAACAGGCTCAGCAGCAACTCGACATTGGAATGCTCGAAGTTGTAGGTGGATTGTTCGACTTCGTTTTGATGGTAGATGTCGCCGTAGGTGACTTTCTGGCCGTTGGGGAATTGCGTCCAGACCAGGTCGTAGACGTTTTCCACGCCTTGCAGATACATCGCCAGGCGTTCGGTGCCGTAGGTGATTTCGCCCAGCACCGGTTTGCAATCAAGGCCGCCGACTTGCTGGAAATAAGTGAACTGCGTGACTTCCATGCCGTTAAGCCACACTTCCCAACCCATACCCCACGCGCCCAGCGTCGGGTTTTCCCAGTCGTCTTCCACAAAGCGGACGTCGTGCACGGTGGGATCAATGCCGAGTTCTTTCAGCGAGCCCAGGTACAGTTCGAGGATGTTGTCGGGGTTGGGTTTAAGCACCACCTGAAATTGATAGTAGTGCTGCAGCCGGTTGGGGTTTTCGCCATAACGGCCGTCTTTGGGGCGGCGCGACGGCTGCACATATGCGGCGTTCCATGGTTCCGGGCCGATCGAGCGCAGAAAGGTGGCGGTATGCGAAGTGCCCGCGCCCATTTCCATATCGTAGGGTTGCAGCAGCGCGCAGCCCTGTTGGCCCCAATAGTTTTGCAGCTTGAGCAGTATTTCCTGGAAGGTCAGCATTGCGTATTTCCCGGCAGCGGGCTTGGTATTAAACCGCAGGATTCTACTGGTAAATGAGGGATTTGGGCGAGGGGAGGGGCCGGAGGGAGGGGGAGGGGGTGGGTGGTGGGGTTTGATGTTGATGTGTTGCTGGAGTGGACTGGACTTTTAAACGCTTGGCCTGTGGCGGGTTTTGATGTGCCCGTTTTTGCTGGGTAAGCTTTTAACCGCTTGT